>NZ_JAPKFM010000001.1:0-430630 GCF_026262595.1 Gordonia aquimaris | reverse complement strand
TGCGTCGGCGAGTGCACGGACCGCCTCGGCGGCGATGCGTACGTTTTCGGCGGCCATCGTCGCCGAGATCTCGGCCATCCCGTCACCGGTGTTCGTGGAGTGCACACCACGTTTGTCGAGGGCCTGGCGGCGGCGTTCACGTACCGCATCCGGGTGATGCCGGAAGATGATGCGATCAATCATGTCGCGTAGCCGGTGCGCTGACCAGGCGGTGGTGTGGGCGTCGAGTTCGGCGGCGATCTCGGCATCGACCGCCGCGGCATAGGGTTGGCCGTCGATCAGTTCGGTGCGGGAGATGATCTTGACGATCAACTCGGCAGTGATCCGCCCCTCGCGCAACCGCTGCGCCACTTGTGGCAGACGGTCGCGTAACGCGACCGCTTGATGCAGGAACTTTTCGGCCGCACCCTGACTGATGGCTTGGCTCACCGCGATCCGGGCGGCGCAGTCGGCGAACCCGTCATGCAGCAACAGGGCGTGATCATCGGATTCAGCACCGACCAGGCGGGTGTGGAGTTCAGCGGCGATCTGATAGCGATGCCACGCCAGGAATGCCTCACCGCGTGCATCGGCGACCAGCGCGCCGAGCAGATCATTCGTCTCCCGCGACCCGACCTGCTCGGCCGGTAACCCGCCGGTGAACAGCGACGGTAGGTCCGGCCACGGCGACGGGTCACTCCACCACGACACGATCGACCAACCCGGACCCGACACGAGACACACCTTCCAGAGACAGCAACAGGGGCAGCATGAGACCACAACCCACATATCTCCGAAAGGAACAGACCGCTCAATCACCGGCCCGACCTGGCTCACATCACTTCGTCGATCTCGCTGAAACCAACCTACGACACGGCACCGACAAGAACGTTCGCACAGGTCAGCGGTAGATCTCGTCGGTTCGACATGCGCGCGACTGGACACGTGCGCATCGCCACGAATGCGTGTCCCATGAATCCCAAAATACGCCCAAATCGGACATTAAGAGCCTCGAACTCCATGCCGCGCCGCAGTTTTCACAGACGAAACATATCGATCAAGTGACCGAAACCCTTGGTCCCTACTTTCAGCCAAGGCGTTGACCAGCCCTGGTTGATGCCGGGTCCGGTGAGGGAGAGGTATGTCGAGAGAATCGGAATTCACCGAGGACATCGGTGAGATCGAGAGCGCTGAACACAGTATCGTCGCGACCGGTGCGCAGGCCGCCGCCGCACGCGAGACGCTCGAGGACTACACACTGCGATTCGCTCCACGGAGCTATCGCAAGTGGGGCCCGGGTGTTGTCGCCATCTCTGCCCTGGGTGGCATCGCCTACCTGGCCGACTTCGCGATCGGTGCCAACGTCGGCATCGCCAACGGTACCGGCAATGCACTGCTCGGGATCGCGTTCTTCGCGATCGTCATTGTGCTGACCGGCTATCCGCTGGCCTACTACGCGGCGCGCTACAACATCGATCTCGACCTCATCACGCGCGGAAGCGGTTTCGGCTATTATGGATCGGTCCTGACCAACGTCATCTTCGCGTCCTTCACGTTCATCTTCTTCGCGCTCGAGGGCTCCATCATGGCTCAAGGTCTCAAACTGGGTCTCAATATCCCACTGTGGCTTGGCTATCTGCTGTCGTCGGTGTTGATCATCCCGCTGGTGATCTACGGGATGAACACCCTCGCCAAGCTGCAGGTCTGGACGACTCCGCTGTGGCTGATCATGATGGTCTTCCCGTTCCTCTATCTGGTGATCAAGCATCCCGACGCGATCGGTGACTTCTTCGCGTTCAGCGGCGGAACCGATGGCCAAGCAGGCCATGGCGTGTCGTTTGCCGGAACGATGCTCGCCGCCGGTGTCTGTCTCTCATTGATCGCCCAGATCGCCGAGCAGATCGACTACCTGCGCTTCATGCCGCCCAAGACGCCGGAGAACAATCGCAAATGGTGGACCGCTGTGCTGACGGCCGGCCCCGGATGGGTCATCTTCGGCGCCATCAAGCAGATCGTCGGGTTGTTCCTGGCCGTTTATCTGATCATGAACTTCGCCGAACAGGCGGGTGTGGCCAATGAGCCCGTCCAGCAGTTCCTCGCCGTCTACGAAGAGTTCATGCCGCACTGGCTGGCAATGACCCTCGCCGTGATCCTGGTGGTGATCAGCCAGGTCAAGATCAATGTCACGAACGCTTACTCGGGCTCGCTGGCGTGGACCAACAGCTTCACCCGGGTCACCAAGACCTACCCGGGCCGGCTCGTCTTCCTGGTGTTCAACGTCGCCATCGCAATCGCGCTGATGGAAGCCAACATGTTCAGCTTCCTGAACGAACTGTTGAACTTCTACGCCAACTGCGCGATCGCGTGGATCGTGACGGTCGCCTCCGACATCGCGATCAACAAGTATCTGCTGAAGATCTCGCCCAAGGAGCCAGAGTTCCGGCGCGGCATGCTCTACAACGTGAACCCGGTCGGCTTCGTGTCGGTGATCGTGGCCGGGGGCGTGTCGATCATGGTGTACTTCCACGTGTTCGGCGATGCCATCCAGCCGTACTCACCGTTGGTCGCGTTGATCCTCGCGCTGGTGCTGCCGCCTATCATCGCCACGGCGACACAGGGCAAGTACTACCTGCGCCGCACCGACGACGGGATCGACATCCCGATGTACGACGAGCACGGTAACCCCACCGACGTTCGCCTCACATGCTGCGTGACCGGGATCGACTTCGAGCGTCCGGACATGATCGCCTCCAACGTGCCAGGGCCCAACGGCGAGAAGCAGTACATCAGTTCGCTGGCTCTGTCCTGCGACAAGACCGGCGAACATGTGCTGCCCGCTCAACCGCCGGCCTGATGACATCGCACTGAGCGTCATCACACGTTGATTGTGGTCGCTGCCGGATCGTTCACCGAACGATCCGGCAGCGCCTCGACATCTCCGTTCGGTCAGTCCTCGATGAGGTAAGCGCTGAGTGCGGTCACCATCAATTCGATGATCTTCGCGATGGCCACGTCGTCAGACGTGCTCAGATAGGTCAAGGTGATCGTGTTTGTGGTCGCGATGATCACCGGACTGAGGTTCGCTGTCGGCTCGATCCAGCGCACTCCGGACCGCTCGGCAGCAACCTCGAGGCCGATCGTGGCGACCTCGTAGAGCCGCTGGTACATCTGCTTGCCGACAGCCTGCAGCTCGGCGTGATTGTGGGCGTAGATGCCGAGTGAGATCGTCGCCTGCATGCGCCCGGGGTCGGCCTTGAGCAGCCGGTAGAAGGCCTCGAGGTGAGCCTGCATGTTCTTGCGCATCGCCTCGACGCCGCGCGCCTCGGAGTCGGCCGTCATCGGGAGGATCGCCTCGAGCATCCGGCCGATGTCCGAGGGGACCGCGGTTTCCATGACCGCGCTCAACAACGATGTGCGGCTGTCGAACGCATAATGAAAGCTCGCCAGCGGCATATTGGCGTGCGAACAGATGCGGCGGGTCGTCGCCCCCTCCACACCGTGGTCGGCGATGACCCGGTAGGCGGCTTCGATCAACGCCGTCCGTCGTTGCTCGACTGACATCCGTGCCAAACCGCATTACCCCCCTGAGCGCCTGCGACCTGCGCATGCGCGGTGAACATATCCGGAGCAGACTATCAGTGCAGATCGGACCGGATGTGCTGGATGGCCCCATGAATGGGGACAGTTTCGTCTGGCGCGGCGCCATGAACGCCGTGGCGGGCGATCCATCCGCGGCATCGGGCGCGACGGCATTACCCTGGGTCCGTGACCTCGACGATCGGCTCAGTGTCCCCGGGCCTGGCACGACGCGCCGCAACGACCCTGGCGGCGGCCGGACGGACTGCGCTGGAGTCGGCGACCGGTTCCCTGGCCCGTGGGGGCGTGCCGGCGGCACGCGCCCTTGGTGCAAGTGCCACTGAGATCGGCGCTTTCACGCATGGCTCACCGAATCTGCGCGACGGGTTCTTCCGCAACCTCGACCATGCGCCGTCGCAGGTGGACGCCGATCTGCGCGTGGTGCTCGACATGGCCCGTCGCCCGGGCAAGCCGCGTCGGCCCGTTCCGGTGTTGGCGCCCGCCTTCTCCGGCGACGTCGAAGACCTACAGATCACCTGGCTCGGGCACGCGTCGGTGCTCGTCGAGATCGACGGGGTGCGGGTGCTCACCGACCCGGTCCTGAGTCGTCGCTGCTCGCCGTCGCAGACCGTTGGACCGGCCCGGATGCATGCGGCGCCGGTCACCGTCGCCGACCTGCCCTCCATAGATGTGGTGCTGATCAGCCACGACCACTACGACCACCTCGACATGGCGACCGTTGTCGACCTGGCGCTGCTGCATCCGCAGGCACGGTTCGTCGCACCGATCGGGGTAGGCGCACATCTCATCGCCTGGGGCGTGGCCGCCGACCGGATCGATCAGGCCGACTGGTGGGGCGAGGTCACGGTGTCGGCCGGTGGACGCGACATCACCTTCATCTGCTGCCCGGCGCGGCACTTCTCCGGACGTTCGCTGTCCCGCAATCTGGCGCTCTGGGGGAGCTGGGTGATGGCCGGCCCGGTACACCGTGTCTTCTTCTCGGGCGACACAGGGTTCTCGGAACACTTCGAAGATGTCGCTGCCCGGCTCGGCCCGGTCGATGCGTCGCTGACGGCAGTGGGTGCCTATGACCCGGTGTGGCCCGATGTGCACGTCACGCCGGAAGAGGCCGTCGTGGTGCACCGGATGCTTGCACGTGATCGCGAATCGGTGATGATCCCCATCCACTGGGGCACCTTCAACCTGGCCCGACATTCCTGGGGGGATCCGATCGCACGGCTGCTGCCGGCGGCAGTGGTCAATCCCACCGACGTACTGATTCCGCCGCCGGGCGGCACCGTGCATCTGCTCCACCGGACCGGGACGGGGCTCGAGATGCCGCGCTGGTGGGAGAAGAGCGCGTGACACAGGTTACGACCGAGACTGCCGACAACCCCGGGTTGACCGCTGCCGAGGTCGCGCGCCGGGTAGCCGACGGCCAGGTCAACGACCGGCCGGACCGCTCCGGGCGGACGGTCTTCGACATCGTCCGCGCCAATGTGCTGACCCGCATCAACGCCATCCTTGGCGTGCTGTTCGTCATCGTCGCGTCCACCGGTTCGCTCATCAACGGCCTGTTCGGGTTGTTGATCGTGGCCAACAGCAGTGTGGGAATCATCCAGGAGGTCCGGGCCAAACGGACGCTGGACAAACTGGCGATCGTCGGTCAGGCCCGGCCTGTCGTTCGTCGCGACGGTGAGTCGACCGACGTCGCTCCCGACGAGGTGGTGCTCGACGACATCATCGAGATCGGCCCCGGCGATCAGATCGTGGTCGACGGTGAGATGGTCGAGGCGCTCGCCGTCGACGTCGACGAGTCGCTGCTGACCGGTGAAGCCGATGCCGTGGACAAAACGCCCGGCGACCCGATCCTGTCCGGCAGCTTCGTGGTCGCGGGGGCGGGCGCCTACCGCGCCACCAGGGTCGGTGCGGACGCGTATGCCGCGCAGCTGGCCGCCGAGGCGTCGAAGTTCACCTTGGTCTCCTCGGAACTGCGATCGGGTATCGATCAGATCCTCAAGGTGATCACCTGGCTGTTGATCCCGGCCGGCATCCTCACGATCATCAATCAGTTGTTCATCAGTGACAACGGCATTCGCGCGGCGCTGCTCGGCATGGTTGCCGCACTCGTGCCGATGGTGCCCGAGGGGCTGGTGCTGATGACCTCGATCGCGTTCGCGGTTGGCGTGGTCCGGCTCGGTCAGCGGCAGTGTCTCGTCAACGAGCTGCCCGCCATCGAGGGACTGGCGCGTGTCAACGTGGTCTGCGCCGACAAGACGGGGACGCTCACCGAGAACGGGATGCGCCTCGCCGATGTTCGGTTGACCCGGGGAGTCGACGCCGTCGACGCGACCGAAGTCGGCGAGGTCGACCGTGTGCTGGCAGCGATCGCGGCGCATGACCCGCGCCCCAACGCGAGCATCCAAGCACTTGCCGAGGCCTATCCCGATCCGCCTCGCTGGACGATGAGCGCGCTCGAGCCATTCACCTCGGCAAAGAAGTGGAGCGGGATGTCGTTCCGCGACGACACCACCGACGCCGACATGGGTAACTGGCTGATCGGTGCTCCCGACGTTCTGCTCGATGCGGACAGCGACGTCGCCGCCGACGCCGCCGAGCTCGGTGTGCAAGGCCTGCGCGTGCTGCTGTTGGCGCGCACCGACGTCGCCGTGGACACACCTCCATCGGATGACCGGGTGGCGCCGGGAACCGTGACACCGATCGCGCTGGTGGTGCTCGAACAGCGGGTCCGACCCGACGCACGCGACACACTCGACTATTTCGCCGGACAACGGGTACAGGTGAAGGTCATCTCCGGGGACAACGCTGCGTCGGTCGGAGCCGTCGCGGCCTCGCTCGGGCTCGGTAGCCCGGCGACTTCGGTGGACGCACGGTCGTTGCCCACCGACACCGACGAACTCGCCGACGTCGTCGGCCGCGGCGTCACCTTCGGCCGTGTGCGGCCCGATCAGAAACGGGCCATGGTTGCCGCGTTGCAGTCCCGCGGGGACACGGTGGCGATGACCGGTGACGGCGTGAACGACGTGCTGGCACTCAAGGACGCCGACATCGGGGTGGCGATGGGCTCTGGGAGTTCCGCGGCGCGGTCGGTGGCCCAGATCGTGTTGCTCGACAACAAGTTCGCGACCCTTCCATACGTGGTGGCCGAGGGACGTCGGGTCATCGGCAACATTGAGCGCGTCTCGAACCTGTTTCTCACCAAGACGGTGTACGCCGTCCTGCTTGCCCTGTTGGTGGGGTTGGCCGGCGTGTGCGGTGAGGTGTTCGGATTCGGGTCGATCAGCTATCCGTTCCAGCCGATCCACGTCACCATCTCGGCATGGTTCACCATCGGGATACCGGCGTTCGTCCTCTCCCTGGCGCCCAACTCCGAGCGCGCACGAACCGGATTCGTCCGCCGGGTCCTGGCGCAGGCGGTACCCAACGGGATCATCGTCGGGCTCGCCACCTTCGCGACTTACATCATCGTCAACCCGGGCGGCAACGAGATGGCTGTCGGGGCCAAGGACTCGATCGACTTCACCCCGGAACAGACGCAGGCCGCCACTGCCGCGCTGATCACCCTGCTGATGGTTGCGCTCTATGTGCTCGCGGTGGTGGCCCGCCCGTACACCTGGTGGAAAGTCGTGTTGCTGGCGCTGTCGGTGGGGGCCTACGTGCTCATCTTCACCTGGTCGTGGACTCAGGAACTCTTCCGACTCGACTCGTCGAACGTACAGATGGTCTCGGTGGCGGTCATGGTGGGCGCCGTCGGTGTGGCCGCCGTCGAAGCGGTGTCACGAGTGGTACCCGGATTGATCGCGGTTCGGGATGCGCGGGCGTCGCATTCGCCGAGAAATAACTAGGGTGGTCCGTATGGATCTCAAGGGACTCGTGGACAAGGCCAAGAACACGCTCCGGGGCAACCCGCACCTGATCGAAAAGGGTGGCTCCTACATCGACAAAGCGACCGGCGGCAAGTATGCCGGTCACGTCGACAAGGCGCAGGACGCGGTCAAGAAGGCCGTCGGCGCCGAGTCGTCGAATGATCCGAATTCGCAACCGCCCCAGCGGAACCCGCAGAACCCGACCCAGCAGAACCCGACCCAGCAGAACCCGAATCCGCCTCAGCAGTGAGGCCTGCCTCGGGATCGCCGGCGGCAGCAGCGCGCGGGTGGCGTCGGTAGGCCGACACCGAGGGGTCGCCGACGATCCAGTAGCGCCATGCGACGTCGGCGGCCAACCGCACCCCGACCCGCGGGCCGACCGCGATGTGCACACCTGCCGGTCGCCCCGTCGCGTCGAGGTGAACCGGGTGGGGTTCGCCGAGGTCGGTGCCGAGGTCGGCCATCGTGATCCCGAGGGCGCGGGTCAGGTTGCCGGGGCCGCGCGCCAGCGCAGCGTCGTTGCCGGCGGTGGGCCGTCGGTCGCGCGCGGTCGCCAGGCCGTCGACGATCTTTCCGGCGCGGATCAGGACCGCCGCCCCCTGCTCGGTGGGGCCGGTCACCACGTTCGCGCAGTGGTGGCCATGGATGCGGTAGACGTACAGGCGTCCGGGCGGCCCGTACATGATCTCCGAGCGGGGGGTACGCCGGTACGCGTGTGACGCCGGGTCGTCGCGGCCGCCGTAGGCCTCGACCTCGGTGATGCGGGCGGCGACTCCGTGACCGACGAGAACGGTGCCCAGTAGGGCTCGGGCCTCGAGGCTGACGCTAGGCTCACTGACCATGGCCAAGACGAGTGACTCCATCGACGTGGACTTGTCCGTCGAGGATACCTGGGCGGCAGCGTCGGATCTGTCGAGGTTCTCCGAGTGGCTGCTGCTGCACGACGGGTGGCGTTCGCCAGTGCCCAGTGCTGATGAACTCGCGGCCGGCGTGACGCTGGCGTCGGTGGTGAAGGTCAAGGGCACCAGGGTCCGGTTCGACTGGCTGATCGAGACGTACCGACCGTTCGAGCAGGTGCGCCTCAAAGGCAATGGCAAAGGTGGGGTGAAGGCCAAGCTCGATCTCGGCATCCTTCCCACCGATGCCGGTTCGACAGTAACGTTCACTGTCGATCTGGGTGGTCTGCCGCTCATCGGCCCCGCAGGCAAGGCGGCGGCGATGGCGGTGTCCGGGGATCTGCGCAAGTCGTTGACGACATTCCGCACGGTTTTCGGCTGATCCACCGCGTATTGATTGCGTGACAAGGGGGAGACGGCGTGGGGCGTCATAGTTCGGACGGGGATCAACCGCGCTCGCCGCGATCGGGCGGGCCGAATGAACCGTCGGCATCACGCAGCGGTCCGATCGACATGCCGGCCAGTGGACCGTTTGCCGCGCCTGCGCGCCGCGCATCTGGCGACGATGAGTTCGGTTTCGAACATCGCCGGTCATCGTCGGGTCGCCGCGGGGGCCTGATCTGGGGCATCGCGGCGCTGATCCTGGTGGTCGCGCTGGTCACCGGGTTCGTCCTGTGGCGAACCGGCGCGGTCGGCTGCGGCGACCGGACATCGGTGGCGGTCGCCTCCGATCCGGCGATGACCAGCGCACTGCAGTCGGTCGCGCAGCAGGCGTCCGCGGATTCATGTTTCGACTATCAGGTCAGCGGGGTTGCCGGCGCGGAGGTTCCCGGGCAGCTCACCAGTGGCGAGCAGGCGCCGGACCTGTGGGTGGCCGATTCGCAGATCCAGGCTCGCCGGGTCCTGACCCAGGTGCGTCGGGACCTGAATCTGGTCTCCCCGTCGATCGCCACCTCGCCGACAGTCGTCGTCGGCAAGGACGTTCCAGAACTCAACAGCTGGGTCGACGTGATGAAGCTGCCAGATCTGCGTACCGGCAGCCCAATCGACACGAGCACCGGGGATGCCCCCATCGTCGGTGCACTCACCGAGGTCAACGGGGGCGCACTGACCGAGGACGAGTTGACGTCGGCGATGACGGTGCTCGCGGTCCAGCAGAACAACGCACGTCTGGAGAACGACAGCGACGGCGCCCGGCTGAACCTCGCGAACGCCACGGGTGTTCCGGTGGTCACCACCGAGCAGCAGTATCTGCTGTACATGCGGACACACAGTGATGCCGGCCTGACCGCGTCGGTGCCGGCAGACGGAACCGTGATGCTGGACTATCCGATGGTCAACACGGCGAGCACGTCCCGTCAGGACACGGCTGCCGAGGCCGGACAGGCGCTGATGGACCGACTCGCCTCCGACGACGGACTCGCGGCGCTCAACGAATCCGGCTACCGGAATCCGGACGGTGACCCGCTGCCCGACAACGCCGGCGTGGGGCAGGTGCAGCGACTGCAGCTCGACGATCCCTCCCAGGTCGACAAGGCCATTCGGCAATGGCAGGTGCTCGGCGTGCCGATCCGCACGTTGGTGGTGCAGGACACCTCCGGTTCGATGGCCGCGCCTGCCGGGGATACCACCCGCGCCGAGTTGCTCATCGACGCGTCGATGACCGGGCTGAATCTGTTCCCCAACAACGCCTCGATCGGGGGGTGGGCGTTCGGTATCGACAAGGGTGGTCCCGGTCAGGACTGGAAGTGGATGTCGCCCATCAAGCGTCTCGACGCGAACTCGGCCGGCGGCGGAACGCATCGTGACCAGCTCGGCCGCGCGGTGCAGCGTGGTCTGGCGCCATCGCAGCTCGGCGGTGGTACGGGCCTGTACGACACAACCCTCGCGGCCTTCAAAGAGGTTCAGAACAGCTACGACCCGAACTACTCGAACTCGGTGATCATCATGACCGATGGTCAGAACGAGGATCCGGACAGCATCAGCCTCGACGAGTTGTTGTCGGAGCTGAAGTCGCTGGAGGATCCCGCCCGCCCGGTGTTGATCTTGACCATCGGTATCTCCGATGACGCCGATACCGACGCGCTCGAGCAGATCGCCGAGGCCACGCCCGGCGGGTCGACCTACGTCGCGGAGACCCCCGAGGACATCCAGAACGTGTTCGTCGACGCCATCCAGGCGCGCGTTGCCGCAGCCGGCCGCTGAAGTCAGGAGCCAACCGCGACACGGCGTAGGACGGTGAGCGCGTGCTCGATCGCCGGCGACGGCTCACCGGCGAGTCGGGCCACCGCGAGCTCGACGGTCGGGGCGCCCGGCCGAAGGGGGAGATAGCGCACACCGGCGATCCCCAGCGCGGCGGTGGGTTCGGGAACCAGGGCGACACCGAGCCCGGCAGCCACCAGCGTGACCAGCGTCGAGGTCTCGGCCACCTCGTGGCGGATACGCGGCACGAATCCGGCTCCGGCGCAGATCGTCGCCAGCACCCCGTTCATCACCGATCGGCCATGACCGACGTGGGCGATGAACTCGGCATCACGCAGGTCCTCGGCGTGCACGCCATCGGCGGCGCCGATGGGCAGGTCCTCGGGGACCGCGACGAACAGTTTGTCGTGGCGAATGATGTCCACCACCAGATCGGAGCTACCCACCGGTGGACGCAGTAGCGCGATGTCGATCTCCCCGGTCTCCAGCGCCGACAGCTGCGCCGGGGCCAGCATCTCGCCGTGCACGCTGACCTCGAGGTCGGGTAGCTCCTCGCGTAGCGCCCGCACCAGCCGCGGCAGCAGTGAGTACGTCGCCGAGCCCACACAGCCGACCGCGAGCGTGCCCGCCCGACCTTCGGCGACTCGCTGTGCCTGGATTCCCGCGACGTCGACCGCGTCCAGAATCGACTCCACGCGCTCGAGGTAGGCGTGCCCAGCCGGCGTGAGTTCCACCCGGCGGGTCGATCGAACCAGCAGGGTCACCCCGAGTTCGGCCTCGAGCTGTCGGATCTGTTGCGACAACGGCGGCTGTGCGATGTGCAGGCGCTCTGCGGCTCGGCCGAAGTGGAGTTCCTCGGCGACCGCGCGGAAATATCGGAGATGGCGCAATTCCATCATTAAGACTTTACGCATATCACTGTGCTCGAAATAGATACTTCTCAATATCGAAGCCGGTTCTTATCGTAGTTGTATGACCTCCGGAACCGACATCGTCATCTGCTCGCCACTGCGCACACCCGTCGGGCGCATGGGGGGTGCGCTCGCTCGCTTGACGGTCACTGACCTGGCCACCGGATTGCTGCGTGAGCTCGCGACGCGGACCGGCCTGGGCGATGGCGACATCGATGACGTGGTGCTGGGGCAGGGATATGCAAACGGTGAATCCCCCGCGATCGGCCGGATCGCGGCGCTCGACGCGGGCCTCGGCACCGGAGTGCCCGGAATGCAAGTGGACAGGCGTTGCGGGTCCGGACTGCAGGCAGTGCTCAACGGCGCAGCTCAGGTTGCCACCGGGGGTGCCCGCCTGGTGATCGCCGGTGGCGCCGAGTCGATGTCCAATGTCGAGCACTACGCACTCGGGCTGCGGACCGGCGTGCGTCAAGGCGGCGTCGAGCTGATGGACCGGCTCGACCGAGGGCGGCTCACCGCCGGCGGTGAGCGCCATCCGGTGCCCGGTGGCATGATCGAGACCGCCGAAAATCTCCGTGCGCGATACGGCATCGGGCGTGCCGAACAAGACCACCTGGCGGTGCGATCACATGAGCGTGCGATCGCCGCGCACAAGGCAGGCCGCTTCGCCGAGGAGCTCGTACCCGTGACCGTACCCGGGCGACGAGGTAAATCGGACGTGGTGGTCGATCGCGACGAGCATCCCCGCCCCGATGCCACCGTGGAATCCATGGCCGAGCTGCGGGCGATCCGGGGCAAGATCGATCCGGAGTCGACCGTCACCGCCGGAAACGCGTCCGGCCAGAACGACGGCGCAGCCATGTGCGTGGTGACGACTCGCGACGAGGCGCAGCGGCGTGGTCTCGACCCCGTTCTCGCGCTGCGGTCGTGGGCGGTCACCGGCTGTGCGCCAGAGACGATGGGTATCGGGCCGGTGAGCGCCACCGCGTCAGCGCTCGAGCGGGCCGGCCTGACCCTTGACGAGATCGACCTGATCGAGCTCAACGAGGCGTTCGCCGCGCAAGTGCTCGCCGTGCTGGCCGAGTGGAAGGTTGACCCCGAGGACGATCGACTGAACCCCAACGGTTCCGGGATCTCACTGGGACATCCGATCGGCGCCACCGGGGCACGCATTCTGGCCACCGCCGCGCACGAGGCCCGCCGCCGCGATGCCCGCCACGTGCTGGAGACGATGTGTATCGGCGGCGGACAGGGACTCGCTGCCATCTTCGAGGTGGGCGAGTGAGCGCCGTCGAGGTCGACCACGTCGTCACCGGGCGTCCGGACGGACCCGTGGTGGTGCTGTCCAATTCGCTCGGCTCCACCTACCGCATGTGGGACGCCCAAGTGCCGGCGCTCGAACAACGGTTCCGGGTCGTCCGCTACAACACCCGCGGTCACGGTGAAACGCCGGTACCGGCAGGGCCGTACACCATCGACGATCTCGCCGACGACGTTGTGGCGCTGCTGGATCGGCTCGGGGTTACGCACGCACACATCGTGGGACTCTCGCTCGGCGGAATGACCGCGATGCGGCTCGCCGCCCGCAATCCGGAGCGGGTCGACCGGCTCGTGCTGTTGTGCACCGGAGCTCAGCTCACGCCGTCATCGGCGTGGTCCGACCGGGCGGCCACCGTGCGCGAGCACGGGACCGGTGCTGTCGCCGAGGCTGTGGTGCAGCGGTGGTTCACTCCGGCATACCTCGCTGCCAACCCGGCTTCGGCCGGCTATTACGAGGACATGGTCGCTGCCACGCCCGCCGAAGGCTACGCCGGCTGCTGCGAGGCCATCGCGATGATGGACCAACGCGGTGACCTGGCCACGATCAGCGCGCCAACCCTGGCCATCGCGGGCGCCGACGACCCGGCCACTCCGCCGCCGAAACTGGCCGAGATCGCCGACAGTGTGAAGGACGCCCGGTTGCTGGTCGTCGAGCAGTCGGCACACCTGGCCAATGCAGAACAACCCGAGATCATCACTCCCGCACTCATCGAACACCTGGAGCAGGCATGAGCATCGACAAACTGGCCGCGTCGGCGGCGGAATCCGTCGCCGACATCCCCGACGGGGCAAGTCTGGCGGTGGGAGGCTTCGGACTCGCCGGCATCCCCTGGTTCTTGATCGAGGCACTGCTAGAGCAGGGCGCCGGCAACCTCACCATCGTGTCGAACAATTGCGGTGTGGACGGGGCCGGTCTCGGACTTCTGTTGGAAGCCCGCAAGATCGACAAGGTCATCGCCTCCTACATCGGTGAGAACAAGGAGTTCGGGCGGCAGTTCCTGGCCGGCGAGGTGACTGTGGAACTCACCCCGCAGGGCACTCTGGCCGAGCGGATGCGTGCCGGCGGCAGTGGCATCGGCGCCTTCTACACCCCGACGGGTGTGGGCACCCTGGTCGCCGATGGTGGGTTGCCGTGGCGCTACCACCCCGACGGAAGCGTCGCGTTGGCGTCGCCGTCGAAGGAGGTGCGGACCTTCAACGGTCAGGACATGGTGCTCGAGGAAGCCATCGTCACCGACTATGCGTTGATCCGGGCCGCGGTGGTGGACAAGGCAGGAAACTGCAAATTCCATGCGGCCGCACGAAACTTCAACCCTCCCGCCGCCATGTCGGGACGCACCACCATAGTCGAGGCCGAGAAGGTCGTCGAGGTGGGCGAACTCGCACCCGAAGACATCCATCTGCCAGGAATCTTCGTCAAGCGGGTCGTCGAACTGACCCCGGAACAGGCCGCCCGCAAAGAGATCGAGCAGCGCACCACGCGTGTACGGCCGAGCGCCGCAGACGCCGAGCCGGCACTCACCTAGGAGACAACCATGACCTGGACACGCAACGACATGGCCGCGCGGGCCGCCCGAGAGCTGCGCCGCGGGGACTATGTGAACCTCGGAATCGGGCTTCCCACGATGATTCCCGATCATCTGCCGGATGACTCCGGCATCACCTTGCACGCGGAGAACGGCATCCTCGGCGTCGGACCGTACCCTTACGACGACCAGGTCGATCCGGATCTCATCAACGCCGGAAAGCAGACCGTGACCGTCCTACCGGGCGCCTCCTTCTTCGACTCCGCAACGAGTTTCGCGATGATCCGCGGTGGACACGTTGACGTCGCGGTACTCGGCGGGATGCAGGTGGCCGCCAACGGCGACCTCGCGAACTGGATGGTGCCCGGCGCCATGGTCAAGGGCATCGGCGGCGCCATGGACCTGGTCAACGGGGCCGGTCAGGTCATCGTCCTGATGGAACACACCACCAAGAAGGGCGACCCCAAACTGGTGGCCGAATGCTCGCTGCCCCTCACCGGACGGTCGGTCGTCAGCCGGGTGATCACCGATCTCGGCGTATTCGACGTGACCGGTTCGGGTTTCGATGTCACCGAGCTGGCGCCGGACGTGACGCTCGCCGATGCGCAGGCCAAAACCGGTGCCCCACTCACTGATCGGACCTCTGCTCTGGTCAACTGAGCCGTGCGGCCCATTGGTCGAGTGGTTCTGTCGCTCGTCGATCTCGATACGTCGACCATCGGTTGGGCGGATGGTGGACTATTCGTCCATTGGTTGGGCGGATCTCGAGCCGACCTGTCGCAGGCTCAGTGCCGACTCGATCCAAGGATAGCTACTGAGCGGTTTCGTCGCTGGTCGAGTAGCTACCGAGCCGCCAGGCGAGGCAGCGTATCGAGGCCACGTGGGGTGACTCGGTCTCGATACGTCGACTCGCCTAGCGGCTCGTCGACTCGACCAGCGATTGTGTGGGTCGTGGACTACTCGACCATCGGCTCGGGCTGTCGAGCCGCTGGCTCACTCGGCGGTCGACGGCCGGCGCAACGCGGCGAGCTCGGATCGGGAGCGTACGCCGAGCTTCGCATAGATCCGGGTCAGGTGGTATTGCACGGTCTTTGGTGAGATGAACAGTTCCGCGGCCACCTCCCGGTTGGACAGTCCGCGCGCGACGAGTGCGGTGACCGCCTCCTCCTGTGGCGTCAGTTCCACATCACCGCGTTCGCCGCGGCTGACATTCAGACCGCCCGCCTTGAGTTCTCGCTCGCAACGCTCGACGTAGGTGGTCGCGCCAAGCGAGACGAACAGTTCCCGGGCGGTACCGATCACGGCGTCGGCCGCGCGTCGCTTCCCGGCTCGGCGCAAGGTCTGACCGTACGCGAAGTTGACCCGGGCGCGGTCGTATCGCAACGGCAGGCCGTCGAGCAGTTCGAGTGCTTCGGAGAAGGCGCGTTTGGCCTGGTGGATGTCGCCGATGGCGCCGAGATACCGTCCGCGCGCGTACTTCAGTCGCGCACTCGCCGACCGATGCCCGCGCTGCTCGGCGAGCGTCTCGTAGGGCGTCAGCAGAGCATCGGCGGATTCGAGTTCGCCGCCGATGACCAGGGCGTTGGCCAGCACGTCGACCCACGGCCACCAGCCGGGCTCGGCCAGGCCGGGCACGTCGGCGGCCATCGTCACCAACGGTTCCAGGATGCGTCGCACCTTCTCGTAATCGGCAGCCGCTTCGGCGATCTGTGCCCGGGCCAACAGCTCTGGAATACGCATGATCTCGTAGTCGCCGACGCTGGTGGCGGCGTCGGCAACGCTGAGCTCGGCGTCGGGCCAATCGCCGCGCAGCGAATGGATGGCGGTTGCGGTCCAGTTCAACAGCGGACTCGCGAGCTCGATACCGCTGCTGCGGGCCAGTGCTCGACCCTGCTCGACGTTGTGCAGGGCGCTTTCCCAGTCGCCGGTGAGGAATTGTGTGCGCGCCAGCCACGCCAGTGCCCACAACGAGATGCGGGTGGAACCACCGAGTGTTGCCATCGAGACCGCAGTCTCCAGATTGCTACGCGCGGCCCCGACATCGTCGAGACCCAACTGAAGCCAGCCGCGACCCATGGTGGCCCGCTGCGCTTGCGCCCCGAACCGGATCCGATCGGTGAGATCGGCGTACTCGGCCGTCGCCTCGGCCGGTCGCCCCGACCATGCCAGGCCCAGACCGCGAATCACCGCAGCCTCGACCCCGGCCGGGGATTGGCTGCCCGCCATGGTGATTGCCCGGTCGGCCCATTCGACGAGTTCGTCGCCCTGACAGCGGACCAGATTGTGAAGAACGTAACGCTGGGCGATCAGGGCTGCGATGTCTGGTTCACGGTCGAAGTTGACGATGTCCCATGCGCGATCCAGACGAACCCGGGCTTCTGCGGCTCGACCGCGGAGGATTGCCAGATAGGCGAGAGTCGCGTTGCGCAAGGGGGTTTCACGCAGGCTCTCCACCAGGGGTACCAGTGCTGCCGCGCCAACACAGTCGCCTGCGGCGAGCAGGGCGTCAACCGCGAGGGTGACGCGGGTGTCACGCGGGACCGGGTCGGACGTGAGTCGGGCCGCTTGGCGGAACAATCCGGCCGCTTCGGCCCAGGCGCCGTCGGCAGAGCGACGACGCGCAAGGTCATCGAGGTCATTCGCCAGTTCGGAATCGGTTGTCGGGGTGGCGGACACCTGGTGATGCATCCGACGTGCCGGGTCGCTCACCAACTCGGCTGCGCGCCGGTGTGCGGCACCGACGGCCTCCATCCCCATGATCTCGAGCACTGCCGCACGGATGAGCGGATCGGTCGGTCGCGGTTGTGCGTCGGCGGGTGTCAGCGCCGCCCCGAGGGTGATGAGCCCACTGTCGCCGGCTTCGTCGAGCGCCGCCAGCGGGGCGTCGAGTCCGGCGAGCGTGACCGCCGTCGAGAGCGGTTCGCCTTCATCGACGATCATCAGCGACTCCACCAGCGCACGGGCGGGCGCCGAGCATTTGTGCAGCCGCGTTCGGACGTCGTCGACCAGGTAACTCGGTGCCGGCAGCGCGATCCCGGTGCGTGACCACGTCCCGGCAGGCAGCTCATCGAGCAGGGACACGATGTGCCGAGGATTCCCGCCGGTGTGGCGGGTGAGGCTCTCGAGCATCGCCGGGTGCAGCACGATTCCTCGCTGCGCTGCGAGTTCGGCCACTGCGGGAGCAGCGATACCACGAAGTCGCAGCTCGTCGGCGAGGAGACCGGGCGGTCGGCCGATAGTGGACGGCGTCATCGACATCACCACCAGCGTCGGACGATCGCGCTGTTCGCGGATGACCGCGAGCAACGTTTGCATCGACTCCTCGTCTACGAACTCGGCGTCGTCGATCGTGATGAGGGTGGGCGCGTCGAGGTCACCGAGCACGTCGGCCAGTGCCGCCCTGCTGGCGTCGGACGACTGGGTGAGCTGACGCAGCACACCACCCGCGGACTGGTGATCGGAAGCCGACGCCTGCGCGTACAGCGTGCGTGCGGTGTCCGCAGACTCGTTGTGCCGGTTCGCAAGATGGGTGAGCAAGGTCGACTTGCCGATGCCCCGCTCGCCGATGATCATCATGAACTCGGTCCGGCGGGCGGCGTGGCTGCGGGCGAGGATGGTCGCGATCTCCTGCTCCCGCCCGACGCAGGCGGCGACGACCATCATCGCCCCATCGTATGTCCGAACCGGGGTCCCGCGGTGCCGAACACCGTCAGCCCAGATCTCCACCCGCGACCGGCAGCACCGTGCCGGTGATGTAGGAGGCCTCGTCGGAGGCCAGGAAGCAGATCGCCGCAGCCTGCTCATCGAGTGTGCCATAGCGGTTGAGCAACGACGACGACAACGTCTGGTCGATGTGCGCTTGGAACCAGTCCTGTTCGGTCGCATTGGCCGGCGTCGGAGTGCCGCGCGATACCCGGCGCGGTGGTGCCTCGGTGCCACCCGGCGCGCTGGCGACCACCCGGATGCCCGACTCCGCATATTCCATCGCCAGCGAGGCGGTGATCGCGTTGATGCCGCCCTTTGCCGCGGAGTATGGAATGCGGTTGATACCGCGGGTGGCCGCCGACGACACGTTCACGATGACGCCGCCGCCGTGGGCCACCATCGACGGCAATACCGCCCGGCACGCGAACAGCGTCGTCATCAGTGAACGGTCGATCTCTGCGCGGATCTCGCCGTCGGTGAACTCGGTGAACGGCTTGAAATTGATGGCGCCCCCGACGTTGTTGATCAGCACGTCGACCCGGTCGAAGGCCGTGAGCGCCGAGGACATCACCGCTTCCGCGCCACCGAAATCCTCGAGGTCGGCGATCGCGGGTACGGCGGCGGCGCCGGACGCGGTCAGTTCGTCGGCCAACTCGGCCACCAGGTCCGACCGGTCTGCCAGCACCAGTTTGCCGCCCTCGGCGCTGATGCGGCGCGCGGTGGCCGCGCCGATGCCCTGCGCGGCGCCGGTCACCACGACGACCTTGCCGGCGAAACGACCGGGGGTGACGAAACGCGGCCGACGAGCGGCCATCTCGTCGGCCATCGCACGCCGCATGGTCTGCTTGGAGCGGTCGGCGTGCGCGGCGATCAGAGCCCGCGCGGCGTCGCGGTCGCCCGACTCGAAAGCGGCGACGATGTCGACGTGGTCGCGGGCACACAGCGGATGACACCAGGTGGCGTTGCGCAGCACCTCACTCATACGTCCTTTCACGCCCAGAGCCTGATATGCGTCGAGGAGATGAGTGTTGCCGGTCAGGCTGAACAGGTAGTCGTGGAAGTTGGCATTGGTCTCGGTGTACTCGGCGGCATCGACGAATCGATCGCCGTCTACGAACGGCAACGTGGTCTCTGCCAGAAGTCGGTACCCGGCGAGCTGTTGACTGGTCAGTCGTCCGAAAGTCAGTTCCAAAGCGCCGAGTTCGAGTGCGGCCCTGGCCTCGAAGAGCGCGTCGGACTCGTGGATCTCCGGATGCTCCTCGCCGATCTGGTAGCCCTCGGGCGTGATCGTCGTCGTGTCGGGAGTGCCGACCGCCGGCGTGTCGTCGGCCACCGCTGACGCCGAACCCGTTTCGGGTACCGAGAGCGGCTCGATGTCGCTGGGGACGAACACCTCGTGGCCCGCGATGCCCCGCGCGTCGACGAAGATGAGTCGACCATCGTCGGGGTCGATATCCGCGTTGTTCCCGGTGGAACGCCACACCTGCTGGCCCGCGATGCGGAATCGGCTTTCGTCGTCGGTGGATTCGGCAACCGGCCCCCACCACGGCGAGAGCTCGACCGCCGGCAAGGTGATCTGCCCGGCGATCGCGCGTGCATCGCCCGTGGGGATCACGCTGTCCTCGACGGTGATCACAGTCTGTGCCACGTCGGTTGCCGGAGTCTGGGCGACCGAAGTGGTGGATGCCGACGGAACCGCGAGCGCGAACTTTTCGTAATAGAAACCGGTCGGATCGATGCCGGCGTCGGCCACGTGGGTGCGGACCGACTCGACCATCGGTGGGGGTCCGCACAGGTAGATCGCAACGTCACCGTCGTAGAGGTGGTCCGGAGAGATAAGACTCATCACATAGCCCTTGTTGGGAGCGGTGCTGTCCGGGTCGGAAACGCAGTGGTCCCAGGTGAATCCGGGCAACTCGCGGGCGAAGTACTCGATCTCGTCGAATGCCACCAGATCGGTGTCGGTGGACACACCGTAGATGAGGTGCACCTTGCGACGACTGTCGTCGTCCTGCAACTTGCGCAACATCGACAGAATGGGTGCCAACCCGGTACCGCCGGCCAACAGCAGCACCGGTCGGGCGGCCTCGCGCAGAAAGAAGGAACTATGCGGTCCGGTGAAGGTGATCGCCTCCCCGCGGGCGGCGCGTTCGGTCAGGTACGTCGACATCGCGCCGCCCGGCGTCAGCTTCACCAGGAAGACCAGTCGTTCTTCATGGGGTCCGTTGGCGAACGAGTAGGAGCGCGTGAGCAGTTCGCCCTGGCCGTCGTCGGTGCCGGGTACGGCGATGTTCACGTACTGGCCCGGGAGGAAGGCCAGATCGCCGCGGTTAGCGATTTCGATCACCAGCCGCATCGTCGACTCGGACAGGCGTTCGATCTCGACGACCGTACCGGTGAACGTCGAGGCCTGGGTCTTGGCGATGTCGGAGGTCGCCGGGATCTGCAGCACCAGATCGGATGTGGGCTTCATGCAGCAGGGGAGTGCATAGCCCTCGGCGGACTCCTCGGCTGACAGTGCGTCCTCGATGTAGGTGCCGCCATCGTAATCGCCGGATTCGCAGAACGACTTGCACGTTCCGCAGGCGCCGTCCCGGCAGTCGAGTGGAATGTTGATGCGCTGACGATAGGAGGCGTCGGCGACGGTCTGGTCCTCACGACAGGTGATGAACCGGGTGACACCGTCCTCGAAGGCCAGCGCGACCTGGTGGGTGCGGTCGTCGGCGCCGGTGGGCGCGGACAGGTCTCGGTCGGTGGTGACAGTCATCTGCTCGAATTCCTAGAAGTGATAGACGTCCACCACATGGTGGATGTAGTCGTTCTTCAGCACGATCGTCTTGCGACGGATGAGTGGCTGCTCACCGGAGAAGTCGATGGTATAGAACGAGGTCCCGTAGTACGGGTCGACGGTGTTGTACCGGAAATACATGGTGTGCCAGTTGAACCGAACGTCGACAAGGTCGCCACGCCGTTCGATCACCTCGACATTGGTGATGTTGTGACTCGTCCGCGGCTCCGGCAGTGAGGTGGCCGACGACCGTTCGGTGCGAATGCGGAACACCCGGTCCTCGAGGCCGCCCTTGTTGCCGTAGTAGATCAGCGAGATCTCGCGCTGCGGATTCTCGGTCAGACGGTCGGCGTCGTCCCACGACGGCATCCAGTAGACGACGTCGTCGGCGTAGCAGTCGAGCCATTTCTCGAACTCGCGGTCGTCGAGGTACCGGGCCTCGCGGTAGAGGAACTGCTCGATCATGTTCTGGGTGATGAGCTTTTCTCCAGTGGTGGTGGAGGTTTCGGGCTGGGTGGAGGTCATGGGGTGGGTCCTGTTCGGAGTTTGGCGGGTCAGGTCGCCGGGGTCTCGATACGCCCTCGGCTAGCGCCTCGGGCTACTCGACCGGCGGGATGGGGCGGGGTCTCGATACGCCCTCGGCTAGCGCCTCGGGCTACTCGACCGGCGGTCGACTGCTGATCGAGTAGCCGCGAACGGAGTGAGTGGCGTATCGAGATCGCGGGGTGGCGGGGCTCGATACGCTCTCGGCTGGCGCCTCGGGCTACTCGACCGCCGAAGGACTGTTCTCTTCCTGGGCGGCCGCCTTGCGCATTGTCTCCAGCCAGTAGCCGTGCTGGACGGGATACAGGCCTTCGTCCTCGTTCCTGACTCCTGCGGAGATGACACCGGTCATGCCGAGGGTTTCCGCGACGGGATCGGGGCCACTGAGCCAGTGCTCGGCACCGCGGCTCATGTCGTTCCACGGCGCGGCCTGCGCGCGGAAGGTGAGCTGGCAGGACCGGAACTCCTCGAGATCGTCGGGGGTCGCCATACCCGAGGCGTTGAAGAAGTCCTCGTACTGCCGAATCCGGTGGGAGCGGGCGGCATCGCTCTCTCCCTTCGGGGCGATGCAGTAGATGGTGACCTCGGTCTTGTCCGGCGCAATCGGCCGGAAGTGACGGATCTGAGTGGAGAACTGATCCATCAGATATACGTTCGGGTACAGGCAGAGGTTGCGTGAGCCCTTCACCATGAATTCGCCCTTGGCGTCTCCGAACTCCTTCTTGAGCTCATCCATCTTGTCCCAGAGAGGCCGGTCTTGGGGGTTGGCCGCCCACGTCCACAGGCACAGATGCCCGTTCGGGTACGACCAGTACCCGCCACCGGATTTGCCCCAGCCGCCCGCGTCGAGTGCCTTGGTGTCGTTCTTCGACTCGCCGGTGGAGCGTCGCGAGGTGGTAGCCGCGTAGTTCCAGTGTGTCGCGGTGACGTGGTAGCCGTCGGCGCCGTTCTCCGCCTGCACCTTCCAGTTGCCGTCGTAGGTATAGGTGGAGGCACCGCGCAGCACCTCGAGGCCCTCGGGAGACTGGTCGACCAGCATGTCGATGATCAGCCGGGTGTCGCCGAGGTGATCGTCGAGCGACTGCACATCGTCGTTGAGGCTGCCGAACAGGAACCCGCGATAGTTGTCGAAGCGTGCGACCTTGGTGAGGTTGTGCGAGCCGTTGACATTGAACGTGTCCGGGTAGCCCGCGTCGTCGGGGTCCTTCACCTTGAGCAACGTGCCGTCGTTGCGGAAGGTCCAGCCGTGGAAGGGGCAGGTGAGAGTCATCCGATTGTCTGTCTTGCGCCGACAGATCATCGCGCCCCGGTGCGCGCACGCATTGATCAGGCAGTGCAGCTCGCCGTTCTTGTCGCGCGTGATCATCACCGGTTGCCGGCCGATGTAGGTGGTGAAGTAGTCGCCGGGGTTGGGCACCTGACTCTCGTGCGCCAGGTAGATCCAGTTGCCTTCGAAGATGTGTTTCATCTCCAGTTCGAAGATGTCCTCGTCGGTGAAGATACGGCGGTTGGCCCGGTAGATGCCGGCTTCGCGGTCGTCGATGACGGCATCGGTGAGAACCGAGTGCACATGCTGCAGGTTGTCGGTGATCGACGCGGTCATGTCCTACCTCCAAGAGTGTGGGCTGTCCTCTGCACTCTCGCATCGCGTGGCCTCTGTCACCCCAGGAACATTGCCAGTCCTGACCCAGCATCCTATTGATCGATGTCATTCATGAATAACGGGAAATCATGTTCTTGTCTGGTATGGATCATCGGCCTACCGTTGGGACAGACGTGGTGCCGATCACAGCGGACCACTTTCAATGGTGAGAGAGACAGAGAGTCGCACGACATGGAGCTACGGCATCTTCGCTACTTTGCAGCGGTCGCCGACACCTGCCACTTCGGGCAGGCGGCAACCCAGCTGCACGTGGCTCAGCCGGCTCTGTCGTATGCCATTCGCCAACTCGAGTCCGAACTCGACGTCACCCTGTTCACACGCACCACCCGGCAGGTGTCGCTGACACCCGCTGGCGAGTATCTGCAGGGGGAGGCGGCACGAATCCTCGCGGGTGTCGACGATGCCGTCGAAGGTGTCCGGCGCATCGCCGCGGGACGCAGTGGCGTCATCCGGTTGGGTCTGACGGGCATCGCCGCGTTCTCCCACCTTCCTCGCATCGCGCGGGTGGTCAAGCGGGAGTTGCCGGATGTCGACCTGCACATCCAATCCGACATGCTGACGCCGGTGCAGTGCGACAGCCTGCGTGCTCTGTCCATCGACCTCGGCGTGCTACGGCCGCCGGTGGTGGGCGACGGTATCGCCATGCGTTTGATCGACGTGGAACCGATGGTGCTCGCGGTGTCGGTGGACCATCGCCTCGCGGTGGAACCGGTGGTCGCCGTGGAGGATCTGCGCAACGAGATGTTCGTGATGTACGACAGCCAGGACTCCGCGGTCAACGATGCGGCGGTCCGCACTTGCCACCGCGCGGGTTTCGTGCCACACCGCGCGCACCGGGCGCCGGGCACGGCGGTGCTGCTCGCGCTGGTGGCCGCCGGGATGGGCGTCGCGGTGGTGCCGGCGTCGGTGCGATCACTTCCGCTGGAAGGGTTGGTCATTCGCGACCTGGTGGACGCCGGCAGCGTCGAACTCGCCCTCGCCTGGCGTGGCGGCCAGGACAACCCGGTGGTGCACAGCGTAGCCGAGGTCATCGCGGCGGCATTCGCCGCGGACTCGGTCGTGCCCCGTCGCTCCCCGAACGACACCTACGTTGGAGAACAGCTATGAAGATCACTGCAGTGGAGGCGATACCATTCGCCATCCCGTATTCGAAACCATTGCGGTTCGCCTCCGGCGAAGTGCATATCGCCGAACATGTGCTGGTGCGGGTGCACACCGACGACGGCATCGTGGGGGTCGCCGAAGCTCCACCGCGCCCATTCACCTACGGCGAGACTCAGGACGGGATCGTCGCGGTGATCGACAAGGTGTTCGCACCGCAGGTGATCGGTCTGACCCTGCTCGAGCGTGAGGTGGTGACCGGCCGGCTCGCCCGAACCGTGGGTAACCCCACAGCGAAATCTGCAGTGGACATGGCGATCTGGGATGCACTGGGAAAGTCGCTGGGACTACCGGTGGCCGAGTTGCTCGGCGGCTACACCGACCGCATGCGCGTCAGTCACATGCTGGGTTTCGACGACCCGGCCACCATGGTCGCCGAGGCCGAGAAGATGCGCGATACCTACGGCATCACCACCTTCAAAGTGAAGGTGGGGCGTCGGCCGGTACACCTCGACACCGCGGTGGTGCGCGCTCTACGCGACCGATTTGGTGCCGATGTCGATCTCTACGTGGACGGCAATCGCGGCTGGACGGCGTCGGAGTCGGCGCGGGCGATGAAGGAGATGGCCGACCTCGGTTTGCTGTTCGCCGAGGAACTGTGTCCGGCCGACGACGTGATCGGCCGGCGATGGCTGGTCGGGCAGCTCGATGTGCCGTTCATCGCCGACGAGTCGGTGCCGACTGCCGCCGATGTCACGCGGGAAATCCTCGCGGGAGCCGCCACCGCCATCAGCATCAAGACCGCTCGCACCGGCTTCACCGCGTCTCGCCGCGTCCATCATCTCGCCGAAGGACTCGGACTCGAGGTCGTGATCGGCAATCAGATCGACGGTCAGGTCGGCACGGCCTGCGCGCTGGCATTCGGGACGGCGTTCGAATCGACCTCGCGCAATGCCGGTGAGCTGTCGAACTTTCTGGACATGACCGATGACCTGCTGGCGCATCCGCTGCAGATCAGTGACGGCCACCTGCACCGGTGCGCCTCCGCCGGAATCGGGATCGAGATCGACCCGGACAAACTCGCCCACTATCGAACCGATCGGAGTTGACGATGTTGTTCCACGTACGGATGGATGTCCACATCCCCGGGGACCTCGATCCCGACGTGCGCGCAGAGATCGTGGCACGCGAGAAGAGGTACTCGCAGGATCTACAGCGCAGCGGTAAATGGCCGCACATCTGGCGGATCGTCGGCGAGTACTCCAATTACTCGATCTTCGACGTGACCGACAACGACGAACTGCACGAGATCCTCTCCGGGCTCCCGCTGTTCGCCTACATGGACATCGCGGTGACCCCGCTGGCCACCCACCCCTCGGATATCGCAGCGGGCTGAGACGGCCCTCATTCCGCATGCGTCAGCCCACCGGCCGATCAAGAAGGAGCACGACCCATGACCGACATCAGCTTTGACGCCGAGGTCACCGCCAAGGCCGCCGAATCCGGCGCCAACGCTTCGGCGCGATTCCGCGAACGGATGGCATCGGCGGGTACCCGCGAGGGTGTCGTCGACACCGCCCGCGTCGACTACCTGGCCTCCAAGGTCATCAAGGGCCTCAACGACATCATCCTCGAGGACAAGGTCAGCTACGCCGAGTACAACGCACTCAAGGCGTGGCTGATCAAGGTCGGCGAGGACGGCGAATGGCCGCTGTTCCTCGACGTCTGGCTCGAGCACTCCGTCGAGGAGGTCGCCAGCGAGCACCGAGAGGGCAGCAAGGGCACCATCGAGGGGCCCTACTATCTGGACGGCTCACCGGAATTGGAGTGGAACGGCACCATCCCGATGCGCGACGACGAACCGGGCACGCCACTCGTGTTCGCGGGCCAGGTGCGGGCCGTCGACGGCACTCCGCTCACCGGCGCCAAAGTCGAACTGTGGCATGCCGACGACCTCGGCTTCTACTCCCAGTTCGCCCCGGGCTTGCCGGAGTGGAATCTGCGCGGTACCTGGACTGTCAACGAGGACGGCCGATTCGAGATCCACACGCTGCGTCCGGCGCCCTACCAGATCCCGACCGATGGTGCGTGCGGCCAGCTCATCGCGGCCGCCGGGTGGCACGCCTGGCGCCCGGCCCACCTACACTTCAAGGTGAGCGCACCCGGCCATGAGCTGATCACCACCCAGCTGTACTTCCCCGGTGATCCGCACAATGACGACGACATCGCGTCGGCGGTCAAGCCCGAACTCATGCTGGATCCGAGGGAGAACCCCAACGGCGAAGGCGTCGTGGTGGACTACGACTTCGTCCTCGACCCCGAGCGCTGAACGGATGCTCGTCGCACCCACCGCGGTGGTCGGTGCCACGTCCTGCGCTGACCTCGCCGGCGTGCGACACCAGGCTCAGTCGTGGCGGTCCGCGGAATTGGCGATCGCCGATCGGGATCTGACCGACGCGGCGCTGGCCGACCTGGCCGAGACCGCGCAGGCACACGGGGCGGAGTCCTTCGCCCGCGCGGTCAATGCGATCCAGTCGGCCCGCGCCGGTAGGTTCCCGGTGATCCCGCACATCGACGCCGCCACCGAGATCTTCCGCAGTTTCCTGCGTGCGGACATGATCGACGGCTGGCTTTATGTGCGGGAATCCGACGGACATCTGCATCCGTATCTGGTCACCGACATCACCCTGGAGCACGCCGACCGCACCCACGGGCCGCGCATCAAGGTGACGATGGAGGCCGACAACGCGACGGTCAAGCGCCCGTCGCGTGCACCCCGGCTGCTGGTGTTCGAGGAGACCGAGGTGGTCGGCAAGGTACCTGCCGATGTCCTGGCCGCCGGCGGGTCCTACAAGGAGACGCCGGAGCTCAAGGCGGCGTATGAGATTCGGCGCGACCGATACCACGAGGTGATCGACACCGGGTTCGGCACCCAGTTCCGGTTCACCGGCCGGGTGATCCGCACCGACGACTACCGTGCACCGAACAAACGCGACAACCGCAAGGTGATCCAGGACGTCGCGCCGGGCGAGATCGCCGCGCTGCGGATGGTCGCGCCGTCGATCCTGTTCGGTGACGACGAGTCCGGCACCGACTACGGTCCGGTGCCGGTCATCACAGCAGTGCGCGTCTTCGATCTCGGGGCGCAGGATTTCCTGGACGTCAACACCGCCGACCTGGATACCTATGTCTACGATGTGCATCTGCAGGACAAGCTGGTGTTGCCCGACGAGCAGCGGGAACTGTTGAACATCTTGACCACAGACATCTCGGTGTTCACCGGAGACATCATCGATGGCAAGTCGGCCGGTAACGTGATCCTGGCCAAGGGGCGACCGGGCGTGGGGAAGACGCTCACCGCCGAGGTGTACGCAGAGGTGACGGGGCGCCCGCTGTACTCGATCCATTCCGGCTCACTCGGCACCACCGCCGAACTCGTGCGCAAGAATCTCGAGGTGATCTTCGACCGGACCAAGCGCTGGGATGCGGTGCTGCTGCTCGACGAGGCGGACGTGTTCGTGATGGAGCGCGGCCTGGATCTGGCGCAGAACGCCATAGTCGCCGAATTCCTGCGCACTCTGGAGTATTTCGACGGTTTGCTGTTCCTGACGACCAATCGCGTCGACGGTGTCGACGAGGCGATCCTGGCGCGCTGTGCCGCTGTCATCGAGTATCAGCCGCCGGGGCCCAAACACGCCCGGGAGATCTGGCAGATCCTCGCGGCCGGCAACGATGTGGTGCTCGGCGAGGATCTACTCGACGACCTCGTCGGCGGCTTCCCCGACATCACGCCGCGCGACATCAAGATGCTGTTGCGGCTGGCACTGCGGATGGCGCGGCACCGCGAGGTCGAACTCGATGCGTCGGTGTTCGCGAGCAGTGCGGTGTTCCGCGGGCTGCACTACGTCTCGGCGCGCGAGCGCGGGTGACTCTACTCTCGAGGGCGTGGAGTACTCTTTCGAGATCGTCTCGCTGTTGGTCTCACCGGCCCACGCGTACTTCGGCAGACCGAAAGACGGTCCGGCCGTGCTGGTGCAGACGTCAACGCCAGAACAAGTGGAGATCGTCGCAGACAAGGGAATTCGCGGCGATCGCTTCTTCGGCGTCCGTGCGCACACCGAGGCCGCGGTCACCTTTCTCGCACTCGAGGCGTGGCAGGCCGCCGCCGGAGACGTCGACCCCTCAGTGGCGCGACGCAATGTGGTGGTACGCGGCCTCGAACTCGACCCGTTGCGAGCACACGAGTTCACCATCAACTCCGGGAGCGGCCCGATTCGCTTCCGTGGCGGCCGCCCGGCACACCCGTGTTCCTGGATGGACACCGTTGCCGGAGAAGGGGTGCGCAAGGCGCTGATCGGTCGCGGCGGCCTGCGGACGCAACCGCTGACCTCAGGTGTTCTGCACGTAGGTCCGGCCGTCCTCACCGCCGATGTCGATCTCGACGCTGCTCGGGCCGCCGATCAGGTGAAACGGGCTCAGCCGCTGCGGTGATGGCCGTGGTTCTCTGTGTGCAATCAGCCGGCCAGCGCGCGTAAGAAGAATCCGAGATTGGCCGGCTTCTCGGCGAGTCGGCGAACGAAGTATCCGTACCACTCGCTGCCGTACGGGATGTAGACGCGTATACGACGACCCGTGGCCGCCAGCCGCTTCTGTTCATCGGAGCGAATTCCGTAGAGCATCTGGTGTTCCCACGAGTCCGGGGTACGTTCGAGTTCATCGGCCATCGTCTGCGCCGCGTCGATGATGACCGGATCATGGCTGGCGACCATCGGATACCCGTCGCCCTTCATGAGGATTCGCAGGCAGCGTAGGTAGGACTCGTCGGTGAGTTCGCGAGTCGGATAGGCGACCGACGCAGGTTCGGCGTAGGCGCCCTTGCACAGCCGGATCCGCGCACCCGATCTGGCGAACTCGACACAGTCGTCCTCGGTGCGGCGCAGGTATGCCTGTAGGACGGTGCCGACTTCTGGGAAATCACTGCGCAGGCTGCGGACGATGCCGAGACGTGTCTCCACGCCCGTGTGATCCTCGGCGTCGATGGTGACCAGCACACCCGCGTCGTGTGCCGCGGCGGCGATCCTACGGGCGTTCTCCTCGGCGATCTTGGCGCCGTGGTCGGACAGGGATTGGCCCAGCGCGGTGAGTTTCACCGACACCTCCAGGGCAGTGGTTGCGGTCCCGGCCAGGGAAAGCCGCCCCATCGCTGTGATGAGGTCGAGGTAGGCCTCGACAGTGGCCGTGGCCTGCGCGTCGTCGGTGGTGTCCTCACCCAGGAAGTCGACGCTGACCGCGAGTCCCGCATCGAGCGACCCGTGAATTGCGGCGAGGACGTCGGCCTGCGTCTCCCCGGGAACAAACCGCTCGACCACCTGCCGGGTCATCGCCGTCCGCTGTGCGGTCTCCCGGATCCGGTTGCTGCCGGCGGCCGCGAGGATCATCGGTCGCAGGGTGGCGTCGAACAGACTCATGACAGATCGCTGCGCATGTGCGGATACGACGATGCGGTCGGTGGCACGAAGGTCTCCTTGATGGTGCGGGTGGAGGTCCACCGCATCAGGTTCGCCTTGGAGCCGGCCTTGTCGTTGGTTCCCGATCCGCGGGCGCCTCCAAAGGGTTGCTGGCCGACGACGGCCCCGGTCGGTTTGTCATTGATGTAGAAATTGCCCGCCGCCTGCCGCAAGACGCCGGACGCGTTCGCGATGGCGTCGAGGTCGGTGGCGATCACTGCGCCGGTCAGCGCATACTTGGCGGTCGTATCCACCAGGCGCAAGGTGTCGTCGAACGTGTCGTCGTCGAAGACATGGACCGCCAGGATGGGACCGAAGTATTCCGTGGCGAATGCGTCATCGGTCGGATCATCTGCCAGCAGAACGGTGGGTCGGACGAAATAGCCTTCGCTGTCGTCGCATTCGCCACCGGTGGCCACGGTGAGATGGGGTACCGTCTTGGCGCGATCTATGGCGGCAACGCTCTTGGCGAACGCACGACGGTCGATGACCGCGCCACCGAAGTTCGACAGGTCACGCACATCTCCATAGGTCAGTTCTGTTGCTTCGGTGAGGAAGTCATCACCCATGCGGTCCCACACCGAGCGGGCCACGTAGGCGCGTGAGGCGGCCGAACACTTCTGCCCCTGATATTCGAAGGCGCCACGGATCAGGGCGGTGCGTGCGACGTCCGGGTCGGCCGAGCTGTGGGCGACGATGAAGTCCTTGCCGCCGGTTTCCCCGACGATGCGAGGATAGTTGCGGTAGCGGTCGATGTGGCCGCCCACCTCGCGCCACAGGTGCTGGAATGTCGCCGTGGAACCGGTGAAGTGGATGCCCGCCAGATTCTGGTCGGGTAGAACCACCTCGGAGAGTTCCTTCCCGTCGCCGTGCACGAGGTTGATGACCCCGTCGGGCAGTCCGGCGGCACGTAACAGTGCCATCGTCTCGGCAGCGGCATATGCCTGGGTGGGTGAGGGTTTCCAGATCACGGTGTTGCCCATCAACATCGGAGCCGTCGGCAGGTTGCCGGCGATGGCGGTGAAGTTGAACGGGGTGATGGCATACACGAAACCGTCGAGCGGCCGGTGGTCGAGGCGGTTCCACACCCCCGGTGATGAGATCGGTTGCTCGGCAAGGATCTCACGGGCAAAGGCGACGTTGAATCGCCAGAAGTCGATCAGCTCACAGGGTGCGTCGATCTCGGCCTGCTGCACCGATTTCGACTGTCCGAGCATCGTTGCCGCGGCGATGCGCTCACGCCACGGACCGCTCAACAGATCGGCCGCGCGCAGCAGTACGGTGGCGCGCTCGTCGAATGTGGTGGACGCCCACTGCGGCGCCGCCACGAGCGCGGCATCGACCGCCGCGCGGGCGTCGTCGTGGGTCGCGTTGGTGATGGTGCCGAGGACCTCGTGGTGGGCATGCGGCTGGACTACATCGACGAGTGGGCCGGTGCCGGAGCACTCACGCCCGCCGATGATGTGCGGCAGGTGCTGCGGGTCGGCGGCGGAGCAGCGGTCGAGTTCGGCGACGATCAGGCTGCGTTCGGCGCTACCCGGCGCATAGGTGTGTACCGGTTCGTTGGTCGGTCGAGGGGGACTGGTGACGGCATCCATGCGCTTACTTCACCGCGTGTGCGGCGACGAGGACATGGCTCATCGGCCAACGCGATATCGGACTCTTTGTCGGATCGAACAACGAACCGCAGGCATACTGGAATCATGTCCGTGTCCGCAGGTGTATCCATCGGACGGCTGCTACTGGCCTTGGACCGTACGGTCGCGCAGTTGATCACCGCACCCGCGGGTCTCGACGCGATCGTCTCCTCCGCAGCGCTGCTGGATGTCGACGACGTCCGTCTCGGTCTGGGACGCGCGGCGCGTGGAGCGGACATGTTCCTGTTCGTCGGGGTCCCCGACGACACGCTGCACAGTTGGCTGTGCGGCCTCGACTCCCGCGCGCCGGTCGCGGTGTTCTGTAAATCGCCATCGGCGCAGGTCGTGGTACGTGCAGAGGCCACCGGAACCGCGGTAGTCGCCGTCGACCCGCATGCCCGATGGGAGCGGATCTATCACCTCATCATGCGCGTGCTGGAGGCCGAGGCGGGCGGTGAGTCGCAGGGCGAATCGATGCGGACGGGCGCCACCGGCGACCTCTTCGACCTTGCGGCCGAACTAGCTCGACGCACCCGTGCTCTGGTGAGTATCGAGGACGAACGGTCGCATGTACTGGCCTACAGCCGCGCCGGCGACGAAGCGGACGAATTGCGCAGGCTTTCGATCCTGGGCCGCGAGGGTCCGCCGGAGATGATGGCCTGGCTGCGGACCTGGGGGGTGATGGACACGCTGCGCACGTCGTCGGAGGTGATTCGGGTGGACGAACACGCCGACCTCGGCATCCGCGCGCGGCGTGCGGTGGCGATCCGGGCGGCGGGCTCGGCGGTGGGGGAGTTCCTCGGGGCCATCTGGCTGCAACGAGGCGCCGTCGACTTCGCCGAGGATACCGACGACGTGTTGACCGGCGCGGCCGCCGTCGCGGCGCGGGTGATCTCGCGTGGCCGGGCCCGCGGGAACGACCACGCCGTGACCGTCCGCCGGCTACTCGGGGTACGCGGTGAGATCGTGGACCCCGAGTACCTTGCGGCGCAACTCGGAATGGTGCCTGACGCGACCGTAGTGGTGGCCGGTCTCGCGTCGTCGCCGGCCGGATCGATCGGCCCAGGCGAGCTTTCGGCGGTCACCCTGCACGCCAGCGCATTCAGCCCGTTGTCGGTGACCGGGACGCTGGGCTCCCGGATATATGTGGTCGCGCCCCGGGTGGCCGCCCAGGCGACGGTGGCGTGGGCGCGAGCGGCGATCGACGCAGCCGAGCGACAGTTCGGCGCCCGCCTGCGGGTGGTCGTCGCCGGCCCGGACGTCGGACTCGAATCGGTGCCGAGGCTGCGCGGCCAGGTCGATCGGGTCCTCGATGCGGCCGAACGTGAGGGCGAATTGATCGGCGACGTCGCCACCGTCGAGGAATCGCAGACGGGTGTGTTGCTCGGTGAGATCGTGGCGCATCTGGCAGCCAACCCCGAACTCGTGGACAGTCGGGTTGTCGAGCTGGCCGACACCGACGAACGCACGCGAAGCCAGTTCACCATCACTCTGCGCACCTACCTCGACCACTTCGGCGACGTCCGTACGGCGGCTGCGGCGCTTCATGTACACCCGAACACGTTGCGTTACCGCATTCGTCGGTTACAGGCGCTCACCGGAATGGATCTGGACGATCCCGCGACGCGGCTCGTGGTGGCGCTGTCGTTGAGGGCTATACGTGGATGAGGGGATCGAGATGACCGGCGACGCCCGCGACGCCATCAGGCGCGTGCTGGACAGTGAACGAACCGAGACGACGCGGCTCATCGAACAGCTCTCGGCGCGTCTGGCGGCGGTGATCGAGGCGACCGCGGACTCCAGCTCCGACGACGAGCACGACCCGGAGGGGTCGACACTCGCGGTGGAGCGTGGCCAACTGGTCGCGCAGCTGGAGCGGTCGCGGGTGCGACTCGACGAACTCGACGCCGCGCTGAGCCGCGCGGACGCTGGTACCTATGGGCGGTGCGAGCGCTGCGGTGAGCCGATCTCCGATGCCCGGCTCGAGGCCCTTCCGGCCGCGCGGTTGTGCATCGGTTGCGCGTCGCGAGGTTCGACGCGTCGGTGGTGATCTGCCGCTCCGGCAACGCAGAACCACGCTGCGCTCATCGAAGCGCACCCCACTCGGATACGAACCCCGTACGGAAAGCGAAGTGCCCCAGAGAACACCCGCTGTTCGGGTTGTTCTCTGAGGCACTTGTCGCCGAAGCGTGGCCGGGCGGCCGAGCGCCGCCCGGCGCTGATCAGCGGGCGGTGATCAGAGGATGGTGAGCATCTCGTGATAGGTCGGCAACGGCCACAGGTCGTCGGCCACCATGGTCTCGAGCTTGTCGGCGACCTCCCGGACCTCGGTCATCGCCGGGATCAACGACTTCAGCGCGTACTCCGCTTCGGCCTCGACCGAGTCGCCGTGGAATTGGTCGATGGCCTCTTCGAGCGTGACCATCGCGGTGTAGAGATCCTTGAGGTTCTTGGTCACCGTCAGCATCACCGGATGGTCGGTCTCCACGCCCGCGGCCTTCAGGCTCGCCGCGGTTGCGGCCAGTTCTCCCTGGTAGCGGTTGGTGGCGGGCAGGATCATCGTCTTCGCGATCTCGAGGGACTCCTTCGCCTCGACGAGCAGCGCGAGCGCGTACTGCTCGAGGACGACCTCCTTGCGCGCCTCGAGCTCACGGTTGCTCAGGATGCCGTAATCGCTCATCACCGACTTGATGGCCGGCTCGTCGAGCTGCGCCATCGCGTCGACGGTGGTGCGCAGGTTGAGTAGGCCGCGTGAGGCCGCTTCCTCCTGCCACTCGTCGGAGTAACCGTTGCCGTTGAACACCACTTTGCCGTGTTCGACGATGATGTCGGAGAGCAGCTTCTGCACAGCAGAGTTGAACTCGGTGCCGTCGGAGAGTTCCTTCTCCAGGAAGGTGGCGACGTAGTCGAGGGAGTCGGCGAGCATCGCGTTGATCGCGATCATCGGGTCGGCGATCGACTGGTTGGAACCGGGGGCACGGAACTCGAAGCGGTTGCCGGTGAAGGCGAACGGGCTGGTGCGGTTGCGGTCGCCGGCATCGGCCTTCAGCGGCGGCAGGGTGTCGACGCCGAGTTCGAGCACACCGGTCTGCTTGGATTCCTTGGCGCCGCCCTTGGCGATCTGGTCGAAGACGTCGGCGAGCTGGTCGCCGAGGAAGATCGAGATGATGGCCGGCGGCGCCTCGTTGGCGCCGAGGCGATGGTCGTTGGACGCCGAGGCGATCGAGGAGCGCAGGAGCCCGCCGAACTTGTGCACGCCGCGGATGATGGCGGCGCAGAAGACCAGGAACTGCTCGTTCTCGTGCGGGGTGTCGCCCGGGTTGAGCAGGTTACCCTGGTTGCTGTTGCCCAGCGAGAAGTTCACGTGCTTGCCTGACCCGTTGACACCGGCGAACGGCTTCTCGTGCAGCAGGCACACCATGCCGTAACGCTCGGCGACCTTCTTCATGGTGGTCATCATGAGCTGCTGGTGATCGTGGGCGAGGTTGGACTTCTCGAACACCGGCGCGATCTCGAACTGGCCTGGCGCGACCTCGTTGTGCCGGGTCTTCGCCGGGATGCCCTGCTTGAAGAGCTCACGGTCGAGTTCGATCATGAACGCCAGCACCCGGTCGGGGATGGCGCCGAAGTAGTGGTCGTCGAACTCCTGACCCTTCGACGGCTTGGCGCCGAACAGGGTGCGGTTGGTCGACATCAGGTCGGGACGCGAGAAGTAGAAGTGGCGGTCGATCAGGAAGTACTCCTGCTCGGCGCCGGCGTAGGAGACGACGGTGTCGATGTCGGTGTGACCGAACAGCTCCAGCACCCGCATGGCCTGCTTGCTCATCGCCTGCTGGCTGCGCAGCAGCGGAGTCTTCTTGTCGAGCGCCTCACCGGTCCACGAGATGAAGATCGTGGGGATGCACAGGGTGTTGCCGTTGGGGTTCTCCAGAATGTAGGCCGGGCTGGTCACATCCCAACCGGTGTAGCCGCGCGCCTCGAACGTGCCGCGCAGTCCACCGTTGGGGAAGCTCGACGCATCCGGTTCGCCCTGCAGCAGGGTCTTGCCCTGGAACTCCGCCAGCGACGCGCCGCTGGAGTCGGGCTCCAGGAAGGAGTCATGCTTCTCGGCGGTGAAACCGGTCAGCGGGTAGAAGACGTGCGCGTAGTGGGTGGCGCCCTTCTCGATGGCCCAGTCCTTCATCGCCACCGCGACGTAATCGGCCAATGCCGGGTCGAGCGGCGCACCCTTGTCGATGGTCGCCGACACCGCCTTGAAGACATGTTTGGGAAGCCGATTCTTCATCACCCCGAGCGTGAAGACGTTGCGTCCGAAGGTATCTGCCAAGGGTTCGGGGAAGCCGTCGGTTTCCACCTCGTAGGTGGTCACTGCTTCGATGGCTTGACGGCGAGACATGCTGCCACTCATGGTCACTCCTGGGTTCGTCGCCTGCCGGACCACGGACACCCGACAAGCTCGTTGTGCAAGCGATATGACGCTATGAGCAGGAGGTACCTGAGCTATTTCGCAGATGTGACGACCAGGAAAACTGGCGTCACTTGTGTGAATTCTGAACGATCGTTGAAGATCGCTCGGCGCGGCGGAGTGGAATGCGGGGCCGGGCCACCAGCCAGCGGCTCAGCGGCGTCCGCAAGAGCAGGTCGACGACGACCAATGACAATGCCAACGTGACCACCACCAACGCGATAGACCGCAGCGCGGCCGAGTTGGGAAACCAGTCGAACAGTGCGGACATGAACCCGATCCGTGCCAGCACGTCCAGGATCAGTGGGTGGACGGCGAACACACCGAATGCGCGAATCGTCGCGATGCTGACCGCCCGCGCGCCCACCGAGCGGCCGGCGGCTCGCAGGTCGTCCCAGCCCATCGCCGCCAGCCACAACAGTGCGAGCCCGCCGATCAGCCACGGCAGGGTGGCGGGATTCCACGGTGTGTTGGCCTGCAGCGGGACGTCGCCCGGGGCCGTGGCCAGCAGATAGGCGGAGACGCTGAACGCGGTGCCGATCAATCCCGCTGCGATCACCCACACGACATGGTCGCGCAGCCACCGCTCGACGGCCTCATGGTGGTAAGCCGCGAGCGCGCCGATCGCGACGAACAAGGCGTACATCGGCAGCGTCTTCCACAGGTTCTCGTAGACGACTGTCCACGCGTCGCCGCTGGGCCGGGGGAGATACTGATACACCACGAACATCGACATTTGGATGGCCCCGGCCGCCCCGAGCACTGCCCAGTGGCGGTTCTCGGTGCGACGCAACAGCCACGCGATGGCCGGGAAGGCCAGATAGATCTGCATCGAGATCAGCAGGAAGTAAAGCTGATATTTGCCCTGCCCGTCGACCATGTTCACGGCGAGGTCGCCGAAGAACTGACCGGGTGAACCGAACGGGTTGCCGGCGATCACCAGGTGATCGGTGATCGCGTAGATGATCGTCCACAGCAGATAGGGCCAGACGACGAGCCCGAAGCGGCGACGCCAGAAGGTGCGCGGCGCCATCGGCCGGTCGCGAGTGCTGAGCACCAGCACGAACAGGGTCACCGCGACGAAGCCGTAGCGCGTCAGGTGCAGCAGGGTGCCGACGAGGTTGCTGGACCGGATGACGTCCGGGGTGGTGTTGATCCCGTTGATGCTGTGCGCGATCACGACGCCGGTGAACAGCAGGACACGGACCAGGTCGGCGGTGTGGGCGCGCGCAGCCTTCGCCGACGGCGGCGCAGTGGCGGCTGTGGCTGGGCTGGGTGCCATCGTGGTGGTGCCGGGAGCGGAGACGCTGCCACGTGTCTCCGTCGGCGTCGTATCGGCGCCGTTGTGCAACTCCACCCCTCCTGGTCTTTCGACGGTCATGCGTCGCGCAGTTTACGGGCATTTCCTGGCAGGAGAATCAACAGATCTCACAGCCTGGCAGATTTTCGCTGGTCACAGCGGTGAACCGCACCGTAGTTGTGGTCTGGGACACAGGCGAGGTGGCGGTTGCAGCCGCGCCTCGAGGTGCGGCCGGGGACTGGCGATCGACGCGCTCCCCGGGTGTCCGCAGCCCACGGACGCGTCCATCAGGGTCGGGTGTGGGGTGCCGTACACTCCACTGTGTTCGATCGGTCCGGTCGATCCGCTCTCGTAGCTCAGGGGATAGAGCACGGCTCTCCTAAAGCCGGTGTCGCAGGTTCGAATCCTGCCGGGAGCACTGTGACATTCTTGCCGACCTCCGGTCGGTGTGCGCCCACTGTGTAGTTTGACAGAGATTCACGCGGGCGCACTATGACATCCCTGCCGACCTCCGGCCCGGGTGGTCGCCGACCGAGATCGTCATCGCAGCCACCACGATCCCCAACACCACCCCGATGAGAGTGTCGGCGACCCGGTCGATCGCTGCTTGCGGGCTGAGGCCGGCACTCACGGCGATGAGCAGCAGCGCCATCGGAGTCACCGCCAGCGAGGTGACCGCGTAGTTCACCGGCGCCCAGATCTCCGCGATGACCTGACACGCCACGATCGCGATCACCGCACCCCAGTAGCCGAGACCCATACCCAGCAATGCCGCGGCGACGACGGCGCCGACGATGTTGCCGAGGAGGCGTTGTACGCCGCGCTGGACGGTCAGGTGATAGGAGACACCCTGCATCGCGGCGAGGGCGCCCATCGCGGCCCACATCGGATGTGAGAAACCGATACCGACGGCGATGGCGGCACTCGCCGCAGTGGCAACCACGATTCGACCGCTGTTGATCAGCAAGTCGGGCTGTGGCCGACGGCGCAACGTGCGCCAGAGGGAGTGGTAGTGCACCGGTGTCGAGTCGATGGCCGTCGCGCGGTACCGGCGCCAGATCCACGGTGCCAGCGATGCCCCCGCGCCGACAACGGTGCCCAGTGCTGTCGCGGAAAGTGCGCGCGTGAGATCCGTTGCGTCGTCAGTGAATCCCGTGGCGGCATTGGCCGCGAACACGAAGACGATCGCGCCAGGGCCGGTGATGTGCAGGGCGGCGACCCCGAGCGCGGCCGCGCCTGCCAGTACCGAGATGGCGGCGATCTCGGCTGCCACCGGTGCGTCGGTGAGGCCCAGGACTGCGCCGACGCCCACCGACGTGACGATCCCGATCGCGAGCACTGCGAGACGACCGGCGCGGACCCGAAATGGATCCGCGCGGCAGAATGCGGCGATCAGAGCGCCCAACGCAGCGAGGCCGGCGACGTCGCGGTGCCCGGTCATCCCGCCGATGACGAGTGTGCAGGCCACCGCGAATCCCACCCGTAGCGGCGCGGCGACGCTCAGACGTGCGAGGTCTGCCGACAGCGTGGCCCGCCACACCGACGGCCGGAGCGCATGCGTCAGCGCGTCGTGACGGGCGCGCGCGTGCTCGGCGAGGGATGTGGTCATGTCGTTACTTTATCACTATTTTAGTAGTGAAATAAATTGACGCGAGCCGGCAGGGCCTACGATGGCGGCTGTGACCGGCCCAGAAGTGCCCGACCTCGTCGATCGGATCCAAGCCGAGTGGGCGAAGGCATACCCCGAGTTCGATATGCGCCCGATCGGCATCCTGGGCCGCATCCAGCATATTGCCACCGCGAGCAGCCACCACCTCGACCGCCAGCTCGAGCCGCATGGGGTGTCGAGATCGGAGTACGACGTGCTTGGAGCGTTGACTCGCTCTCCGCGGCCGCTCCGGGCCAGCGAGGTGGTCTCCACGACGATGCTCAGCGGCGCCTCGATCACCAAGATCACCGAAAATCTCGCCCGCCGCGGGTTGCTGGTGCGCCGGAAGTCCGAGCGCGACGGGCGGGTGGTGCTGCTCGAACCCACCGACGCCGGGCGGGCACTGGTCGACGCCGAACTCCCTCGTCGCCTCGCCGACGACGAGGTTGCGTTGTCGGGGTTGACTGCGCATGAGCGGGAGTCGCTGACCGTGCTGTTGCGAAAAGTGTCGGCGGCGGTGCACGGCTAATCTGATCGCTGACTGCGCCCGGCCTGCGGGGCATAGTGGACGCATGGAGCTCTACGACATCATGCGGACCACCTTCGCGGCGCGACAGTTCACCGACGACCCGCTACCCGACGACGTGCTGTGGCGCATCCTCGACAACGCGCGGTTCGCCCCCAGCGGCGGCAACCGTCAGGGAGCCCACATCGTCGTCGTCCGTGATGCATCGATCAAGCAGCGTCTCAGCGAACTGGGTGAGCCGACGGTCCGACGCTATGTGGCGCAACGCAACGCGGGCGAGAACCCGTGGAATCCTGTTGTACCGACCGCAGTTGCGCCTGACATCATCGATGAAACCGCTGTCCCAGCGAGTTTCGTCGAGCCGATTCGCCGAGCTCCGGTGGTGCTTGTGGTGTCGGTGGATCTGGGACGCGTTGCCGCGGTGGATCAGTTCCTCGACCGGGTGGGTGTGGTCAGTGGGGCGAGCGTCTACCCACTGGTCTGGAACATCCTGCTGGGTGCCAGAGCGGAGGGGTACGGCGGCAATCTCACGTCCATGGCGATCGCCCAGGAGCCGGCCGTCCGGGACCTGCTCGGATTACCGGCCGACCACGCGGTGGCAGCCGTCGTTCCGATCGGAAAACCGGTGAAACAGTTGACGAAACTGCGTCGACAGGCGATCGACGAGTTCGTCACGATCGATCAGTACGACGGACCTGCTTTCCGGGGCTGACCGTGGCAGGCCGCACCGATGCGATCGCAGCGACAACGCCTGCGGCAGCAATCGCGGCAAACCCGAATCCGAGAAACCGTGCCGATGTGACCGCCGGGTTCGCGCCTGTGGAGACCGTCGCACCCACGCTCACGAGCAGTCCGGCCACCGCGGATCCGAAGGTGTTGGCGACCATCTGCACCGTGTTGACTCCGGCCGACGCCCGAGCCGCCTCGGTGTCGTCGCGGGTGATGGTCATGGCGGCGGTCGCGATGTGCGGGAACGCCATGCCGATGCCTGCTCCGGCGACGAACAGCGCGAGGAACCAGGCGGCGATGACCCCAGGGGTCGAAGCGAATTGGAGCGCTCCGTACCCCGCGAGACCGGCGCCGAGAACGCCCGGGCCCAGAATCCGCACCGCGGTGGCCCGCTCGCCGTTGGCCCACGTGGTGCTGGTCAGTTGCGCACTCGACCATCCCCAGGACAGGGCCGCCCCGAGCATGCCGGCGACCAGCGGTGGCATCCCGGCGATCTGCTGGCCGAACAGCGGAACAAAACCCTCGGCGGTCGAGCCGATGGCCAGCACCGCGATCGAGACGTATATCCACTTGAGGGGGTTGCCGATACGGTAGGTCAACCGCGGCAGTAATCCGGCGTCACCGCGACGGTCGACCACGATGAAGCCGATCGACAGCGCGGCCGCCACACCCAGGAGGATCAGTGGCACCCGTAACCCGTCTACGATGCCGGCCACCGACACGCAGACGGTGGCGGCTACGAGCCAGCCCAGCGAGGCCACCGGCAGTGATGCGGCGTCGGACTCAGCGCGCCGTCCCGCCGGCAACGCCCGCACCAATCCGCCCATCGCGGCAGACGCGATCACCAGCAGCCAGAAGGAACCCCGCCAAAACCCGACCTGGGCGAACAAGCCGCCCAGCAGCGGCCCGATGAGGTTGCCGACACCCCACATCGCTGATGCGAAACCCACGGCTCGCACCCAGAGGCGTTCGGGCAGTGCCACCCGGATGACAGCGAAGGACAGGCCCGTCAGCAGTCCGCCGCCCAGTCCCTGCAATCCGCGGCCAAGCAGCATGACCGGCATCACCGGACTCAGGGCACACACCAGCGAGCCGACACCGAACAGTCCGAAGGCCACGCGATATGCACCCCGCGCGCCCCAATGGGACAGCGTTCGCGTCACCAACATCGACGAGAACACCGAGGTGATCAGGAAGACCGTCATCACCCAGGCGTAGAGGCGCTGGCCGCCGATCTCGGCAACGGCGGTCGGCAATGATGCCGCAGTCAGGTAGGTGTTGATGGCGAACACGGCGATGCCGCCTGCGAACACCGTGACCGCAGCGCGGTGACCACGGTCAAACAGTTCCCGCCAGGTTCCGGGTGTGGCAGAGTCGGGTGCGCCGGAACCGGGGGGCGTCGAGCGATCCTGATCCGGCATGTTCCGACGGATATCGGACCGTCGGGGTGTGGTCAAGAAGCAACCGGGAGGAAACAATGGGGACGATCCGCCACAGTTCGTCGGTGGAGGTGCCACGTGATCGGGTGTTCGCTTACATCAACGATCATCAGAATGTGCCGAATTTCTTCTTCGGGGTCACCAGATTCGTCCCGGTGACCGAGGCCACCGACGGCGTCGGATCGCAGTTCGCGGTAACCATGAAAGTGGGTCCCAAGACTCTGGCCTCGACTGTGGAAACCGTGGAATGGGTCGAGAACGAACTCATTCGGCTTGAATCGGTCGAGGGATTCTCGGCCAACACCACCTGGAACTTCGTCGACGCCGGGGCCGGGACTCAGGTCGATGTCGAGTTCGTCTACACATTGCCGGGTGGCCTGGCCGGACGTGCCCTCGGCAGCCTGGTGGAACCGTTCGCCGGCCAAGCTGTCCGGCAGACCGACAAGAATCTCGTCGAGCAGGTTTCCCGGCTCGCCTGACGCAGGTGCTGCGGTCCGGAAATGGCGTCGCAGAATGTATTTGCGTCACAGATCGGCCAAAAATCCGCCTACGCGCAGCAGTGCAATGACAAGTCCTTACGTCTTGGTGCGAATTTGCCTGCGCGCGTTTACCGGTTGTCGGAGTGATATCGGTGTATGTTCGACTGGCAAATGAAACAGATTGGTATCTTGGGCGGTTCGTGCCGCCGTGGATGACAGGACCGATAGAACTTCGATGATGACGGAGTCGGGGTGCCATGATGACGAGAACGCGCAGACGAACACAGCGGACGGCCGGAATCGTGCTCGGCGCGACGATCGTGGCGAGTCACGTGCTCTTCGTGGCGTCGCAGGCCGGCGCGAATCCCATCGGTGTTGGTGCCTCCGGCGCTGACACGAATGCCGCCGACGAGACCGAGGGCAGCGACTGGTGGTGGCTGCTGGTCCCGTTCCTGCTCATTCTCGTGGGTCTGCTCCTGATCTGGTTGTTCACCACGTTCCGGCAGTCTGCAGCGCCGCGGGCGGCCGCCACCGCGGAGCAGCCCGACGGTGAACCGGTCGCGGCCGCCGCCCAACGTCTCGACCAGGTCGGTCCGGAGGCCGCCGCGCCAGTCGAGAGCTTCCGGACGAAGCCGGCTGAGCAGGCAGAATCCGCGGCCGATGATGAGGTGACGATGGGCGAACCGCCCGCAGGGCTGCCATCGGAGGTGGAGTCGTCCGCGGCAGACAGCGGGACGGCGGACACGGTGGCAGCGGCCACCGGACCGGCGCCCGCGCAATCAGCCTCCGGTGCGGTGGCGGCGTCGGGCTCGGGTGACGGGCCCGCCACGGAGGTCAGCGATCTGACGATGCCGCTGTCCCTGGAAGAGCTCATGGCCGAGGACCTCAGCGAGGTCATGGCCCCGCCCGACGACGCGGAGTTGGGATTCGGTTCGGCACAGTCGGCCTCCGGAGACGGTGTCGGGTCGTATTACCGCGACGGTGAGAAGACCCCGGTGCCGCTCGGTGCGCACCTGCCCCTCGTCGACTCCGACCGCGCACCCGACGGCTACCCGGTGAAGGCATCGGCGTCCTCGGGCACGTATCACTTACCGGGGTCGTCGACCTACGATGCGGTGGCGCCCGACATCTGGTTCGCCAGCGAGTCGGCGGCGGCCGCGGCGCGCTTTCGTAGGTCCGACGCCGACTGACCGGCGTCGGCGACCGACGCGCTACGGTGTTCGTCGTGGGTGCATCACATTCCAAGGTCGTGCTGGTCACCGGGGCATCGAGCGGCATCGGGGCCGACGTCGCGCGAGCGTTCGTCGAACGGGGTCACACCGTTTACGGCACCAGTCGACATCCCGAGACCGTGGCCGACCCGATCCGCGGTGTCAACTATGTCGCACTCGACAACGCCGACTACGAAAGTGCCGAGGCATGTGTGGCGAAGGTCGGGGTGATCGACATCCTGATCAACAACGCCGGCGAGAGCCAAGCCGGTGCACTGGAAGACACCTCTATGGAGTCGATCGAGAAACTGTTCGCGGTCAACGTCTTCGGGCCGATCGCATTGACGAAAGCGGTGCTGCCCGGTATGCGGGAGCGTGGCGCCGGCACCGTGGTGATGGTCGGGTCGATGCTGTCCAGCTTCCCGGTGGCCTTCCGGTCCAATTACGCCGCAACGAAATCCGCGTTGAAAGCGTTTGCCTTCGCGACTCGTCGCGAGGTCGCCCCGTATGGCATCCGAATGATCTCAGTGGAGCCCGGCACGATCGCCACCGGTATCGGCGACCGGCGCAGCATCCACATCGGCGAGCACTCGCCGTATGCCGCCGAATACCAGACGTTGGCTGCCGCCACTCGCAAGAACGAAGACGCGGGGATCGATGCGGCCACGATGGCCCGGGTCATTGTCGACGCAGCTCTGGCCGAACACCCGAAACCTTTCTACGCCAAAGGCAATCAAGCCGGCTTGGTCTTCGCCTTGCGTCGTTTGCTGCCGCGCCAGTTCATCCTGGACATGACCGCACGCAAACACGGTCTTCCCAGGGTGCGGAGCTGAGCAATGATGCGGATCACGCTGCGGGTCATCGGCATCGGGCCCGGCAACCCGCGCCAACTCACGCTCGAGGCCGTCGACGCCCTGGCCGACGTCGATGTGTTCCTGCTTCTCGACAAGGGACAGACGAAGCAGTCGCTGGCCGATGCGCGACGGGAGATCCTGGCCCGGCACGCCGCGCCGACCCACCGCGTCGTCGAGGTCGTCGACCCGCCTCGTGATCGCAGCCCTGACGACTACGACGCCGAGGTCAGGCGCTGGCATCGGGCTCGCGCTGCCGTCCTCTCCGACGTGCTGACCGACGAACTCGTCGACGGTGGGGTCGCCGCCTTCCTGGTCTGGGGTGACCCAGCCCTCTACGACAGCACATTGCGGATCGTCGACGATCTGTGCGAACACTCCGAACTCGACATCGATGTCCGGGTGGTGCCCGGTGTGACCAGCGCCAGTGCGCTCACCGCCGCACATCGCATCACGGCCAACCGCATCGGGGAACCCATCCACATCACCACCGGGCGACGGCTGGCCGATACTCCGGTGGGCGCGGACGCCAACCAGATCGTCATGCTCGACGGCGATCTGACCTTCCGGCACACGGCAGACCCCGACGACCACATCTGGTGGGGAGCCTACGTGGGCACCGACGACGAGATCTTGATCTCCGGTCGCGTCGCCGACGTCGCCGAGCGGATCGTCACCGCCCGTGCGCAGGCCCGCGAGCGGATCGGATGGATCATGGACATCTATCTGCTGCGTAAGTCGTGACTTCCGCGGCCGCCGCCCTCACCAGATCTCGTCGATCACACCGAGAAGGTCATCGCGGATCTCCTTGCGGCAGATGACAAAATCCGGCATGTAAGGCTGGGGTCGGTTGTAGACGATGGGCGTCCCGTCGAGACGGCTGCAATGCAGACCCGCAGCCTGGGCGACACCCACCGGCGCGCAGTTGTCCCACTCGTACTGTCCGCCGGCGTGCACATACGCGTCGACGTCACCGCGCACCACCGCCATCGCCTTGGCACCGGCCGAACCGATGCCGATCATGCTCAGCGACAGTCGCCGCGACACCCATGCGCTCTCGTACGAGCCACCGTACCGAGACGCCGCCATGCGTCCGGTGAGCGGACCATCGGGCGCTGTGACGGTGTCGGATCGAAAAACCTCGCCCACCGCCGGCAGTGCGACGGCGGCATCGGTCACCCGTCCGTCGTGGGTCAACGCGACGTGGACAGCCCAGTCAGCGGAGCCGGCGGCGAACTCGCGCGTGCCGTCGAGCGGATCGATGATCCACACCCGCTCGGTGGTGGCTCGGTCACCGATGTCGGCGCCTTCCTCCGACAGCACCGCATCATGCGGACGATGGCGCACGACGACATTGGCGATCCACGCCTGGGCCATCGCGTCGCCGACGTCCCCGAGATGGCGTCCGGTCAGTAGGTCACCATGTCGGACGCCGAGAAGGATCTGACCCGCGCCCTCGGCGATGTGAGCCGCCAGGTCGGCGTCGGAAAGGCGCGAGATCATCCGTCTACTAGAGCACACTGGAGACATGCCTGAGCTTCCTGAGGTGGCGGCGATCGCCGACTACGTCGACGGACGAGCCGCCGGACTTCCGATCCGACGGGTCGACGTGGCCTCGCTGGCCGTGCTGAAGACCGCAGACCCGCCGTACAGCGCACTGGCCGGACGCATCGTCGAATCGGTCAGCCGGATCGGTAAGTACCTGATCATCCGGACCATGCCGGGACCCGACACCGCGAACTCTCCCGACCCGGTGATCGTGATGGTGATCCACCTGTCGCGGGCCGGTTGGCTGCGCTGGAGTGATGGCCTCTCGCAGACGCCACCGCGACCCGGGGGCAAGGGGCCGATCGCGTTGCGCGTGCATTGCGGGCTGCCGGGGGAGGGTTTCGACGTCACCGAGGCCGGCACGCAGAAACGTCTGGCCGTCTGGATCGTGCGTGACGTCGGCGAGGTGGATCGCATCGCCACACTGGGACCGGACGTGCTCGCTGTCGGTCGCGACGAATTCGGCGCCATTCTGTCCGGCACGACCGGACGGATCAAGAACGTGCTGACCGATCAGCGTGTGTTGGCCGGCGTCGGCAACGCCTACTCCGACGAGATCCTGCACACGGCCAAGCTGTCACCGTTCGCGTCGGCCAAGTCGCTGAGCCCCGAGCAGATCGATGCCCTGTACAACGGGGTGCACTCAGTGCTGACCGACGCCATCGGGCGTCTGGAAGGTCAGACGGTGGCGAGGCTGAAGTCGGAGAAACGCACCGGCTTACGGGTGCACGCCCGTACCGGACTGCCGTGTCCGGTGTGCGGTGAGACGATTCGCGAAGTCGCCTTCGCCGACCGGTCGTTCCAGTACTGCCCGACGTGTCAGACCGGCGGAAAGGTATTGGCCGACCGTCGGATGTCGCGGTTGCTGAAATGAGTCGCGGTGTACGGCTCCTCGTCGTCGACGGCACCGGAATCGTCGAGACCGACCCGCGCATGCTCCGCGACGGCAACACCAGGTCTCCCCGGTAGGTTGGGGAACCGTGACCGCAACGACACGGCAGAGGATCCTGATCACCGGCGCGAGTTCCGGACTCGGCGAGGGAATGGCCCGCCGGTTCGCCGCAGAGGGCCGCGCGCTGGCATTGTGTGCCCGGCGGCTCGATCGTCTCGACGAGCTGGCCTCCGAGCTGCAACCCGCCGCTGCCCAGGTGGTCACCGCGCAGCTCGACGTGACCGATACCGAATCGGTTGCATCGGTTTTCGCGCGGCTCGCCGACGAACTCGGTGGTCTGGACCGGGTCGTCGTCAATGCCGGGTTGGGCAAGGGAGCGCCCATCGGTACGGGCAATGCGGCCGCGAACATCGAGACCGTGCAGACGAACCTGGTGGGTGCGCTGGCACAGGTCGAGGCCGCTCTCGAGATCTTTCGGGCACAGGGCCGCGGGCATCTGGTGCTGGTCAGTTCGATGAGCGCGATCCGCGGTCTGCCGAAAGCCCAAGCCGCCTATTCGGCATCAAAGGCGGGACTCTCCGCTCTGGGGCAGGGCCTCCAAGCCGAATTCGCCGATTCGCCCATCAGCGTCTCCGTGCTGCTGCCCGGCTACATCGAGACCGACATCAACCGCGGTGTGCGGACCGCGCTGATGACCGACACCGACACCGGCGTCGCCGCGATGGTCGCGGCCATCGAGAAGGAATCGGCATGGGCTCCGGTTCCGGCGTGGCCATGGCGACCGATTGCGCTGGCATTGCGCCATCTCCCGTCAGCCATCACTCGCCGAATGGTGTGACAAGGCAGATCAACCCGCGCCCGACGTCGACGGTGCCGCGGACGCCCCGGGCAGTGCCCATGACACCGGCGCCCGCTGGTAGTCCAGCGACACGTCCGATGTCGTGTCGGCCCAATAGATCACCTGCTCGACTCGCTCGCCGGCGTCGGCCACCGAGATCAGGCAGGTGCTGTACGACTCGCCGCGGCGCATCCGTTCGGGCGGTGCGGTGTCGGGACAGTCGGTGAGCCCCGGGACCGGCGCGCGGGTCAGGGTGGGCGCCCGACCGTCGGGACTGCCGCTGAGTCCGATGACCGACGGGGCCGCCGTCGGCCGCCGGGTCAGCGACGTCACCGTCACGTAGAGGAAGTACGGCGTGCCCCCGTCGCTGATGTCGTCTGGGACGCCTTCGGCCGGGGTGATTCCGGTAACGGTGAACATCGCACGCGGCCCGGTTGCGTCGAACGCATCCGCGGGTAGTACGGCGGTGTCCCCGAAGTCCAGGGCAGTGCCGGGGGCGGTGCCCTCGACCGGACCGGCCGGAACGGTCACCGCTGCGGTGGTGGGCACCGACGTCGGTGTGGGTGTTTCGGTCGATGTGGAGGTGGCGCAGCCGGGGACGACCAGCGTGCCGGCTGCGATCATGGCGACGACCACACGCCGCGTCGGCGACAGGGTCCTCGTAAGTGGCCTCACGATGCGTAAGGTAGCCGATGTGTCGGCCAAGCAGGGACAGGTTGTGGCTCATGGCGCGTTCCAGGTGTTCGGGGAGCGGCGCCAGGGTGAGGTCAGCGAGGTGTTGACGGACGTCTTCGGGCGCGATGACGTCTCGGCGTTGGGTGCGGACTGGCGGGGCATCGTCTATTTCACCCTCGACGAGGATGACGAGATCCCGGCGGACACGGTGGTCGGCTTCGATCCGTCCAGTGGCAGCAGTGGCCCGCTCGCGTCGGTGGGCGAGGTCCTCGCTGCGGTCCGCAACGGTGACATCGCGGATGCGGTGGATGCGGCGAGTTTCGACGCGTGGCGCACCGCCACCGGTCAACGCTCGATCGACATGGGCGACTGTGTGCCGCCGTCGGTGCACGAATTCATGGGTGGAGACCCCGCCGAGCGATCAACCGAACCCCAGGATCTGGTCACGTTCATCGCGGTGGCCGCCGCACTGATGGGGCGCCTCGAACAGCTCGGGGTACAGCCGGGCGACGAGATACCCGACGAAGTCTTCGACGAATCCCGTTGGCAGTAGCGTCCCCTGACTCCTGACGAGCCATGCGCTGGCCGACCCTTGCCCTGATCGCTGAGGAACGAGGCGCAAGCCGAGTGTCACGAAGGGCACTCAGGCCGAGCGGCCGCGGTGGGTGCGGTACCACCGCACCAGCTCGTCGGTCGACGAATCGCCTTGTGCCGCCGGAGATGCCTCATCGACGATGACGCCAAGCAGTTCCTTTGCCTGGGTCTTTCCGAGTTCGACACCCCATTGATCGAACGGGTTGATGCCCCAGATCGCTCCTTCGACGAACACCTGATGCTCATAGAGAGCCACCAGCTGCCCGATCACCGACGGCGTCAGCTTCGGGGCGAGGATCGAGGTGGACGGCCGATTGCCGGGCATCACCTTGTGGGCCACCACATTCGGAGCTACACCTTCGGCGGCGATCTCGTCTGCGGTCTTGCCGAAGGCGAGCACCTTGGTCTGCGCGAAGTAGTTGCTCATCAGTAGGTCGTGCATGGAGCCGGTGCCGTCGGCGGTGGGTAGGTCGTCGGTGGGTTCGGCGAAGCCGATGAAGTCTGCCGGCACCATCCGGGTGCCCTGATGGAGTAGTTGGTAGAACGCGTGCTGTCCGTTGGTTCCGGGCTCGCCCCAGAAGATCTCACCGGTCTCGGTGGTCACATGATGCCCGTGGGCGGTGACCGACTTGCCGTTGGACTCCATGGTCAGCTGCTGCAGGTATGCCGCGAAGCGCGCCATGTCGTTGGAGTAGGGGAGTACCGCCCGAGTCTGCGCATCCCAGAAGTTGTTGTACCAGAGTCCGATCAGACCGAGCAGGACTGGCGCGTTGCGTTCCAGCGGGGCAGTCCGGAAGTGTTCGTCGACGATGTGGAAGCCGTCGAGGAACTCGGCGAACCGCTCCTTGCCGATCGCCGCCATCACCGACAACCCGATCGCGGAGTCCACCGAATAGCGCCCGCCCACCCAGTCCCAGAAGCCGAACATGTTTGCCGTGTCGATGCCGAACTTCGCGACCTCGTCGGCGTTGGTGCTGACCGCGACGAAATGTCTGGCCACCGCATCGGGGCCGGCGCCCAGGGCGTCGAGCAGCCAGGTACGTGCGGCGGCGGCATTGGTCAACGTCTCCAGGGTCGTGAACGTCTTGGAGGCGATGATGAACAGCGTTGTCTCCGCATCGAGGTCGGCGAGGGTCCCGACCATGTCCGCGGGATCGACATTGGAGACGAAGTGACACCGGATGTCGGTGTCGACGTAGTGCCGTAGTGACTGATACACCATCACTGGTCCGAGGTCCGAGCCGCCGATACCGATGTTCACGACGTCGGTGATCTTCTTGCCGGTGTGGCCCCGCCACTCGCCACTGCGGAGGCGGTCGGTGAATTCGCCCATCGCGGTGAGGACTTCATGTACGTCGGCGACCACATCCTGACCGTCCACGGTGAGGGTGGCGTTGGCGGGCAGTCGAAGTGCGGTGTGCAGGACCGCACGGTCCTCGGAGGTGTTGATGTGTGCGCCCGCGAACATCTCGTCGCGGCGCTCCTCGAGACCGGCTTCGCGCCCCAGACTGCACAGCAGCTCGATGGTCTCCCGAAGCACCCGATGCTTGGAGTAGTCGATGTGCAGGTCGCCCACGTCGAGGGTCAATTCGCGTCCGCGGTCCGGGTCGACCGCGAAGACCTCACGCAGGTGCATGGCGAACACGTGGGGCTGATGTGCGGCGAGAGCCTGCCAGGATGCGGTGGCGGTGATGTCGTCGTGGTCACTGATCTCGAGGTCGCTGCCGGAGACGTCGCTCATGGTTTCACCCTATGCTGTCGGGACCCGCCTCGCGACGTGCCGGCCACGCCACCCGGTGGGGCGATGCGGCGTTCGGTCAGCGTCCGAGCGGTCCGCGTCCCAGGCGCAACAACAGCATTGCCAACGTGTGGCCCTCTTGCCCGAGCTCGGCGAAGCGGTCGAGAACCTTCACCTCACGACTGTGCACCAACCGTGGGCCGCCGGAGGCCATCCGCGCTGCGCCGATCTTCTTCGACACCGCTGACCGTCGCTTGATGGCGGCGAGGATCATCGCATCGAGTCGGTCGATCTCCAGGCGCAGTTCTTCGATGTCATCGGCCAACGTCGACACGTCGTCGGAGAGGTCATAGGCGTCCACATCGAACGGGGTGGCTGCGGTGGCTCGCTCGTCGGGGGTGTTGGCGTCGGTCACCCGGTCGATTTTGCCACGTGCCCGCCGCGACGTGAGACTGGACCGCATGCTGAGCAGGCGGACGATCTCGTCGGTGGCGATCGCGCTGATCGTGGCACAACTGGTGGTTCGTGGCTGGCTCGCCGCGACGGGCAACTTCTACTGGGACGACCTCGTGCTGATCGGCCGTGCGTCGTCGAATCCGATCCTGAGTTGGGACTACCTCGGGCACAGTCATGACGGGCATTTCATGCCGGCCGCCTTTCTGGTGGCCGGGGTGTCCACGGTGGTCGCGCCGGTCGATTGGCTGATACCGGCGGTGACCCTTGTGGCGTTGCAGGCGCTCGCCTCGCTGGCTGTGTGGCGGATGATCCGGGTGTTGGCGCCGCGGGCCGGGATCGGTGCGCTGGCGGCCTTGGCGTTCTACTTGTTCACGCCCATGACGGTGCCGGCCTTCGCGTGGTGGGCGGCAGCACTGAACTCGTTGCCGCTGCAGGCCGCGATGGCGTGGATCGTCGCCGACGCGGTGCTGCTGGTGCGGTCGCGTGGTCGCCGGCCCGATGCCCGATTGATCGTGATCCGGTCCGCGGTGGTTTTCGTCGTGGCACTGGCGTTCTTCGAGAAATCGCTGTTCATCCTGCCGGTCGCGTTCGCGGCCGCCACATTGAGCGCCCGGACCGCCGTCCGAACACCCCCGACCGGCACCGCGCCGGGTGCCGAATCGGACCGCCGGGACGTCCCGGCAGCGGATTCGGCATTGATCCGTGCCTTCACCGGGGCCCGCACACTGTGGGTGGTGCTCAGTGGGGTGTTCGTGGTCTGGCTGATCGTCTTCTTCTCGGTGTCCGACGCCACCGCCGGTGAGCACTCGATCAGTCAGACCCTGCGCCTGGTGTGGCGATCGATCAACAATGCCGTGGTCCCGTCGTTCGCGGGCGGACCGTGGGAGTGGGAGCGGTGGGTGCCGAGCCCGCCGATGGGTTTCGCGCCCGTGTGGATGATCGTGCTCGGGTGGCTGGTGATCGCGGCGCTGGTCGTGTGGGCGGTCAGGACCCGGCACGGTGCGGCAGCGGTGGTGGCTTGCGCAGCCGGTTATGTCGTGGTGGCGCAGCTCCCGGTTATGTGGAACCGTTCGAGCGCGAACACGGCGTTGGAACTGGCCCAGACGATGCGCTACCTACCCGACACCGCAGTGGTGATCACCATCGCGATCGCGCTGATCGTCGGGTCGGGCGCACGGCAGCATCCGGCGGGGCGACATGTCGGTGAACGATCCGAGCGTGGGCAGACCGGTGTCGCAGTCGTCGCGCTCGTCGGTGCGTTTGCAGTGGCCTCGGCGATGGTTTCGCTGGCGTCCTTCTCGTCGTCGTGGCGCGACGACCCCACCGGCGACTACCTGGCCAACGCCAAACAGGGTCTGGCACGCAACCAGGACCACACCATGTTCGATCAGGCCCTGCCGTTGGAGGTACTGCTGCCGGTGGCCTACCCGAACAACCAGATCAGCCACACGTTCGGACGTCTGCGCGAGCGTCCGGACTTCGGCGTGACCACCGACCGGCTCATGGTGCTCGACAACAGTGGCCACATGGTCGAGGGAGCGGTGACGCCGGCCCGCACGATCGAGCCCGGCAGCGGCGCTTGTGACCGACCGGAGATCGACGGTCCCACGGAGCTGTCCCTGTCCGGGCCGCTGCTGCAGTGGCGGTGGACGATCGCGGTCGGCTACTGCGCGAACATGCCGGGGCAGATCGAGATGGCCCTCGACGACGGACCTGCTCAGCGGGTGGATGTGCAAGCGGGTCTGCACGTCGTCTACGTCCAGCTCGAAGGCCGTGGGCGCGGAATCTCCGTGCGGCCGCTGACCCCCGACTTGGCATTGCACACCGGGGAGGGGCGGGTCGGCGAGGTGGCCGACGCCCGTCTCGTCGGCTGAGGCGACGCAGCGCGCAGGGACGGGTACGGTCCAACGGTCCTGGTCAGGGCGCGCCGGCGACGTCGTTCGACAGGCTCAGCGGGTCTGTCGGCAGTCGGGGGTAGCCTTGTTTCCTGATGACAAGCTCTATCCGCGAGACGGCCGGGGGCTCCGCAGGAGCCCGTGACGAGGCCGCGCCCGATGACCCCACCGCCCGCCTGCTCGACGGTCTCAACCCGCCACAGCGCGCGGCGGTGCTGCACGCCGGATCGCCCCTGCTCATCGTGGCCGGCGCGGGATCGGGCAAGACCGCGGTGCTCACCCGGCGGATCGCCTACCTGCTCGCCGAGCGAGACACCACTCCCGGGCAGATCCTCGCGATCACGTTCACCAACAAGGCGGCTGCCGAGATGCGTGAGCGGGTCATCGACCTGGTGGGTCCGCGTGCGGCCTACATGTGGGTCTCGACCTTCCACTCCACCTGCGTGCGGATACTGCGGGCGCAGTCGGCGCTGTTGGGCAAGCGGAACTCTAATTTCTCGATCTACGACTCGGATGACTCGAAACGCTTGCTGGGCATGATCATCCGCGACATGGATCTCGACCCGAAGAAGTTCAGTGCACGCGGCGTGGCGGTCAGCATCTCCAACCTCAAGAACGAGTTGATAGCCCCGGATGAGGCCCTGGCGGCGGCGACCGACGACGAGCCGGCGGCCCTGGTGATCGCCCAGATTTATGCGGAGTACCAGCGGCGGCTGCTGTCGGCCAATGCGTTCGACTTCGACGACCTCATCGGCGAGACGGTGTCGTTGCTGCAGCGTCACCCGGAGGTGGCCGAATACTATCGCCGGCGCTTCCGGCACGTGATGGTCGACGAGTACCAGGACACCAACCACGCCCAGTACGTGTTCGTCCGGGAGCTCGTGGGGGACGAGAACACGGACTCGACGGTGTCCCCGTCGGAGCTGTGCGTCGTCGGTGACGCGGATCAGTCGATCTATGCCTTCCGCGGCGCCACCATCCGCAACATCGAGGAATTCGAGCGGGACTTCCCGAATGCCGAGACGATCCTGCTGGAGCAGAACTATCGCTCCACACAGACGATTCTGTCCGCGGCCAATGCAGTGATCGCCCGCAACCAGAATCGGCGCGACAAGAGACTCTGGACCGATTCCGGTGACGGCGAGCTGATCGTCGGGTATGTGGCCGACTCCGACCGCGACGAGTCGCTGTTCATCGCCAAGGAGATCGAGGATCTCACCGACTACTCGATCGGCGGCTCGTCGAGCCATTCGTACTCCGACATCGCCGTGTTCTATCGCACCAACACCGGATCCCGGCCACTGGAGGAGGTGTTCGTCCGGCACGGAATCCCGTACAAGGTGGTGGGTGGCACCAAGTTCTATGAGCGCAAGGAAGTACGTGACGTCGTCGCCTACCTTCGTGTGGTGGCCAATCCCGACGACTCGGTGAGTCTGCGGCGCATCCTGAACACCCCGCGCCGCGGCATCGGCGATCGTGCCGAAGCATGTGTGGCCGTGCATTCGGAGAACATGGGGATCAGCTTCTATGAAGCGCTGCTGGAGGGGGCCGAGGGTAAGGTTCCGCTGCTGAACACGCGTGCGGTGAAACAGATCGGCGGATTCGTCGATCTCATCGAGGGGCTCCGCAACGATTTCGTGGCGAGGTTCGGTGGAGCGGGCGAGGCCGGTGAGGATGTTGCCGTCGTGGACGCCACGGAGGAGGGTGCCGACATCGGTGAGTTGGTCGACGCAATCGTCGAGCGCACCGGGTATCGCGCCGAACTCGAGGCATCCCGGGACCCGCAGGATGGTGCCCGCCTCGACAACATCAACGAACTCGTTGCCGTCGCAAGGGAATTCAGTGCAGATGCGGCAGGGCTGGCCGCAGCCGACGGCATCGACCTCGATGGCCTCGACGCGGACGCCGCCGAGGCCGCCGAGGCCGCCGAAGGGCAGCCGGAACCCGGATCGCTGGCCGCCTTCCTGGAGAAGGTGTCACTCGTCGCCGACGCCGATCAGGTGCCTGACGAGGGTGATGGCGTGGTGACGTTGATGACGCTGCACACCGCAAAAGGTCTCGAGTTCCCGGTCGTCTTCGTGACCGGTTGGGAGGATGGACATTTCCCGCACATGCGCGCCCTTGGCGATCCGGCCGAACTCAGCGAGGAGCGCCGTCTCGCCTATGTGGGTATCACGCGTGCAAAGGAACGTCTGTATCTCACCCGGTCGATGACCCGGGCGTCTTGGGGGCAGCCGGTGTCCAACCCGGAATCTCGTTTCCTGCAAGAGATACCGCAGCATCTGCTCGACTGGCGACGCACCGAGCCACGCCGATCGACAAGCCGCCATCTCGGTTCTTCCGGTGGGGTATTCGGGCGCGGGGACTCGGGTTTCGGCAGCGATCGACTCGGCCGGTCCTCGTACTCCTCGGATCCCACCCGCGGTCGCAACAAACAGGTCCACTATGACGTCGGCGACCGCATCAATCATCCCAAGTACGGGATGGGCAAAGCAGTGGAGAAGCAGGGCAATGGTGCGACCGAGCGAATCACCTTCGACTTCGGTGGCAACGTCGGGCGGGTCACGCTACTGACCGCTGGTGGTCTCCCCGGCGACAAACTTTAGCCCGGCCTCCCGCAAACGCACCACAGGCTCCCAGCGCGCTCAGCACGGAGGCCGACAGAACCAACCCGGTTTCGCGCCGACAGAACCCAAGAATTCGCCGACAGAACCCTCAGGTTCTGGCGAAACTTTCGCTGGAAACTCGGGGAGGGTTCTGTCGGCGAATTCTTGGGTTCTGTCGGCTGCCGTGCTGGGCGCGTTGGGGAGCCGGGGGAGCGCGGTGACTAACCGCCGGTGTAGCCGGACAGCGTCACGCCGTGCTGGGCGAGCCAGGGGGCGGGGTCGATCTTGGTGGTGCCGTTCTTCCACACCTCGAAGTGAACGTGCGGGCCCGTGGAGAAGCCTTCGTTGCCAACCAGCGCGATGACGTCGCCTGCGGTGACGTGCTGGCCCGGCTGGACCAGAACCCCGGACGAGGACATGTGGCCGTACATAGTGATGGTGCCGTCGTCGGCGCGGATCTGGACCCAGTTGCCGTAACCGGAGGCCGGCCCGGCCTCGACGACGACGCCGTCGGTAACGGCATGGATCGGAGTACCCAGCGGGGCGGCCAGGTCGATGCCGCCGTGGAAGGTTCCCCAGCGCATCGCGAAGGTGGACGTGAAGTCGTAGGCACCGAGCGGGATGGGTGATTCGAACATCGGCCGACGAGCGAGCGCCTCCGCTTTCGCCTCGGCGGCGGCGCGGGCCTCGCCGACAGCCAGCTGGTCGGTGAAGGTGCTCAGGTCCTTGGTCGGCGTCGTGGCGGCCAGGCCCGGCCCGAGGTCGGGTGTCTGGCCGGTGGTGCCGACGTTGGCCGTGTTGGAGGGTGCGGGAGCCGAGGCGTTGTCGGCGGAGCCCACCTGCGCCACGGCGGCGACCGCAGCGCCTGCCGCCATCGCGATGAGTGCGGCCCGCCCACCCTTGAGGGCCGTCGGCGGGGCGCTGATGCGGTGTTTGCCGCCCTTACGCGTCGCGCCGGAGGACGGGCGGGTACGGAACGGCTTCTCACCGTCGGAAAGCGGTAGCGGCAGCTCGCCGCTCTCGGTGCTGGTGAGGGAGAAGGTGTCGGGGCGAGCGCCCTCCATGTCGAACGGCTCGTCGTACTCGTAGCCGTCGAACTCGCTCTCCGGGATCAGGATGTCCTGGGTGATCTCGGAGCGAGTGGGGCGGTAGTAGCGGTCCCAGGTGCTCGAATCCCAGGTCTCGTCGGTGGACTCCCACGCAGGTGCGGCGTCGGCGAACTCATCGATCGGGATGATCGTGGTGACCTCGGTGCCGTTGTCCTCGTCGCGGGCGGTTGGGTGCCCGGTGGTCGCGACCGGCCGGCTGGAGTAGCCACGTCCCGTCAAATCGTCCACCTCATCTCTCTGTTAGCGAGGACTACCCGTTACCGCCTGTAATCCTTTTGTGATCTGCCAGCCGACGGTAACGAAATGATTGCGGCAAGTCCAACGGTGTGGGCCCAAAACCCCGTGTTCTGTGAGGCGGGTCACAACAAAACCCTGCGCGCTCAGGTGTCGCGAAGGCAGACTTCGCCATCGTGTACCCACTGTCGGTCCATCGGCGGACGACCTATCAGAGCACAGGCCTCGCGGCGAGGTCGGTGCAGGGGTCATGAGGGTGCCGGATCGCCGACCGACCGAGTGATCTGTCGCACAAGCGGTGGGTGCGCCGACAAAGCCCATACGCGGCAGGTTTAGAGTCCGATATGGCCCGCACAACACCCCTGCGGTGTTACATCCTTCTGCGGACAAATCTACGAGATGGTGAGCTGAATGGATCTCTTCGAATACCAGGCGAAGGAACTTTTCGCCAAGCACGAGGTGCCCACCTCGGCCGGCCGCGTTACCGACACGGTCGCCGGGGCACGTGAGATTGCCGAGGAAATCGGCAAGCCGGTGATGGTCAAGGCCCAGGTCAAGGTCGGTGGCCGTGGCAAGGCCGGCGGCGTGAAGTACTCCAAGGACGTCGACGAAGCCGTCGCGAACGCCGAGTCGATCCTCGGCCTCGACATCAAGGGCCACGTCGTCAAGAAGCTGCTGGTCGCAGAGGCGAGTGACATCGCCGAGGAGTACTACATCTCCTTCCTGCTCGACCGCACCAACCGCACCTACCTGGCCATGTGCTCGGTGGAGGGTGGCGTCGAGATCGAGGTCACCGCCGAGGAGAACCCCGACGCCCTCGCCCGCATCCCCGTCGACGCCGTCAAGGGCGTCGACCTCGCGTTCGCGCGCAGCATCGCCGAGGCCGGCAAACTGCCCGCCGAGGTGCTCGACGCCGCAGCGGTCACCATCCAGAAGCTGTGGGAGGTCTTCATCAACGAGGACGCTCTCCTGGTCGAGGTCAACCCGCTGGTCCGCACCCCCGACGACCAGATCCTCGCTCTGGACGGCAAGGTCACCCTCGACGCCAACGCCGACTTTCGTCAGCCCGGCCACGAGGCGTTCGAGGACAAAGAGGCCACCGACCCGCTCGAGCTCAAGGCCAAGGAGAACGATCTCAACTACGTCAAGCTCGACGGCCAGGTCGGCATCATCGGCAACGGCGCGGGTCTGGTCATGTCGACCCTCGACGTCGTCGCCTATGCCGGTGAGGCTCACCAGGGTGTCAAGCCCGCCAACTTCCTCGACATCGGCGGCGGCGCCTCGGCCGAGGTGATGGCTGCGGGCCTCGACGTCATCCTGGGAGACGAGCAGGTCAAGAGCGTCTTCGTGAACGTCTTCGGCGGCATCACCGCGTGCGACGCGGTCGCCAACGGCATCGTCGGCGCACTGAACAAGCTCGGCGACGAGGCGAACAAGCCTCTGGTCGTCCGCCTGGACGGCAACAAGGTCGAAGAGGGCCGCAAGATCCTGGCCGACGCGAACCACCCGCTGGTGACGCTGGCCGAGACCATGGACTCCGGCGCCGACAAGGCCGCCGAACTGGCGAGCAAGTAGGAGCAGCAGAATGTCCATCTTTCTGAACAAAGACAACAAGGTCATCGTCCAGGGCATCACCGGCGGTGAGGGCACCAAGCACACCGCGCTGATGCTCAAGGCCGGCACCAACATCGTCGGCGGCGTCAACGCCCGCAAGGCCGGCACCACCGTCAGCCACGACGGCGGCGTGGAGCTGCCGGTGTTCGGTTCGGTGTCGGAGGCCATGAAGGAGACCGGCGCCGACACGTCGATCGCCTTCGTGCCGCCGAAGTTCGCCAAGGACGCCATCATCGAGGCCATCGACGCCGAGATCCCGCTGCTCGTGGTCATCACCGAGGGAATCCCGGTGCAGGACAGCGCCTACGCCTGGGCCTACAACCAGTCCAAGGGCAACAAGACCCGCATCATCGGACCCAACTGTCCGGGCATCATCACGCCGGGTGAATCGCTGGTCGGCATCACGCCGAACAACATCACCGGCACCGGCCCGATCGGTCTGGTGTCCAAGTCGGGCACGTTGACCTACCAGATGATGTACGAACTGCGTGACATCGGCTTCTCCACCGCCATCGGCATCGGCGGCGACCCGGTCATCGGCACCACCCACATCGACGCCATCGAGGCGTTCGAGAAGGACCCCGACACCAAAGTGATCGTCATGATCGGCGAGATCGGTGGCGATGCCGAAGAACGCGCCGCCGACTACATCAAGGCCAACGTCTCCAAGCCGGTCGTCGGCTACGTTGCCGGTTTCACCGCGCCCGAGGGCAAGACCATGGGTCACGCCGGCGCCATCGTATCGGGCAGTTCGGGCACCGCGCAGGCCAAGAAGGAGGCCCTCGAGGCCGCCGGCGTCAAGGTCGGCAAGACGCCGAGCGAGACCGCCAAGCTGGCTCGGGAGCTCTACCAGGGCCTGTGACGTAACGCTTTCGACAACGAGGTGGCCGTTGTCCCCGTCCGGTGGATGACGGCCACCTCGTTTTGTGCAGTGCACTGTCCCTGCGGGCGACTACGATTCATCCGTGGGTGAAGACAACGAGGTGCCGCGGGAGGTCGTGCTCGCCCTCGGCGCGGCGGCAGTCGGTGCTCGCGCGGTCGCGATGTCCGCCCGGCTGTCGAGGTCTGCGGTGCGTACGGCGCTTCGTCTTCCGGTCATCGGGCCTGCCGGCCGCCGCGGCCTCGATCGCCTCGAGGCCGAAGGCGAGCGCGTCGCGGAGCTGATGCCGACGGTGGTCGACCTCGGCAAGAAGCTGGTGGTCGCCGTGGTGTCCGCGATCATCGCCGAAATGGATCTGACCGGGTTGGTTCGGGACAACGTCGACCTGAACGAGGTCGCCGCAGCCCTCGATATCGAGGCGATCCTGAATCGAGTCGACCTGGATGCCGTGATCCGTGACCGCGTTGATCTGAACGGCGCCGTCGCCCTGGTGGACCTTGACGCCATCGCGGCCACGCTCGACATCGACGCCATTGCAGCGCGGATCGACATCGAAGCCATCCTCGGTCGGGTGGACATGATCGGGCTGGCCGACGAGATCATCGACGGTGTCGATCTGCCCGACATCATCCGTGAGGCGTCCACGTCGGTGACCGCGGATGTGATGACCGACGTGCGCAGCACCAGCGAGCGCGCCGACGACGCGGTCGCCAACGTGGTGGGCCGCATCCTGCGGCGGCGCGTCGTCGACGCAGCTCAGAGCAGTCACGCCGATGAGTGACACCGATCGGGTCGGACCGCTTCGGCACACGCACATGCCTGCGATCCACGACACCACCAAGAGCGCCGGCATCGTCAGTCGAGGTGTCGCTGCGACGTTGGATCTGCTGGTGGTGCTGGCGATTCTGAGTAGCGCCTATCTCGGGTACGCCATGGTGCGGTTGCTGTTCAGCATCCGCGATTTCGCGTTCCCGCAACCGAATGCGGTCTTCACCGCAACCGGCTTCATCGTCGTGTCGGTCGGCTATCTGGCGCTGTGTTGGGCGGTGTCGGGACGCACTCTCGGGTGTGTGGCGATGGGTCTGCGTGTGGTCGGGCGTAAGGGGGGACGCATGCGCCCGGTCACCGCGCTGCTGCGGGCCTTTCTATGCGTGTTCTTCGCCGTCGGATTGGCCTGGGTGGCAGTGCATCCGGAGCGGCGATCGGTGGCCGACATGGTTCTGCGCACCCGCGTGGTCTATTCGCGCTGACCGCCCGACACCTCGGCCACGGACTTCAAGGCGGCCAGCCCCTTCTCGAAATCCTTGCCGATCATCCGGTCGAACAGTCCCAGCGGTGCGGCGATGCGCGAGAACATCGAGTGCGGGCCGGTCATTGTCCACGTCACCTCGGTTTGGGCGCCCCGGGGTGCCATGGTGAACACGCTGGTGCTGGTCGATGACATGGGCTTCTCGAACGCCACCGCCACGGCCACTCGCGTGGGTTCGGTGACCTCGATGACCTCCATGGTGCCTTTGCCCGCCTTGCGGTTTCCCGACCATGCATACTTCGCACCGACTCCGCTGTCGGCGCCTGAATAGTCGCGGTGCAAATCGGGATCGAGGTCCTCCCACGGTGACCACCGTTGCCACTCATGCAGATCGACGAGGAGCGGGTAGATCCGATCTGGCAGCGCCGCGATCGTCGTGTTCCGGGTCACGGTGTACTCGCCCATGGTGTTTCTCCTGCTCGGGGGTAGGTGCATGCAGTATGACCGAGGGGGATGCGGGAGTTCATCGGTCGACGCGCCCGTAGGGTGGAATCGTGACCGACCAACGCCACGTCGATACCCGCACAGTGGTCGACCTCGTTGTCGACCGGGGCACCTGGCAGTCCTGGGACGGACCAGCCGATCCGGGGTCGGACGAATCCGACTACGGAGCCGCACGTGACCGCGCGCGGGACCGAACCGGTGTCGACGAATCGGTTGTCACCGGCTGCGGTCTGATCGGCGGACATCGCGTGGCGATGGTGATCAGCGAGTTCGGATTCCTCGGCGGGTCGATCGGTCGGGCCGCGGGACAGCGCGTGGTGGCTGCCGTCGAACGGGCGACCCGGGAACGGATTGCGGTGCTCGCGCTGCCGTCGTCGGGCGGCACCCGGATGCAGGAGGGTACCCCGGCCTTTCTGCAGATGGTGGCGATCACCGGTGCGGTCAACGCGCACAGGGCCGCCGGGCTCGCCTATCTGGTGTATCTACGTCATCCGACGACCGGAGGTGTGTTCGCCTCCTGGGGTTCGCTCGGCCACATCACGTGGGCCCAGCCGTCGGCGCTGGTGGGCTTTCTGGGCCCGCGCGTGTACGAGGGGCTCTACGGTGAGCCGTTTCCGGCCGAGGTGCAAACGTCGGAGAATCTTCTCGCACACGGACTCGTGGACGCCGTGTTCGGATTGGACAGGCTCGGCAGCCATGCGGGACGGCTACTGGCGCTGCTCGCACCCGTCGCCGTCGAGCCCGTGTCCGCGCTGCCCGACGACCCGCCGATGTCCGACGCCTGGTCTGCGGTGGTAGCCACCCGGTCGCCGGGACGGCCCGGGCTCGCCGAGGTCCTCGATCCCGACCATTCGGTGGTGCTCCGCGGTGATGCTCCGATCTGGCTGGCGCTGAGTCGATTCGGCGGTCGGACAGCGGTTGTCGTCGGGCAGGATCGGGTGCGTCAGGCGGCCGGGCAACTCATCGGGCCGGCCGATCTGCGCGTCGCTCGCCGCGGCATGGCGATGGCCGCTGATCTGCGGTTGCCGGTGGTGACGATCATCGACACCCCGGGCGCAGAGTTGTCGGTTGACGCGGAACAAGGCGGACTGTCCGGTGAGATCGCCCGTTGCACATCTGAATTGGTGCAGCTCACGGTGCCGACCGTGTCGGTGCTGCTCGGGCAGGGAGCGGGTGGGGCCGCCCTCGCGTTGTTCCCCGCGGATACGCGGATAGCCGCCGCGGACGCGTGGCTGTCGCCACTACCCCCCGAGGGTGCGAGCGTCATCGTCCACCACGACACCGTGCACGCCGCCGAGCTCGCGGATCACCAAGGCATCGCCGCTGCCGCATTGTCTGCGAACGGCACCGTCGATCGGATCGTCGACGTCACTGCCGACAGCGGTGTCCGAGCACTACGAAGCGTCGTCGCCGAAGAGCTGGCCACCCGCACGCGTCCGTCGATGCGACGGCGCACCCGCACACCCGGAGCAGACCGGTGACCCGCCGGATCGTCGGTGTCGGCGCCATCGTCTGGGACGCCGACGATCGGTTGCTGCTGGTGCAACGGCGACACCCGCCGCAGGCTGGGCGGTGGACAGTTCCGGGCGGCAAGCTGGAACCCGGAGAGACCCTATCCGCGGCCGTCACCCGCGAGGTGGCCGAGGAGACCGGCCTGCGCGTCGACGTCGGCGAGAAGGCCTGGGTGGTCGACATTCCCGCCGACGACGATGTGGTGTTCGAGGTGCACGACTTCGTCGCCGAGGTGCGTGCGGGCACGTTGCGGGCCGGCGACGACGCGGCCGATGCACGATGGGTGTCGGTGGCCGAACTCGGCGAGCTACCGCTGACCGCCGGACTGATCGAGCACCTCGAACGACATGGTTTGATGCGCACAGCCGCAACGGAGAGGACGACATGACCGACCTGCTACCCCTGAATCCCGACGAGCTGCTCACCACCACCCGGTCGGTGCGCAAACGTCTCGACCTTGCGCGGCCGGTACCGTTGGAGGTCGTCAAGGAAGCACTCGAGGTGGCGCTGCAGGCGCCGACCGGTAGCAACAGTCAGACCTGGCATTGGATCGTCTTGACCGATCCGGAGCTCAAGCAGAAGGTCGCCGACCTGTACGCGAAGTCGTTCGCCGCATACTCCGCCAACCAATCCCGCCGCGACGACACCGCTCGCCGCGTGGCGTCGAGCGCCCAGTACCTCGCCGACACCATGGCGCAGGTGCCGGTTCTGGTCATCGGCGCCATCTACAGCGGAGGAGAGCTGCCCGACGGCAACCAGGCGGGCCTGTGGGGGTCGTTGCTGCCGGGCGCGTGGAGTCTGCAGCTGGCGTTGCGTGCCCGCGGATTGGGTTCGGCGTGGACCACGTTGCACCTGGTCTACGAAAAAGAGGTCGCCGAGATCCTGGGTATACCGGCGAACATCCACCAGGGTGTGCTGCTTCCGGTCGCCTATTACACCGGCACCGACTTCAAACCGGCCGGCCGCAAGCCCCTCGAGGACATCCTGCACGTCAACGGGTGGTGAGCGGACGGTCGCGGTGAGTTCGGGCGCGGTAGAGTCCGATGTCACCATGACCACGTCCCCGTCGTCCGAGCAGCCTCCGCGTACGCGCCGAGGTCAGGCGAAGGCCGCGCGCCGCGCCGAGCTCCTCGAGGCCGCGGCCCGGCTGATGGCCGAGCGCGGTTTCGCCGGCGTCACCCTCGAGGACATCGGACGCGCCGTGGGTATCAGCGGCCCGGCCATGTATCGGCACTTCTCGTCGAAGACCGACCTGCTCGATCAGATGTTGGTGGACATCAGCCAGCGGTTGCACGACGGGGGTGCGGAGGTGGTGGGCCGCGCCGCCGAACCGGGCCAGACGCTGCGTGACCTGATCGGTTTCCACATCGACGTCTTGGTCACCAAACCGGATCTGATCACCGTGCAGGACCGAGATCTCACATCGATGACCGACTCCGCGAACCACCAGGTGCGGTCACTGCAACGTCGCTACGTCGAACAGTGGGTGGACGTGCTGCTCGCGCTCGCCGGCGAACGTGGCGTGGATCTGACCCGGGCGGAGGCGCGGGTACGAGTCCACGCGACGTTCGGGCTGCTGAACTCATCGCCGCGGTTGCCGGCATTCGGGGCCGACGATCTGCGATCGGTGCTGACGACGATGGCATGGTCGGCGTTGTTGGCGTAGCGGTCGTCTCGTGGTGTGCGTGGGCCAGGTCGGGCTTGCTGTTCGGCGAACGGCCGGGACCCTGCAACCGTCGCAATATGAGACGACAGCGCGAATCCCGTGCGGCTTCCGGATCCGAGCGCAATCGTGGGACTGCGTGCACTATTGCGCGCCTCGACCACGACGGAGGACCCCGACATGAAGGCGCTCGTGTATCACGGCCCTGGGCAGAAAGCCTGGGAAGACGTTCCGGACCCGACGGTGATCGACCCGACCGACGCCGTCGTACGCATGGAGACCACCACGATCTGTGGTACCGATCTGCACATTCTCAAAGGCGATGTCCCCGCGGTCACCGCTGGACGTGTCCTGGGCCATGAGGGCGTCGGCGTGGTCACCGAGGTCGGTCCTGACTGCAGCAAGGTCAAGGTCGGAGATCGGGTGATCATCTCGTGCGTCACCAAATGTGGGACCTGTGAGTACTGCCGTTCCGGGATGACCTCGCACTGTCAGACGGTCGGCGGGATCGGCTGGATCTTCGGCCATCTGATCGACGGAACGCAAGCCGAGTACGTCCGAGTCCCCTTTGCCGACAACGGACTCATCCCGCTTCCGGATGGCGTCTCCGCAGAACAGGGGACGATGCTCAGCGACATCCTGCCGACCGGATTCGAGATCGGTGTTCTCTACGGCGCGGTCAAGAAGGGTGATGTGGTCGCCGTGGTCGGTGTCGGACCGGTGGGTCTGGCTGCGGTAATGACGGCATCGGCCCAAGGTGCGGCCAAAGTCATCGCGGTGGACGGCAACAAGTTTCGGCTGGAACAGTCCAGGGACTTCGGAGCCACCGACACCATCGACGTCAATGCGGGAGACGACGTCGTCGCCAAGCTCAAGGAACTCAGTCGCGATGGACTCGGCGTCGACGTGTCGATCGAGGCTGTCGGGATACCGGCCACCTTCACTCTGGCGCTCGACAGCGTCCGGCCGGGCGGTCACGTGGCCAACGTCGGCGTGCACGGTGAGAGCGTCGAGTTCCCCATCGAACGTGATTGGATCAACAACCTCACCATCACTACAGGTCTGGTGAACGCCACCACCGCCCCCGAATTGCTCGAGCGGATCCAACAGGGCGAGATCCAACCGGAGAAGTTCATCACCCACCGATTCACCTTCGACGAGATCGATGCTGCCTACGAGACCTTCTCACACGCGGCCGACGAACACGCCCTGAAGGTGATCATCTCGCAGACATGATCTGACCGACGAGCTCTTCGCCCACCGCTTCTGGGCGGTGCCGTGTGTGGCTTTGCGCATCTCCTCACATGGTGCGCCGCGTCGTGGATCTCCGCCGGCCCGTGCGGGTCAGGTGCGTTCAGCAGTGGCCGGATACAGGTGATCGTCGTCGAACCGGAGCTCGTCGAGCATTCGTAGCTGCTCGGTGTCGAGGGTGCAGCCCACGGCCCGACACGCTTCATCGAGATTCGACAGTGAGCTGGTGCCGACCACGGCTCCCGCCACGCCCTGCCGCCCGAGCAACCAGGCCAAGGCGACCGACGAGGGTGTCAGGTCCCACTCATCGGCGAGGGCCGCGAACCGGCGTCCGCGCGCGATCTGGTGAGCGGTGAAACCCTCTCCACCCCAGCGCTTGTGACCGATATAGTTTCGATCGGCGGCCATCCGGCCGCCGAGCAACCCGCCGGCCATCGGCGAGTACGCGAGTATCGGAATGCCGAATGCTTGTGCCGCGGCGGTGACACCGGTGTCCTCCGCCTCTCGCTCGGCCAGGCTGTACCGGACCTGATGAGCGGCCGGAGGTCGTGCACCGATCTCCCGCGCAGTGCGAACCACGCGCTCGGTCTGTGCAGCCGAGAAGTTCGAGATCCCCCACGCGCCGATCTTGCCCGCGGTGATGAGGTCATCGAACGCCGACACCGTCTCCTCCAGCGGGGTACGCAGGTCCGGCAGGTGGGCGTAGTAGAGGTCGATCCGGTCGGTGCGCAGTCGGCGGAGGCTGGAATCGAGTTGTTCGACAATGTGCTCGCGGGTCAACAGCCCGACGAACGGCCCATCGGCTCGCGCAGCGCCGAGAGGTTCACCGACCTTGGACGCCACATACACCTCGTCGCGTATCCCGCTGATCGCGGGGCCGAGGAGCTCTTCGGACGACTGACGCATCGTGTGCGGGGCAATCGACGGTTGGTCGTACTCGGGCTGGTTGCCGTAAGAGTTCGCGGTATCGAAGAAGTTGATGCCGCGCTCGAGGGCACCGTGCACCAGGGTGGGCACATCGTCGGCCACGGGAGCCACGCCGAACGTGGCGGTACCGAGGACGATCCTCGACGCGGTGTCGAAAAGTGTTGGCATGGGGCACTCTCGCTTTCGCAGGTCGGATAGCCGCTGCCAGGGTGAGTGTGGCGGCTGTTGCCGGCAGGTCCGGAGCGCATCCGGGTGCGATGCTACGAGGCGACGGTGGCGGGGTACATACCCACGATGGGGTATCTGTGGGGATACCCCATCGTGGCGATGGCGGGCCGATGTCCGGCGCTGATGAACTGATTCGATGCCCAGTTCTCGCCGTGGTGCCCCCAATGTGATCAGTCGTTACGCACGTGACGGCACCGGGAGAGGAACTGCGGGACAGAGTGGGGCGCACCCGCTGATCGTCTTCCTGCTGTGCTGCTGTGGGATGCTGGCGTCCTTTCTGGCCACCGCACTCGTCCCGGCCGCCGGTTCTTTGGGCGACTACCTCGGGGTCAGCGCGACCAGCGGATCCTGGGCGCTGACCGCAACCTTCCTCGCGGCCGCAGCAAGTACGCCGATCGCCGGTCGGGCAGCCGATATCGCCGGCGAGCGTCGTGTGCTCACCGCGTTGGTCGCCGTCATTGCTGTGGGTTCGATCTTCTGCGCTTTCGCCGACCATTTGGTTCCGATGGTGGTCGGCCGAGCCCTGCAGGGATGCGGGGCAGGGGTCATCCCGGTCGGGATGAGTATCATTCGCCGCCTGCTCGGACCGAGTCGCGCCGCGGTCGGTGCGTCCACCATGTCCATCGCGGTCGGTCTCGGTGGTGGTGCCGGGCTTCCGCTGGCGGCCTGGACCATTCAGGACCTCGGTATCCCGGCGCTGTTCTGGACCGCGGCGGGAGCTGCGCTGACACTCACCGCGGCCGTGGCCATGGCGGTTCCCCCCGATGTCGAACGCTCGGGGGAACCCTTTGACGCGTTCGGAGCCGTCGGCATGGTCGTGCTGATGCTCTGTGTCCTCATCCCGGTCGCGCAGGGGGCGAGATGGGGGTGGACCTCCCCGCTGGTGCTGGGCCTACTCGGTGCGGGTGCCGTCGTGACAGCGCTCTGGCTTCTGTTCGAGCTGCGTCATCGGTGTCCGCTCGTCGACATCCGCGCCGTGGCCTCGCCCGCGATCGCGGCGGCCAACACGGCGTCGGGTCTGGTCGGCTTGGTGTACATGATGGCCACGTTGTCGGCATCGCAGCTTCTGCAGACCCCGCCCGTGCCGCCATTCGCCGGCATGGGCCAGTCGATCCTGGTTGCCGGAGTCCTGCTCACCCCGGGCGGGTTGTCGATGCTCGTGAGCACCCCACTGGCGGCCCGGCTCGTTCGCGCGATAGGTGCCCCGCTCACACTGGCGGTGGGGACGTCTATCGTCGTACTCGGCTATCTCTTCCTGCTCTTCTGGCACGGTGCGCCGTGGCAGATCTCGGTCGGTGTCACGGTTGTGTCCGCCGGTGTGGGCATGGCCATGACGGCGACACCGGTGATGATCTCGGCGTCGACGCCATCCGCCCGCATGGCGGCCGGCCAAGCTCTCAACGTGGTGGCGCGCTTTGCCGGCACCGCGGTGGCCTCAGCGCTCGTCGTCGCGGTCCTCGAAGCATTCGGTTCCAGTGGGGCGGCCCTCGATGTCGGCTACCGCACACTTTTTGTGATCGGAGTCGTCATCGCTGCCGGAACCTGTGTTCTCGCGGTCTGTAGTCGCCGATGGGCGGGCGATGTCATCGGTTCGTAACAGGGCGCTCAAGACGACACACGCGCGTAACGAAAATGCAGTCACCACCACACAGATGTGTCTGATTCTGCGCCGCCTGACGCAAATGAGGTAGTCGAAAGTTTCACCGCAGAGCGGTATTCCGGTCCCGTGTCGATCTTGTTTGACTCGTGTTCATGACCAGCCCACAGCCGATCGAGATGGACCAGCCCGTACTGCGTCTTGATGGAATCGCCAAGAGCTTCGGCAATGCCGTTGCGCTGGAGAACGTCTCATTGTCGTTCCGGCACGGAACGGTGACCGCACTGACCGGGGAGAACGGATCGGGAAAGTCGACCATAGCCAAGATCGTCGGAGGGCTTCTCGCCCCTGATGCCGGTCAGGTGATCATCGACGGCGTGGTGCGCCGGCTCAACGACCCGAACGCCGCACGACGCCAGGGCATCGCCTTGATCAGCCAGGAGCTGACACTGGCAGCCGATCTGACTGTCGCCGAGAACATCTTCATGGGACGGCTGCCGTCGCATGCCTCGTCGGTGGTCTCCTGGCGACGGATGCGCGCCGATGCGATGACGGTCCTGGAATCGTGTGGGATCGAAGTCGACCCGCGTGCACGGGTCGCGGACCTGCCGATCGAGACGCAGCAACAGGTCGAGATCGCGCGTGCCCTGTCGACAGACCCGGCTGTCCTCATCCTGGACGAGGCGACGAGTTCGCTCTCGGAGAAGGCCGCCGAGAGGCTCCTCGAACTCGTTCGGCTGCAGCGTGCCGCGGGGACGACGGTCATCATGATCACCCACCGCATGAACGAGATCTTCCGGGTCGCCGACACTGCAGCTGTGCTCCGGGATGGTCGCATCGTCGCCGAACTCGACGTCGCGACGACAACCGAAGACGAGATAGTGCGTCAGATGGTTGGCCGTGAGCTCGGCGACTACTACGGAACATCCACTCACACAGTCGACTCGGACGACATCGTGTTGAGGGCGGCGGCGCTTGCGGTCGCCGAGCGGGATCTGCATCCGATCGACATCGCCGTGGCGCGAGGCGAGATCCTCGGTATCGCCGGACTCGCGGGCTCGGGCAAGGAGATCGTGGGCCACGCCCTCGGGGGCGCGGTGGCGGCCGCGGGCGACGTCAGCGTATCCGGCGTTCCGGTGGCCAGTGGCCGGCCCGACCGGGTGCTCGCGGGCGGTATCGGCTTCGTGCCGGAGGATCGCAAGGCGATGGGGTTGCTGCTCAACAGATCCGTCGCGGAGAACTTTGCGCTCGCCTGGCGTTCGAAGGTCTTCCGTAGTGGTCTGCGACGCTCCGCGGTGGAGAGTCGGATGGTGTCAGATGCCGTGGCGCGCTTCAGCGTGCGGACCGCGTCGACGCAGTTGCCGGTAGGGCAGCTGTCCGGCGGTAACCAGCAGAAGATCATCATCGGCCGGCTCTTCGAGCTCGCCCTGCCTGTCTACGTCATGAGTGAGCCGACCCGTGGCATCGACGTGGGTGCCCGCAGCGCCATCTACGGAATGCTGCGTGAGCAGGCGGCGAGAGGTGCTGCCATCGTGCTCATCTCGTCGGAACTGAACGAGCTGTGCGGCATGTGTGACCGGGTGCTCACCATGCACCAGGGACGGGCTGTGGCGGAGTTCGCGCGTGACGAGATCACCGAGGACAACATCAACACCGCGATGGTGACCGGTCGTTCGTCCGTGGCCACCTGAGTGGCCCCGCCCGAATTGCCGACCGCCCGAGTCGCCGATCGTCCGGGGCCGTAACTCCGCAGATCAACCTCCTACGCAACCGATTCGAACTTCTCGAGGAGAACGATGTGACCACCATCGAAGAAACCACTGACATATCCGAGGTCACTGCGCGACCACCCGCCAAGAAGCGCGCGGCACCGACGTTCGGTGACACCGGCGGGGTCCTGGCTGCCTTCGCGGTCCTCGTCGTGGTCGCCGCGATCAGCCAACCGAACTTCCTGACCTGGTCCAACCTGATGAACATCGTCGGGGCCAACAGCGTTGCGCTGTCCTTGGCGCTCGGGTCGACATTCGTGATCATCGCCGGCGGCATCGACCTGTCGATCGTGTCGATGACTGCGGCCGCGGGTATGGGATTCGGACTGCTCCTCCAATCGGGAGCACCCGCCATCATCTGCGTCCTCGGTGCGCTGGCCAGTGGCGCCGTTCTCGGCATCATCAACGGTTTGCTGGTGGCACGCGCGAAGATCTCGTTCCTCGTCGTCACTCTGGGTATGGCCTCCATCGCGGCCAGTATCGCGCTGCTGGCCGATGACGGCGCCACCGTCAACGTCTTCGACGTACCCGCATTCAGCGCCATCAACACCTTCGCCACCGGCCGGATCGGCTCGGTCCCGATCATCCTTCTGTTCGACATCGCGCTGGTCCTGGTGGCAGCAGGAGTTCTCGGTTACACCCGCTTCGGGCGTGCGGTCTTCGCAGTGGGGTCCAATGCCGACGCGGCCCGCCTGAACGGGATCAACATCAAGAACATCAAGACGGGTGTGTACGCGCTCGCGGGGCTGTCGGCCGGCGTGGCCGCGATCGTGCAGGTCGGGCGGTTGACAGGTGCGTCGCCGCAGATCGACCCAGCCCTGCTCAACGGCGTGTTGGCCGCCGTTCTGATCGGTGGCACGTCGTTCAAGGGCGGAAAGGGCAGCGTGTGGGGAACGGTGATCGGCGTGCTGTTTCTGGGTGTGGTGCAGAACGCGATGACCTTGGCCGACATCTCCAGCTTCTGGCGGCAAGCGGTCAACGGCATCCTGCTGATCGCCGCCGTCGGCCTCGGTGTGGCGCGCACATCAGGCGGATTCGATCGGGTCCGGCGGATGGTTGCGCCTCGACGTCAGGCGGTGTCGCATGGCTGACATCGACACCTGGATCGTCGCCTGCTCGACCGACGACCTCGACCCCGGTTCGGGCCTCAAGATAGCCGGCACCTGCCCACCGATCGCGGTGTTCAACGTGGAGGGCGAGTACTTCGCCATCGACGACACATGTTCGCACGCCGAGTACTCGCTCTCCGAGGGATACGTCGACGGCGACACGGTCGAATGCGAATTGCATTTCGCGACCTTTTCGGTGCGGACCGGCGAGGCTCTAACCGCGCCGGCCACCGATCCCGTCGGCACCTACCCGGTCCGCTTGGAGGACGGCCACATTCACGTCGCGGCGGCGCAACGATGCGTCATAGCGCGCTCCCGGATCTGACCATCGGATGACAGAAGGAATCACATCGTAATGAAGGTAATCAAACCGCTGGCCACGACAGCGCTGGCCGTCACCCTCGGACTCAGCATGGTCGCATGCGGTGATAGCGACTCCGGCAGCGAGTTCTTCGGTTTCTCCTCTCCGGTGCTCTCGCAAGAGGGACAGAAGTTCACCGCGCAGGGTGTGGAGGATGCGTCGGCCCAACTCGGTTGGGAGTCACAGGTGTACGACGCGAACCTGTCGCCGGACACCCAGGTGTCCAACATCCAGACGCTCGTGGATCGCCCGGCCTCGGCCATCGGTGCCTGGGCCCTGGACGAGGGCGCGATCTCCGGCGCCTATGCACGTGCGGATGCCGCCGACATCCCGGTCATCGGGGTGAACTCGGGAGGTACCGGCGTGGACACCTCGGTGTGGACCGAGAGCACCACCTGTGAGCCGGGCGGGGTCATCGACCGGCTCGCCGATTACTACGCGGACGCCAAACCGAACGGCACGATCGCGATCATGTCGGGACCGCCGGCGCCGTCGATCGTCACGATGACGGACTGTTTCACACAGGCGGCCGAGAGCAAGGGGCTCACCATCGCAGTGCGCCAGGACAACACCGCCGACACCTCCGCGAGCGCCTCGGCGCTCGCCCAGGACATGCTCTCGGCCAATTCCTCGATCGATGGGTTCTGGGCGTACAACGACGGATCGGCGATCGGCATCGGATCCGCGCTCCAGGCGCGTGGTATGAGCGCGTATTCGGCCGACAACCCCGACGGGGTGGTTGTCACGGGCAACAACGGTGACGAGGCCGCCATCGCCGCGGTCCGCAACGGGAGTATCACGGCCACCATCGACACCGACCCCGTCTGCACCGGATGGGCGTTGGTCGCCGCCGCGCGCGATGCGCTCGACGGTTCCGCGCAACCGGAGTACGTCGTCGCGAGCACCATCGTCGACGGCGAGACCATCGCGGACTACGTGGCGCCGGCCGATCGCCAGTGCTCGCTCGATGATCTCCCACTCGTGGACACCGACGGAAACAACTGAGAGGACAAGGCGATGCGTGACATCCAGTTGACTGAACCAGAAGGCAAACAGGTCCAGGTGGGTGACCATCTGATCCACTACATCGACATGGGGAGTGGGCGGCCCACCGTCTTTCTCCACGGCGGCGGACCGGGGTGCTCGAGTTGGACCGACTTCGGCACCGTGGCAGCAACATTCGCACAAGACCGGCGAGTCCTGTTGATGGATATGCTGCACTACGGCCGCTCCAGCAAGGAGCCGTTTCGTGCGCCGCGGTGGAGCTATCATGCACAGGTCATCGGCGGTGCGCTCGACGCCATCGGAATCGAGCAGGCCGACTTCGTGTGCAACTCCATCGGCGGGTCGACCGCGATCGCCCTGGCCGCAGAACGCCCGGAACTCGTGGGCAGGCTCATCGTCACCGGAAGCGAGCCAGTACGCGGCGCCGAGCCGCTGACCCCCGAACTCGGTCGGGCGGGCCGTGAGGCGTGGACAACCTACTACGCGGACGGTGGGCCCACCAAAGAGAAACTCTTCGACATCATGGCAGAGCTGGAGTGGAAAGGCGGAGATGATATCCCGCAGTGGACATTCGACCTCCGCTGGGAACTGAGCCTGCTGCCGGATCTGCTCGCGCTCGGACCGGATTGGACCGCCGGCGGTGGTCGTGGCATCCCGCAGGACCTCAGCGACCATCTTCCCCTGGTGACCGCGCCGACGTTGTTCCTCTGGGGCGACTCCGACGCCTTCGCCGTGCCCGAGTACGCACTCGAGCTCAGTCGTGAGGTGGCGGCAGGTTCCGTCTACGTGATGGCCGACGGTGCACACCACATGGAGGAGCAGCGCCCCGACGAGTTCGCCGCGGTCGCGACCGCCTTCCTCGATTCCTGAACCAGCCCAGCACACAAGGGAGAACACATGACACTCGACATCAACGAACGGCTCCAGGAGCTCGTGGATTGGGAGAACGGACTCATCGGACCGGAGATCTTCATCGACGATGAGATCTATCGCCGCGAACTCGAGCAGGTCTTCGGCCGTGCCTGGTTGTTCATCGCGCACGACTCGATGCTGCCCAAGCCCGGTGACTTCGTGAACACCTACATGGGTGGCGACCCCGTTCTGGCCATCCGGCAGAAGGACGGCAGTGTCCGGGTGTTCCTGAACGCCTGCCGTCACCGCGGGATGAAGATCTGCCGCGCCGAGGACGGCAATGCGCGCAACTTCATGTGCACCTATCACGGGTGGACCTACAACACCGCCGGTGAGCTCATCAACGTGCCGAACCTGGACACCGCCTATTTCAACGATCTCGATCAGAAGCGCTGGGGTCTCGTGGAGGTCGCGCAGATCGACCAGTACAAGGGCATGTGGTTCGCGACCTTCGACGAGAACGCGGTGCCGCTCATCGACTTCCTCGGCGACATGACCTATTACATCGACAGCTGGGTCGACCGCACGCCCAGCGGTATCGAGATGCTGCCGGGCGTCATCAAGTGGACCATCCACGGCAACTGGAAACTCGGCGCCGAACAGTTCGGCGGTGACGGTTACCACGCGATCATCACCCACGCGTCCTCACTGGGTACCTTCGATCCGGGCTTTCTGCGCGACATCAAGGGCATCGAGTTCGCCTCGCGTCAGGGGCACGGCTACTCGATGATCTTCGACCGGATGACCCGCTTCGCCGATGACCCGCTCGGACGCTACAACAACGATCAGTTCGATTCCCGGCTCGACCGTCTCGGCGAGGACCGAGCCAACACCGTCGGCAACTTCACCGTCTTCCCGAATCTCTCCGGGTTGCCCGGATCGGCAAATCTTCGTGTATGGCACCCGAAGGGCCCCAACGAATTCGAGATCTGGTCGTGGACCATTGTGGACGCCGATGCGCCAGAGGAGGTCAAACGCGCCCAGCGCACCTCGGCGTCGTTCACCGAGGGGGCCGCCGGCGTCGTGGAGACCGACGACGGCGAGAACTGGGATCTCATCGGACAGATGTTGGAGCGAGGAACCCAGACCCGGAAGATGTCGTGGAACTATCAGATGGGCCGCGGGCACGAGACAGACGACGACCCGATCTACCCGGGTCGCGTGCTGCGCAACTACTTCGGTGAGGGGCCACAGCGCACCTTCTATCGACGCTGGCTCGAGTTCATGACCAGCGAGCAATGGCCGATCGCGCCGGCGGTCTCCCCGGAGCGACACGAACACGAGGCCACCACGATGGGCGCGGGTATCGGCCCGCGCGCGGCCGCGATCATGAAGGGAGTGGCCGGTGCTGACAACCGGTGAGCAGACGACGAAGAAGCGGTCGGCACCGATGTTCCGTTCCCTGGGGATGACATCGGTGAGTCTGGAGGAACAGCATGCGGTGGAGCAGTTCCTGTTCGCCGAGGCGGAGCTGATCGACGAGTGGCAGTGGCGGACCTGGTTCGACCTGTTCACCGACGACGCACACTACCGGATGCCCATCCGTCGCAACCGGTTGCGACGTCAGCGCAAGATCGATGAGGCCGACGACCTCAACGGCTTGGAGGTCGCGCACTTCGACGACGACAAGGCGTCGTTGGAGATGCGGATCGAACAGTTGGAGAGCGGAATGCACTGGGCCGAGGACCCGCCGTCGCGGTCGCGCCACCTCGTGACCAATGTGCGGGTGCAGCCGGCGGATGTCGACGGAGAGTACTTCGTGCGCTCCAACTTTTTCGTCTACCGCAACCGGCTCGAGGCCGAGGTGGACCTGTGGGCCGGTGAACGGCGAGATGTACTGCGGCTGGTGGACGGGAGTTTCCGGATCGCCGATCGCATCATTCTGCTCGACCAGAATCTGATCCTGGCAAAGAATCTGAGTGTCTTCTTCTGATATCGAAGGGTGAAAAGACGTGGTGAACAAGCGATCGTATGTGATCGTCGGCGCCGGAATGGCAGGCGCACGTGCGGCAGAATCGCTGCGGGCGAATGGTTTCGACGATCGGATCTTCCTGGTCGGAGATGAGGGCAAGCTGCCCTACGAGCGGCCGCCGCTGTCGAAGGAGTGCTTGCAGGGATCGAAATCGTTGTTCTCCACGACTCTTCGGGAGTGGGATTCCTGGATGGAGCTGGCCGTGCACCTCGTCTTGGACGATCCGGTGACGGGTCTGGACACATCGGCGGGTGCCGTTCGGCTCGCCAGCGGGATCGACATCGTCGCCGACAAGGTGTTGATCGCCACCGGCGGCGTGTGCCGCACGGTCGATGTGCCGGGCGCCGAGTTGGCGGGAATCCACACGCTGCGGACCGCCGACGATTGCGAGGTGGTGGGTGACCGTCTCCGTCGCGGCCGGTCGACGGTGGCGGTGGTCGGCGGTGGGCTGCTGGCGGTGGAGGCGGCCGCCGCGGCGGCCGCACTCGGCAACGAGGTGGTGTGGCTGTGCCGGTCGCGGCACCCGCTGACCGGGGCGGTCGGCGGGCATGCGGCCGCCCACCTCCGCTCGCACTACAGTGATGCCGACTTCGACCTGATCGCCGGGGTGTCGGTGGTGGGGTTCGAGGGCGTCGACCGTGTGCGCGGCGTCGTGCTCGACGACGGCCGAACGCTACCCGCCGACGTAGTCCTGACTGCGGTCGGCCAGCGTCCGGCACTCGACTTCCTCGATCCGACGGTCTTCGACACACAGCATGGACTCGCCGTCGACGCCCGACTCGAGACCGACACCCCGGGAGTCTTCGCGGCGGGCGACGTCGCCAACTTCGTCGACCCGTTCGTCGGTGGTCGGGTGCGCTACGGCATGTGGCTCAACGCGCAGAACCAGGGACAATTCGTGGCGCGGTCCATGATGGGCGACACTGCCGCCTACCGGCAGGTCCCGTGGTACTGGTCGGATCATCTGGGCCTCAATGTGCAGATGGCGGGTCATATCGACGAGACCGCGTCGATAGTCGCGCGAGAACACGGCGGCGACTCGGTGAGCTGGCTCTATGTGCGCGACCACCGGGTGGTGGGGGCCGTCGGCATCAACGTGCCTCGTGACGTCCGCGCGGCGATGGTGCTGATGGACCGAGGTGTGGAGGTCACCGAGACAGAACTCGCCGATACGGGATCAGACCTGCGGGCGCTGGCGAAGAAGGTCGCCGCATGAGCGCCGTGACCTCCGACCTGCCCGTCGGACTGGTCGATCCGACCTCCTTCGCCACCGTGTCGACCGATGAGATGACCGTCGGCTACCACGACCGGGGGACCGGTCCGGTGCTGGTGATGATCGGGGTGTGGGGGCCGCGGCCCGGCGCCACCGCATCCCTGGCCTACCGGGTTGTGTGTGACGCACTGGCCGAGCGGTTTCGGTGTGTGGTGGTGGAACTGCCCAACTACGGGCTGACCGGCCCGGTGCAGTACCGGGAGCCTGTCCACGATGTGGCCGCGCGGGCAGTACTGGCCGTGTTGGATCATCTGGGTATCGAGCGTGCACCATTGATCGGGTCGTCCATGGGCGCGACGACCGCCATCGACGTGGCGCTGGCACATCCGGAGCGCGTCGAGTCGCTGGTGGTCGGTGCGTGTCATGCATCCACCGGTGGGGATCCCTACCTGCTCGCACCGTTCCCGTCCGAGGTGTGGCGTCTGGCCGCCGAACTCGACGAGGAACCAGACGACACCGACCGGTTGCGCCGGATGCTCAGGGCACTGTGGTTCGACGAGAGTCTCGTCACCGACGAGATCGTGCGCGAGATGAGCGACATGCGGCGGCTGCGTGCCGAGCACGGCGTCGCCGATCGCGCCTCGGTGAGCGTGCCGCACAGCAACATGGTGGCATTGAGCGGACTGAGACTGCCGGTGACTGTCGTCCACGGCCGAAACGATCGCATGGTGCCCTACGAACAGGCTCTCGCGATCGGTTCGTACATTCCGCACGCGGACATCCGACTGCTCGGCCGGTGCGGACACTGGCCGCCGTTCGAGCGGCCGGATGCGTTCGTCGACGCCGTGCTCGCACACCTGCGATCTGCGTCGGTGTGATGCGGCTGTCCGCCCGTCGTGTGACGCTGCGCTCGTGGCGGGCGAGGAGCGTGCCGGCAGCCTAAAATTGGGGACACGGTCGGGGAACCCGTGCGCTCAAGTGCCACGCAATGATGCCTGGCGCGGCGCGGGCCCCGTCCACGTTGGCGGCGGCCCGAGTCCTCGGTGTGCTGCGTTCCCCGGAAATCGCGGTCTGATGGCCGTTGTCGAGTACGGAGTTCTTCGCGAATGAGTTCACCTTCAGGTGGTCCTGTCGGTCCGGCGGGTGGCGGTGTCATCGACCGGTACTCACCGGACCTGGGAACGCGGATGACGGCACTGATGAGTCTGAGTGCGTCGCTCACAGAGATCGCCGATCTGACCGAACTCGGCGAGGCGTACTTCGGTCAGATCGGCTCGGTGATGGACCTGCCGATGAGCGCGGTCTACTTGTTCGGTGACGCCGGACCCACCCCCGACTGGTACGCATCCCGCAACGTCAGCGACCGGTTCATGACCACATACGAGCGGTGTGGACGGCAGATCGACGGCGAGCTGCGATCGTTGTTGGACAGTGCGGGTCCGGTGTACAACCTCGCCGGCCAGACGCTCGCGCAGTGGCGTCGGTCCGAGGTCTACCGGCGTGTGGACTGCCTCGAGAACATGGTGCACGTGCTCAAGGCGCCGATCATGCACCGCGGCTCGATCATCGGCACGGTGGACTTCGCGTCGGACTCGGTGGCGACCGAGGTCGAGTCCGACGACATCCGTATGGCGTCGGCCATCGCCCAGGTGGTCAGCTCAGCGGTGACCACGTTGCGCACCCGCCAGCGGCTGCAGCACCAAGTGGACGTCTATCAGCTTGCGCTGGAGACGAGTTCGGCGGCCGTGGTGTACTTCGCGGCCAACTCGATCGACCCGTCGATCAGCCGTGGGGCGGCAGAGTTGCTGCGGGAACTCCACGAAGGGCCCGACATCTTGCATCGTCTCCTCCGCGATGTCGGCGGAGCGACCTCGGTCGTCCATCGGTCGTATCTCATCCGGCTGCGCAACGGTGTCAAGGACGTGTTGGAGTGCACGTCTCGCCCGGTGCCCGGGGAGCCCGGCGCGCAGCTCTTCGAATTGCAACTGGAATCCTCGCGCGATCGGCCGGATGCGACAGGCCTCGACGTGTTGTCCGCGCGCGAGTACGACGTCGCCGGACTGGTGGCTGCCGGATTCACCGACCGCGAGATCGCCGACGAACTGGTACTCAGCCTGCACACGGTGCGACAGCACGTGAAGAACATCTACGGCAAGCTCGACATCAGCAGCCGCGTCCATCTCACGAGGATCTACCACGGGATGTCGGCGAGGTCGGACTCGTCGCGGGGCTGAGCGGAATGGAGGCCGCGCGTGCAACCGCCGCCGTCGCGCATCCGCTGATCGCGGGCGCCTCGTGGATCAGTGAATCGTCCGTGAGAGCGGCGACCATGAACAGTGCGAAGTCGATGCGCCGGGTGAGGTTGCCGGCGAGTATCGGATCGCCGACGTGCCGGCGCCACACCGGCAGGCCCTGGCTCTCTCCTTCCTCGAGATCGCTGCCGCGCACCACGGTCCAGCGGGTGTCGGAGTCGAAGATCAGTCGGGCCGCCCGTACCTGATCGTCAACGTCGACCACGCGCGCCCACCTCGCCAGCGTGCTCACGATCGGCACAATGTAGCGAAGCTGCCACGAGTATCGGTCGAGGCCATCACGAGTGATGTGCCACCCGCACGAAAAGATCAGTCGCGCATCGGGTTCTGCGTACTCGAGAACCGCTCGGGCGGTGCCCGAGGAGTAGTCGTGCACACCCCACGGGGCCAGCACGGTCAAAACGCCATCGCAACCGGCGACAGCGCGGGCGATCACCGCACGATCGTCGGTGCGGCCGGGAATGATCTCGATGCGGTCAGCGACGTCGTCGAGTTTCGGCACGCTCTGCGGCCGGCAGACGCCGACCACCTGGTAGCCACGATCCAGGCAGTGCTGGATCATGTAGCGCCCCAGCTTCCCGGATGCGCCGACAATGCATACCCGCAGCGGGCGAGTGTCGGGGGTGTCGTCGATGGTCATTGGGCGGTCCTCTCGATGGCGATCATCCTTACGATGTAAGGTACCTTACGCGGTAAGGTGGACCGATGTCCAGAGGAGGAGGAAAGTTGGTGACCACACGAAAGCCGGTGACCCGTGAAGCGGTTGTTTCTACCGCGGTGCAGATGGCCGACGAGGGGGGGATCGGCGCGGTGACGATGCGCAAGATCGCCCAACAACTCGGAGTCGAGGCGATGTCGCTCTACCACCACGTCCGCAACAAGGACGGCATTCTTGACGTGATGGTCGATCACGTGTTCGCGGAGATCGAGATCCCGACCCAGGCCGACTGGCGCGAGGCATTGCGGGTGCGAACCGCTTCTGCGCGAGACGCATTGGTGCGCCACCCGTGGGCGTTGGGGTTGATGGACTCTCGGCGCAGTCCCGGGCAGCAAATACTGCGGCATCACGACGCCGTGATCGGGGTGTTGCGTCGAGCCGGCTTCACGATCGGCGGCGCGGCACACGCGTTCTCCCTGCTGGACAGCTACCTCTACGGCTTTGTCTTGCAGGAGACAACCATGCCGTTCGACTCCACTGATGCGGCCGACACGCGGGAGGTCGCCGAATCGATCCAATCCGGAATCGACCCGGCCGACCTCCCGCATCTCACCGAGATGACCACCGCGCATGTCATGGCGCCGGGGTATTCCTACGCCGACGAGTTCGACCTCGGCCTCGAGGTGGTGCTCGATGGCCTGGAACGCAACCGCACCCGCTGGGAGTGAGGGCCGCCGCGACGATCCGCCTGCGCGCGCCCGATCGGCTCGCGCGCATGTCTCGACATGCGCGCGAGCGGGACCGGTGCGCGCTCGCGCAAACAGATCGCCGGGGTGACGCCTCAGATGCCGAGGGTCTGTCGGCGGGCCGTGACCTCCGCGCGGTAGCGCGCGACGTTGGCCATCTTGATGCCCTCGTAGCCACGGATCATGTCGGGCAGCTCAGCCAGCTCCACGGCTGAACCCACCCGATCCGCGCCGACGCGGCCATCGGCCAAGCCGGCCAGCAGATCCTCGACGGTCTCGCGGTACTCGCCGATCAGAGCACGTTCGGTCCGCCGGACCTCATTGTGGCCGAACGGATCGAGCTTGGTGCCCCGCAAACGCTTCATCTTTGCCAGCGCCGAGAGCGGCCGGTCTGCCCAGCCGCCGAGCGACAACTTCTCCCTCATCCCCATGCTGCGCAGCGTCGGCGGATGCAGGCGGACGGCCACCTGCGCGTCGTCGCCGAACTGCTCCGCGATCTGCGCCGCGAACGTCGGGTCCTGGGTCAGCCGCGCGACCTCGTACTCATCCTTGTAGGCCATCAACTTGTACAGGTTCCGAGCAACCGCGCCGGTGAACGCGGGACCGTGACCGGCGCGCTGGACCCGGGAGACGAACTTGAAATACTCACGTGCATAACGCTCGTCGGCATAAGCGATCAGCTCGTCGTAGCGGATGGCGATAGTGCGTGCCAGGTCGGCCTCGAGCGAGCCCAACTCACCGACGACGGACATCGCATACTCACTCGGCTCGATCTCGGCAGAGGTGGCACCGTGCAGCCCGGTGAGTGTGTGCGCCACCGCATCCGGGTTGTCCACCACCTGACGTCCGCGGCGGAATGCCTGGATGTTGGCGTCTACGGCCACGCCGTTGAGTTCGATGGCGTGCTCGATCGACTCGGCCGAGATCGACAGCGCACCTGCCTGATATGCCGCACCCACCATCAGCATGTTCGCGTACTGTTCGTCGCCGAACAGGTCCGTCGACAGTTCCCCGGGATCGAGGTACACCGCGCGACGCACCTTGTCGTCGATGGCCGAATGGACCTGGGCGTCGGCGGGGAAACCGACTGTGGTGTCGATGACCATCGCACCGGTCGGGATCTTGGTGGTCGACACCACGGCGACCGTCTTGTCGACATCGGCGACCTTGAGGTTAACCGGATCGGTGCCCACCAAGGGGTCGCACGCCAGGTACAGGTTGCAGTCGTCGGAAGCCACCTTGCCTGCCTGCTCCACGATCTGCGGGGTGATCTTGACATCACTGACCACCGCACCGCCCTTCTGCGCCAGGCCGGTCATGTCCACGGTGCGCGCAGCATTGCCGTCGAGCACCGCGGCCGTGGCCAGCACCTGGGACACGGTCACCACCCCTGTCCCGCCTATCCCGGTCACGCGGATCGCGAACGACTCGCGCACCGCGGGCACCCGCGGCGCGGGCATCAGTGACGCGGCGATGTTGTCGGCACGGCGACGTTCCCGCTCGGTTCCCGGCGTCACCGTCACGAACGACGGGCAATCGCCCTTCAGGCAAGAGAAGTCGAGATTGCATGAGCTCTGGTCGATGTGCGTCTTGCGGCCGAATTCGGTGTCCACCGGGTGTACGGACAGGCAGTTGGATTTCTCGCCGCAGTCACCGCATCCCTCGCAGATGCGTTCGTTGATCATCACTCGTCGGTTCGGCGTGCTCATGGTGCCGCGCTTGCGCTTGCGACGCTTCTCCGCCGCACAGTGCTGGTCGTGGACCAGAACCGTCACGCCGGGAACGGATGCCAGCTCGGTCTGCACGTCGAGCATGTCCTCGCGATGCCGGATGGTGACGTCCTTCGGCAGGCCGAGCGCTTTCGTGCGTGCCACGTCGTCGGAGGTGACCACGATGCGGTTAACACCTTCGTCGAGAAGTAGCGAGGTCAGCCGCGGCAGACTCATCGCGCCCACCGGGTCTTGACCGCCGGTCATGGCGACGGTGCCGTTGTAGAGCAGCTTGTAGGTGATGTTCTCGCCGGAGGCGACCGCGGCGCGTAGCGCCAGCGAGCCGGAGTGCATGAACGTGCCGTCACCGACGTTCTGTACGAAATTATCCGCGGTCACGAACGGCGCCATCCCGATCCACTGTGCGCCCTCGCCGCCCATCTGGGTGACGCCGGCGATGTCGCCGACTTGACGCTCGTCCATCAACAGCACCATGGCGTGGCAGCCGATCCCGGCGCCCACCAGCGTGTCGTCGGAGACCTTGGTGGAGCTGTTGTGGGGGCAGCCGGAGCAGAAGTAAGGCGTGCGGACGGCCAGCGGCAGTTCGATCCGGCCGCGCCGCTTGGATTTCCGTTCCAACCAGTCCTGCGCGGCATCGACATGGTGGTGACGCGCCAGCCGGGTGGCCAGACCGCGTGACACCGCGTCCACATCGAGTTCGCCGAACCTCGAGAACAAGGTCGAACCGTCCTCATTGGTCTTGCCGACGATGCGGGGAGCGCGGGGATGACGGAACAGGATGTCGCGCATCATCGTCTCGATGAAGTCGCGTTTCTCCTCCACCACGATGACCTCGTCGAGGTCGCCGGTGGCAGTGTCGAACATGAACCGGTCGAGAATGTCGCGGTCGAGCGGATAGACCATGCCCAGTTTGAGGATGCGGATGCCCAGTCGATTGAGCTGATCATCGTCGATACCGATGAGCCGCAACGACTCCCGAAGGTCCAGATACGTCTTGCCGGCCGCGACGATGCCGATCCGGTCGTCCGGGCTGGAGGTGACGATGCGGTTGAGGCCATTGAGCCGAGCGTATTCCAGCGCTCGCGGAATGCGGGTGGTGAGCTGATTCTGCTCGAGCTCCATCAGGCTGGCGCCCAGCAATCGTCCGCTCGGGACGTGCGGGCTGCGACCGAGGTCGCCGTACACGGGCATGATCCGGTTGGCGTCGACCAGTGCTGTCGACGCTCCGTCGGCGACATGCGCGGAGATCTTCATCGACGTCCACAGTCCGCTGACCCGGCTCATCACCGCGGCGTGCACGCCGAAATCGAGGATGTCCTGCGAGTCGGCGGGATAGAGGATCGGCATGTACAGATCGGCCAGCGCCATCTCCGACGCGCACGGAATGGTGGAGCTCTTGGCGCCGGGGTCGTCGCCGACGAGTGCCACCGCTCCACCGGACGGGTGGGTGCCGATCATGTTGGCGTGCCGCAGCGCGTCGGTAGCGCGGTCGAGGCCGGGCGCTTTGCCGTACCAGTAGCCCACGACCCCGTCGCGTGCCGTCCCGTCGGCGTCGGGCGAGAGGTCTGCCACCTGGCCGGCCACCTGCGACCCCATCACCGACGTCGCGGCGATCTCCTCGTTGAGCCCGGGCCGGTGGACGATGTCGAACGGTTCGAGGTAGGCAGCTCGGCGGGCGATCTCGAGGTCGTAGCCGGCCAGTGGGGAGCCCTCGTAGCCGGAGATGAAGGAGGCCGTGCGCAGATTCTGGCGGCGGTCGATGCGGGCGCGGTCACGGACCATACGGACCAGGGCCTGGATGCCGGTCAGATAGATGGTCCCGGTTTCGCGCGTGTAGCGGTCGTCGAGGGAGAACGAGGCAGCCGAGGACGAGGTCCGGGAGAACGTCGCGGTCTCGTCGGTGGGCGCACCGAGGCGGTGCGCGCGATCATCTGCGAGGGTCATGGGATTACCTGGCCTTCTCTTCATATATCGGTCCGCAGACGCCGTGGGTGTGGGCGCTGCGGGCATCGGTTGTCGCGGCCCGAGGGGTGGTGGGCCTGCCTTCACAGTACGCAATAGTCGTGAGCCACGTCACGTTGGCTGCGACAATGTGATGGCGGCTCGATCAGTGCGTGACAAGGCGACCTGTTGTGTCGTACGATGCATTCAGTTAATGACGGCTAACTGAAAGGTCGATGGTGACCAGCACGTTCAACGCCGAGGCTCCCGGAGTCGAGGGCAACGCGCCCGGCCCACGGGCTGCGCACCTGGCGAATGTCGAGACGCTGCGCGACCACCTCGCGATGGCGCGTCGCGGCGGCGGCGACAAGGCCCGGGAGCGTCACATCTCCCGCGGAAAACTGCTACCCCGCGACCGTGTGGATCGACTCCTCGACGTCGGTTCTCCCTTCCTCGAGGTGGCGCCGCTGGCCGCCCACGACATGTATGACGGCCGGGTGCCGTCGGCCGGTGTCGTTGCGGGTGTCGGGCGGGTGGCCGGCCGCGAATGCATGATCGTGGCCAACGACGCGACCGTCTCCGGCGGCACCTACTACCCGATGACGGTCAAGAAGCATCTGCGCGCCCAGGAGATCGCGGCCGCGAACCGGCTGCCCTGCATCTACCTCGTCGACTCCGGCGGAGCAATGTTGCTACAGCAGGACGAGGTGTTCCCCGACCGCGAACACTTCGGCCGCATCTTCTACAACCAGGCCACGATGAGTGCCGCGGGCATCCCGCAGATCGCCGCCGTGCTCGGCTCGTCGACCGCCGGTGGCGCCTACGTGCCCGCGATGAGCGACGAGACCGTGATCGTGCGGAATCAGGGCACCATCTTCCTGGCCGGTCCGCCGCTGGTGAAGGCCGCGACCGGTGAGGACGTCACCGCCGAGGAGCTCGGCGGCGGTGCCATGCACTCGTCGGTCTCCGGCGTCACCGACCACCTCGTCGACAACGACGAACAGGCACTGGCCAAGGTGCGTGAGATCGTCGCCACGCTGGGGCCGCGCGAGCAACATCAGTGGGAGACGGTTCCCGTCCGGGAACCGTTGCGGCCGCAGACTGACCTATACGACGTGGTACCCACCGATTCGCGCACCCCGTACGATGTCCGCGAGGTCATCGAGATCATCAGCGACGGTGGAGAATACACCGAGTTCAAGGCCAACTACGGCACCACTTTGGTCACCGCCTTCGCACACGTACACGGCCATCCGGTGGGCTTCATCGGCAACAACGGCGTGTTGTTCAGCGAATCCGCGCTCAAGGGTGCGCATTTCATCGAACTGTGCGACCAGCGACGCATCCCGCTGATATTCCTGCAGAACATCACCGGCTTCATGGTCGGCCGCGCCTACGAAGAAGGCGGCATCGCCAAGAACGGCGCCAAGATGGTCAACGCCGTTGCATGCGCACGCGTACCCAAACTGACGGTCATGGTGGGTGGATCGTTCGGCGCCGGCAACTACTCGATGTGTGGGCGCGCCTATTCGCCGCGCTACCTCTGGATGTGGCCCAACGCCCGGATCTCGGTGATGGGCGGACCGCAGGCCGCCGACACCCTGGCCACGGTGCGTCGCAACCAGATCGAACGTTCCGGTGACGACTGGCCGGCCGACGACGAGGAAGCCTTCAAGGCGCCGATCCGAGAGCAGTTCGAGCACCAGTCCGATGCCTACTACTCCACCGCGCGGCTGTGGGATGACGGCATCATCGATCCCGCGCAGACCCGCACACTCCTCGGACTCGCCTTGGAGACATGCAGATACGCACCGCTGACCGAACCCCGCTACGGCGTCTTCCGGATGTGATGACCATGAACCAGACCAGCCCCACCATCGCCCGCCCCATCCGCAGTGTGCTGATCGCCAACCGTGGCGAGATCGCCTGCCGTGTCATCGACACCCTGCGGCGCATGGGTATCCGCAGCATCGCCATCTACTCCGACGCCGATGCCGACGCCCGCCATGTCCGAGAGGCCGACGTCGCCGTGCGGGTGGGCCCCGCCGCCGCCACACAGAGCTACCTCGACATCGACGCGGTGGTGCGTGCCGCGCTCGACACCGGTGCCGACGCGGTGCATCCCGGGTACGGATTCCTTTCGGAGAACCAGAAATTCGCGGCCGTCCTCGACGACGCCGGGATCATTTTCATCGGACCTCCGGCCGAGGCGATCGCGACGATGGGCGACAAGATCACCGCGCGCGCCGCGGTCACCGAGCGCGATGTCCCGGTGGTGCCGGGACTGTCGCGACCCGGCCTGTCCGATGACGACCTGATCACCGCCGCACCCGACATCGGATTCCCGGTGCTGATCAAGCCGAGTGCCGGCGGCGGCGGTAAAGGCATGCATCGGGTCGAGAACGCCGCAGACCTGCCCGCGGCGCTGCAACGCGCGCGTCGCGAAGCGGGCTCCGCGTTCGGCGACGACAGCCTGTTCCTCGAACACTTCGTGGATACGCCCCGTCACATCGAGGTACAGATCCTTGCCGACGACCACGGCAACGTCATCCACCTCGGCGAACGCGAATGCTCTTTGCAGCGCCGCCATCAGAAGGTGATCGAGGAGGCGCCCTCGGCGCTGCTCGATGCGCAGACCCGCGCGCGGATCGGTGAGGCGGCCTGCGACGCCGCCCGCAGCGTCGGCTACTCCGGTGCCGGCACCGTCGAGTTCATCGTCTCCGCCCACCACCCCGACCAGTTCTTCTTCATGGAGATGAACACCCGCCTGCAGGTCGAGCACCCCGTCACCGAACTCGTCACCGGCGTCGACCTCGTCGAACAGCAGATTCGCGTCGCGCGCGGTGAGGTGCTGGGCCTGGCCCAGGACGACATCACCCTGACCGGTCACGCAGTCGAGGCACGCGTGTACGCCGAGGACGCTGCCAACGGCTTCCTACCCACCGGCGGCACGATCGCCCGCCTGGTCCAGCCCGATACCGCACCCGGCGGCGGTATCCGCGTCGATTCGGCGATGGCTGAAGGGCTGATTGTCGGCAGTGATTATGACCCGATGTTGGCCAAGGTCATCGCCCATGGCGGCGACCGGGAAGAGGCCCTGGAAAGGCTGGATCAGGCGCTTGCACACACCCGGGTGCTGGGTGTGGTCACCAATGTCGACTTCTGTCGGTTCGTCCTCGCCCGACCCGAGGTCCGCAACGCCGACCTCGACACCGAACTGCTCGACCGGCTCGTCGTCGACTACGCGGTGGCCGAGCCCGAACCAGAGGCGCTCGTGCTGGCGGCCGTCGCCCGCATCGGACCCCGCGACCGCGCAGACGTATGGCAGTCGGCGGTGGGCTGGCGACTCGGCGACGTGGCACCGGTGACCACCCGACTGACCTGGGGTGCGCAGCATTTCACCGTTGCCATCGCGGTGAGCACGGCGACCGAGGACGGTGTGTCCGGTCGGGCCGAGGTCACCTACGAGGATGCCGACCGCGGCCCGTGGCGCGCCGATATCGAGTATCGCCGCATTCGCCGCGGCGGCACCGACGGTGATGGCACTCGGCGGCTCATCGTCGACGGGGTCAGCCAGTCCTGGTCGAAGGTGCAGATCGCCGGCACGTGGTGGGTGTCGGGCCCGCACGGCACCTGGCAGCTCGAACCCGCACGTGCGTTGCTCGACGAGGCGGCCGACGACAATGCCGGGGAGATCCTGAGTCCGATGCCCGGCACCGTGGTCGCGGTACCGGCGACGGCGGGCGACGTCGTCGCAACCGGAAATCCGGTCGTCGTCGTGGAGGCGATGAAGATGGAACACACCTTGACCGCCCCGATCGACGGTGTGGTGGCCGTCTCGGTCCGCGTCGGCGACAAGGTCGCTGCCGGCCAGACGCTCGCAGACGTACAGAAGGAGAACTGATGGAACTCAACCAGGACCACATCGACCTGATCCACACGGTGCGCGACTTCGCGCAGTCGGTGGTGGCGCCGGTGGCGGCGAAACACGATGAAGAACACAGCTTCCCGTATGAGGTCGTGTCCCAGATGGGCAAGATGGGACTGTTCGGTCTGCCGTTTCCCGAGGAGTATGGCGGCATGGGCGGCGATTACTTCGCGCTTGCGCTTGCGCTCGAGGAACTCGGCAAGGTCGACCAGTCGGTGGCGATCACCCTCGAAGCCGGGGTCGGCCTCGGCGCCATGCCGATCTACAAGTTCGGCACCGAAGAGCAGAAGCAGAAGTGGCTGCCGGACCTGACCTCCGGCGCCGCGCTGGCCGGGTTCGGCCTCACCGAACCCGGTGCCGGGTCAGATGCCGGTGCCACCGCGACCACCGCACGGCGCGACGGCGACAGCTGGATCATCAACGGTGCCAAACAGTTCATCACCAACTCCGGTACCGACATCACCTCTCTGGTGACCGTCACCGCGGTGACCGGGACAAGAGACAACGGGCACAAGGAGATCTCGACGATCGTCGTGCCGTCGGACACCCCGGGCTTCACCGCCGAACCCGCCTACAACAAAGTCGGGTGGAATGCCTCCGACACCCATCCGCTGACCTTCGCCGATGCGCGGGTTCCGGCCGAGAACCTGCTCGGCGAACGTGGCCGTGGATACGCCAACTTCTTGTCCATCCTCGACGAGGGGCGAATCGCGATCGCCGCGCTGGCCACCGGTGCAGCGCAGGGCTGCGTCGACGAAAGCGTCAAGTACGCCAAGGAAAGACAGTCCTTCGGTAAACCGATCGGCAACTACCAGTCGGTGTCGTTCGCCATCGCCCGGATGGAGGCGCGCGCCCACGTGGCCCGCACCGCCTACTACGATGCCGCCGCGAAGATGCTGGCGGGCAAGCCGTTCAAGAAGGAGGCGGCCATCGCCAAGATGATCTCCAGTGAGGCCGCGATGGACAACGCTCGGATGGCGACGCAGATCCACGGCGGCTACGGCTTCATGAACGAGTACCCCGTCGCCCGGCACTACCGCGACTCCAAGATCCTCGAGATCGGGGAGGGCACCACCGAGGTGCAGCTCATGCTCATCGCGCGGCAGTTGGGATTCGCATGACCGAGCAGGATGCGGCCGAACGCGTCCGCGTGATCCAGCGCGGCCTGTGGTTCGAGGAGTTCGCCGAGGGTACCGTCTACGAACACCGTCCCGGACGCACGGTGACCGAAGCCGACAACGTGCTGTTCACCACGCTGACGATGAACACCCAGGCCCTGCATCTCGATGCTGCATGGTCGGCGGAGCAACCGGGCTTCGGTGGGCAGCGGTTGATCAACTCGATGTTCACGCTCTCGACCATCGTCGGGCTGTCGGTGTCGCAACTGACGCAGGGGACCCTGGTGGCCAATCTCGGGTTCAGTGAGGTCGCCTTCCCGGCCCCGTTGTTCGCCGGCGACACACTGTACGCCGAGACCGAATGCACCGGTAAACGGGAATCCAGGTCAAGGCCGGGTGAGGGCGTGGTGAACTTGACCCACATCGGACGCAATCAGCACGGCGAGGTCGTTGCGCGCGCCGCAAGGGCCACGCTGGTGCGACGACAGCCAACGGAGTGATGATGCAATTCGCGAACGCCTGGACACCACCCGGACCGGCAATGCTCTTCTGCCCGGCCGACCGTCCGGAGCGATATCAGAAAGCCCTCGACCGCGCTGACGTGGTGATCCTCGACCTGGAGGACGCGGTCGCGCCGGAACGTCGTGTCGCCGCCCGCGAAGCCCTGGTGGCCAACCCGATCGACCCCGACCGCACGATCGTTCGGATCAACCCGGCCGGGACCGGCGACTATCGCCGCGATCTGACTGCGGTGTTGGACACCAACTACCGCGTGGTGATGCAGGCAAAAGCCGAGGACGTCGACTCCATCATCGACACCGCCCTGCAGACGGTGGCGCTCATCGAGACGCCGCTGGGCGCGACAAGGGTCAATGAGATCGCTGCGGCGGTCAATTGCATCGGACTGATGTGGGGTGCCGAGGATCTGGTGGCCGGGCTCGGTGGCAAATCGAGTCGGTTCGGGCCGGGGGAGGAGCGAGCCGGCCAGTACCGCGACGTCGCGCGCTGGGTCCGGTCCACCGTGCGCATCGCGGCGGCTGCGCACCAGAAGTTCGCGGTCGACTCCGTCCACCTCGACATCGACGACGTGTCCGGTCTCGTCGCGGAGGTCCGCGATGCCGTCGCCCTCGGCTACACGGCAACGGCATGCATACATCCGTCGCAGGTCGAGCACATCCGCGCGGGCTACCGGCCCTCCGACGACGAGGTCCTCTGGGCACGACGTGTGGTGGACGGCTCGACCGAGCACGCCGGTGGCGTGTTCACCCTCGACGGTCAGATGATCGACGGCCCGGTGCTGCGCCAGGCCGAGGCCGTGCTGACCCGGGCCGGAGCTTCTGGCGACCTCCCGGAACATTCCGCCTGACGGGCGGCGACAACCCTGAATCGGAGCACATCATGGCGCAACCGGCCTACTCTCACGGGGAGAGCGTCCCCGACCTGCTCACGGAGACAATCGGCGCAACCCTGGCCCGCACGGTCGAGTCGTACGGCGACAACCTGGCACTCGTCGACGCCGCGACGTCACGGCAGTGGACATACACGCAGTTCCACCGCGATGTGCATGCCCTCGCCGCAGGGATGCTGCGGCTCGGGGTGAATCCCGGCGACCGGGTGGGACTGTGGTCACCCAATCGGGCCGAATGGGTGCTGACCCAGTACGCGGCGGCAGAGATCGGCGCCGTCCTGGTCAACCTGAACCCGGCCTATCGGCAGAACGAAATCGAGTACGCGTTGACCCAGTCGGGTACCTCAGTGGTCTTCGCCGCAGAGCGGTTCAAGGATTCCGCGTACGCGTCGATGCTCGCCGAGGCCCGCCCACGGTGTCCGGACGTGCGCGAGGTGGTGCTCTTCGAGTCGCCACAGTGGGCCGAACTCCTCGCCGAACCCACTGCCGCCGAGATGGGTCGGCTCTCCGACATCGCCGGGTCTCTCGGCCCCGACGATCCCATCAACATTCAATACACCTCGGGTACAACGGGTTTCCCCAAAGGGGCGACGCTCACGCACCGCAACATCGGCAACAACGGCTATCTGGTCGGTGAACTGCTCGACTACACCGACGCCGACCGCATCTGCCTCCCGGTGCCCTTCTACCACTGCTTCGGCATGGTGATGGGCAACCTGGCGGCCACCAGTCATGGTGCGGCCATGGTGATCCCGGCGCCTGCCTTCGACCCGCAGGCCACCCTGGCGGCGGTGTCGCAGTATCGGTGCACCAGTCTGTACGGGGTGCCCACGATGTTCATCGCCGAGCTCGCGCTGCTCGACGAACTCGGCGATGACCACCGATTCGATCTGTCAAGCCTGCGGACGGGCATCATGGCCGGATCGCCATGTCCCGAGCACACGATGCGTCAGGTCGTCGAGCGGATGCACATGCGTGAGGTGTCGATCTGCTACGGCATGACCGAGACGTCGCCGGTATCCACCCAGACCCGTGTGGACGACCCGCTGGAACTGCGGGTCGGTACCGTCGGTCGGGTGGGACCGCACCTGGAGATCAAGGTGATCGACCCGGTGACCGGCGACACGGTGGAGCGGGGTGAGACCGGCGAGTTCTGCACCAAAGGTTACTCGGTGATGACGGGATACTGGAACGAGCCCGAGAAGACAGCAGAAGCCCTCGATGAGGAGGGGTGGATGCACACCGGCGACCTGGCGGTGATGGACGACAACGGCTACGTGCGCATCACCGGACGGATCAAGGACATGGTGATCCGCGGCGGCGAGAACATCTACCCGCGCGAGATCGAGGAATTCCTCTACACCCACCCGGACATCCTCGATGCCCAGGTGATCGGTGTGCCCGACGACAAGTACGGCGAAGAACTGATGGCGTGGGTGCGGCTCCGTGACGAGGCAACAGATTTCACCGCCGACGATCTGCGTGCGTTCGCCGACGGCAAGATCGCGCGGCACAAGATCCCGCGCTATGTCCATGTGGTCAAGGAGTTCCCGATGACGGTCACGGGCAAGGTGCGCAAGGTCGAGATGCGTGCGGAAGCCGTCGAGATCTTGGGCATCGGATCGGTAGCGGAGCGACGTCGGTGACCGCGGTGGACTCGCGGCCCGGCCAGACCCAGATCGACGCATTCACCCGATTCATCACTTCACGTACCGATCGGGCGATCGAAGGCTATGCATCGTTGTGGCAGTGGTCGGTCGACGAACCGGCCGCGTTCTGGCGGGCGGTGTGGGACTTCTACGATCTCGGGGCCATCGCCGGCGATTCGCCGTCGGTGGCAACCGACGACGACGTCCTCGCGGACGCAGCAATGCCTGGTTCGCAATGGTTTCCGCATGTGAAGCTGAACTATGTATCAGCTGTGCTGCGGCATCGCGGACTGCCCGGTGCGGCAGTCGTCGGACTGGATGAGAATGGGCGACGCAGCGAGCTCACCTGGTCCGAATTGGCAGATGCCACCGCCGGGTTCGCGCGGACTCTGACCGATCTCGGTGTGGGACGCGGTGACGTGGTCGCGGCATACCTGCCGGATATCCCGGAGGCGGTCGTCGCCTTCCTCGGTGCGGCATACGTGGGTGCCATCTGGTCGGGATGTGGCCAGGACTACGCACCGGAGGGGGCGGCCGGACGGCTGGCCCAATTGCGACCCAAGGTGCTGGTCAGTGCGACCGGCTACCGCTACAACGGCAAGGACGTGGACAAGGTCGCCGACAGCGACGCCTTGGCGCGGCTGCTGCCGGACCTGGTGGCGCACATCGTGGTCGGTGACTCGACGAGTGCATCGCGAGGCGGCGTCGAACAGATCCCTTTCGACGCGGCGCGCCCTGCCGACGGCTCCGGACTCCAGCCGGAACCCGTGGCGTTCGACCACCCGTTGTGGGTGCTGTTCAGTTCCGGTACCACCGGCAAGCCCAAGGGAATCGTGCACGGGCACGGCGGGGTCGTCGTCGAGCATCTCAAAGCGGCCGGACTGCACGGTGATCTGGGCGAACACGATGTCTTCTTCTGGCAGACCGCGCTGAGCTGGATGATGTGGAACTTCCAGGTCGCCGGACTGCTGTGCGGATCGCGCATCGTCTGTTACTCCGGCTCGGCGCTGTATCCCGATGCCGACCGGCTGTGGCAGCTCGTCGAATCCGAAGGCGTCACCTACTTCGGCACCAGCCCGGGGCAGCTGCAGGCCTCCCGCAAGGCGGGTTTGGTTCCTGGCAAAGAGCACGATCTCGCGCCGTTGCGCATCTTGGGGAGCACCGGATCGACCTTGGCCGCCGACCTGTTCACCTGGGTGGAGGAGAACGTCAAGGCAGGCATGCCAATCTCCTCGATCAGCGGCGGCACCGATGTCGTCAGTGCTTTCGCCGGCGGCTCCACCGGGGTTCCGGTGGTCGCGGGTGAACTGTCGGTCCGCTACCTCGGCGTGGCACTGCAGAGTTGGGCTCCCGACCGCACGCCGTTGGTCGGGGAGGTGGGGGAGATGGTGGTCACCGCACCGATGCCGTCCATGCCGGTCCGGTTCTGGGACGATCCGGACGGGGCGCGGTATCGCCGCGCGTATTTCGAGCACGAGTGGGACTCTCCCGCCGACCGTCCGGTGTGGCGTCACGGCGATTGGGTCACCGTCACCGACCGCGGCTCGCTGGTCATCCACGGTCGCAGCGACGCCACCCTGAACCGCCACGGCATCCGGATGGGGTCGGCCGACATCTACGAGGTGGTCGAGGGCATCGAGGAGATCGCGGAGGCCTTTGTACTCGGGGTCGACGGGCCGGACGGAAAATATTGGATGCCGTTGTTCGTCACCCTGGTGCCGGGCGCGACCCTCGACGACGCGCTGCGCGGACGCATCGCATCCGAGGTGCGATCGCGGTTGTCGCCCCGCCACGTCCCCGACGAGGTGATCGAGGCGCCGGGTATCCCACACACGCGCACCGGCAAGAAGCTCGAGGTTCCGGTCACCGGCATCCTCGCCGGCCGCGCCGAGGTCGCCATCGATCCGAAGTCGGTGGACGACTACGGCCTCATCGACTGGTATGCCGAACAGGGTCGAACTCATCGGTGGTGAGCGGGTGCGCACGCCACCAGGCCGCGACCCGGGCATGTACTACCGTGGGGCGCGACACGCGCTCACCGCGGGGGCGAAGACGACCGAGCAGGAGATGCGATGACCTACCAGCAAGGCGGCGGGTACGGCCAGCACGGCCAGCAGCCGGGATACGGGCAGCAGGGATATCCGGGCTACTACGGCCAGGGAGCGGCCGAAGGTCAGCCGAGCGGCGCTCCCGGATATGGTCAGCAAGCTGGTCAGTCGCAGCCGGGTTCCGTTCAGCAGGGGTACGGCCAGCAGGGGTACGGCCAGCCCGGGGCGGGCCGGCAGAGCTACGGGCAGGGATATGGCCAGCCCGGCTACGGTCAAGGACAAGCCGGATACGGCCAGCAGTACGCGGGCCAGACCCAGCAGTATCCCCAGCAGGGCTACGGCCAGCACTATCCCCAGGGTTACGGCCAGCACGGATACACCGCGCCGAAGCCGGCCGGACAGGGCCTGCCGGGCAACATCGGCCAGCTGCTGGCCATCGCCATCGGTGCGGTCGCCGCCGTCGACGCGTTGGTCAGTTTCTGGAACCGCGGTTCCTACCTGCCTTACCTGGTGTTCATCGCGATGCTGGCGCTGCTGACACTGCTGCCGAAGATCCAGGCCAAGGTCGTGGCCCCAGTGGTGGCCGCCGCGGCCGTGGCGACGGCAATCACGCAGATCTACGACGTCATCTACACGTCCTCTCAGGGCGCCGGCATCATCACCAACTCGGGTGTCGACTACGCCCAGCTGACACTGAGCATCATCACCGCGGGACTCGCGTTGTTCTGGCTGCTCGTCGTCGTCGGGACCCTGAAGGTGGCGTCGGACGACGTCACCGCGGACGCCGCCGGGGTGGCGGCGCAGCCCACGGGCGCCACGCCGACGCCGGCGCCGCAGACGACAGCCTTCGGTGATGCCCAGGCCACTGCGTATGGCACGTCGGCCACCGCGAGCTCAGTGGCCCAGCCGACCTACGATCCGTCGGCCTACACGCAGAGCCCGTCGACGCCCACCCCCGGGTCCGGGACCTCGTCGGAGACCAACCCTTACCAACCCACCGCAGGAGCCGCCGATGCTGGTGGATCGTCGGCCGGCTACCCGCAGGCCGCCGAGGGGTCGGACGCGACGACCAAGATCAGCCGCCCCGAACAGCACGGCGGCCGCTGACAGACAGCGTCAGCTCGTATATGACCCGATGCCCCGGCCTCACCGGTGGGGCATCGGGTCGTTTCGATAGCCCGAACAGGGTCGGCGAGACCTGCGACGGCTGAGGCGTCTGTCGCTTTCTGAGGTCCTTGCGGCGCGTCAGCTCGGCGCACGGCCGGTGCCGTGTCACGCTCGTAGCCGATGCCCTCACCGACTGCCGACAGCCTTGCGTCGCGTCTTCGACAGATGCGACAACACAACCGTGCGCAGCGTGCGGTGAGCGAAGGCTCCGCACGTCAGCTCGTCGTGGTGGCGTTCGCGGTACCGGTGGTCACCATGCTGACCATCGCGGTGGTCACCCTCACCGTGCTGCTCTTCGCAGGTAGCGGACTGGAAGGTCTGGGTCCCGCCGTCGGCAGCATGTGGCTGGCGATTCACCAGGTGCCGGTGACCATCAGCGGGGTCACGATCGGCGTACTGCCCTTGTTGCCGACGCTCCTGGTCGCCGCGGGCACCGTGCGGATGGCCGGTTCGGCCTCCGGTCCACATCGTCCACCGAGCGAACTGATCGCCATCGTGTTCTCGGCCATCGGTGGACCGCTGCTCGTGACCGCGTTGTCGTTGGCGGTGGTCATGGACGGGACGTCGGTGCTGCCGGTACAGAGTCCACCGGCGCTCGTCGCCTTCGGCGCCACCCTCGGCATCCATGGGGGTGCTGCGCTGGCCGGCATCGGCTGGCGATATCGCACCGACATCTACGAACGCCTCGCCGTTCCGCCCTCGGTGCGGCGGGGGATACGGTACGGCGCGGCCGGGGTGTGCGCGCTGCTCACCGCGGCAGCAGCGGTGGTGGTGGTCCGACTCGTGATGCGGTGGCAGACCGTGGGCGACCTCATCGCCGGCGGCAACGATTTCGACGGATACCTTGGACTGGCCGTGTTGTCGCTGCTGTATCTGCCCAACGTGATCGTCGGCGCCGCGGCAGTGTTGGTCGGCGCCGATGTGCACTTGGGTACGGCATCCATCGACCTCGTCGATGTGCAGGGCGGTCCCGTCCCACCACTGCCACTGCTCGGGGCATTGCCCGAGGCAGGTGTCGGCACCCTGGGTGTCCTCGGATTCGTGGTCCCGGCATCGATCGCCGTGGTGGTGGGGTTGCGCTGTCGCGACCTCGATCCGATGGCCAATCTGCGTTCGGTGGCGCTGGCCGGAGCGGTGGCGGCAACCGCGATGGTCGTCATGTGCACTCTCGCCGGCGGTGAACTCGGTGAGTTCGGCATGGCCGGGGTCACGGTGCCGACCGCCGGCGTGTTCACTCTGGGCTGGTTCGTGGTGGTCGGACTCGTGGTCGGCGTGATCCATGCGGCGTTGCCGGCGACGCGGCAGGCCCGCCGATCGGCCGCGTTGGGCGGGATGGACGAGTTCGACGTCGACCCGGACGGCGGCTACGACGACGAATACCTGACGGATGATGAGTACCTCACCGACGAGTACCTCACCGACGGGTACTTTTCCGATGACTTCGGGTTCGATGATCTCGAGGTCGCCGATGTCGGAACCGATGAGATCTCCGGCGCCGACGATGATGAGTACTTCGACGATGACCACGCCGCTGATGACATGGTCGGCGGCGATCGGGTTGCCGACTCCGAGTCCGACGCCCACTTCGCCGACGAGTACTCGGCCGACTCTCGCTGAGTTCGTTCGCGCGGCGAACCCCGGCGACCAGCGGATCGGCGTCGACCACTAGGCTCCCTTGTGTGAACGCAGCTGCAGGGCCATCGGAGTCCGCAGTTCGCGTACCCTCTGAGGCTCGTGTGCCGATCGTCGTGATGGCTTCGGGCACCGGATCGTTGCTCGCCGCGTTGATCGCCCGCGCCGACGAGCCGGCACCCTTCCGGATCGTGGCCGTCGTGGTGGACCGACAGTGTCCCGCCGCTGACATCGCGCGCCGGCACGGCATCCCGGTGATCGACTGCCGGGTCGGCGATCATCCCGATCGTGGCGCCTGGGACTCGGCGCTGACCGATCAGGTGGCCGACCACGCGCCGGCTTGGGTGGTCACCGCGGGCTTCATGAAGATCCTCGGGAGCACCTTCCTGTCCCGCTTCGGCGGACGGATCGTGAATTCGCATCCCGCACTGCTGCCCTCGTTTCCCGGCGCCCACGGTGTGGCCGACGCATTGGCGCACGGCGTGAAGGTCACCGGTACCACGGTGCATTTGGTGGATGCAGGTGTCGATACCGGCCCCATCCTGGCGCAGCAGCCGGTCGCCGTCCGTTCCGACGACACCGAGGCCACCCTGCATGAACGGATCAAATCGGTAGAGCGTGAGTTGCTCGCCGACGTGGTGACGAAGCTCGTCACCAAAGGTGTAGTGATCGACGGACGAAAGGCCGACATCCCGTGAACACACAGAGCCCCGCCGACGACACCCGCCGGCCTATCCGTCGCGCGCTGGTCAGCGTTTACGACAAGAGTGGCCTCGACGAACTCGCCACCGTCCTGCATGCGGCCGACGTCGAAATCGTGTCCACCGGTTCGACGGCCAAGAAGATCGCCGACGCGGGTGTGCCGGTGACCGAGGTGTCGGCGCTGACCGGTTTTCCGGAGTGTCTCGACGGACGCGTGAAGACGCTGCACCCCAAGGTGCACGCGGGAATCCTGGCCGACACCCGCAAGAACACCCACGTCGAGCAGCTGGCCGAACTCGGTGTCGCGGCATTCGATCTCGTCGTCGTCAATCTCTATCCGTTTACCGAGACGGTCGCCTCGGGTGCCACGCCGGACGAGTGCGTCGAGCAGATCGACATCGGCGGCCCGTCGATGGTGCGCGGGGCCGCGAAGAATCACCCGTCGGTGGCCGTTGTCGTCGACCCCGCGGATTACGGCCGGGTCCGCGACGCCGTCAGTGCCGGCGGGTTCGATCTCGCCCAGCGTCGTCAGTTGGCGGCACAGGCATTTCGCCACACTGCGGACTACGATGTCGCGGTCGCGTCCTGGATGTCGAGTGTGGTGGCACCGCCCGCCGATTCGTCGACCTTCCCCGACTGGGTCGGCGCGACCTGGAATCGGTCGGCCGTGTTGCGCTACGGCGAGAACCCGCATCAGGCTGCGGCGCTCTACGTCGCCGGAGCCGGTGGCGGCCTGGCGTCTGCGGAGCAGTTGCACGGCAAGGAGATGAGTTACAACAACTACACCGACGCCGACGCCGCATGGCGTAGCGCGCACGACTTCGATGCTCCAGCCGTGGCGATCATCAAGCACGCCAACCCCTGTGGCATCGCCGTGGGCGCCGACATCGCGCAAGCGCATCGCAAGGCCCACGCATGCGACCCGGTAAGCGCCTACGGCGGGGTGATCGCCGCCAACCGCGAGATCACGGTGGAGATGGCCGAGCAGGTTGCCGAGATCTTCACCGAGGTCATCATCGCCCCCGGGTTCGCCGACGGTGCCCTCTCGGTGCTGACGCGCAAGAAAAACATTCGCGTGCTCACCGCCGCGGCGCCGGATCGCGCCGGCGTCGAGACCCGACCCATCTCCGGTGGACTGCTGATGCAGCAGCGCGATGTGCTCGACGCCGAGGGCGACGATCCGGCGAACTGGACCCTCGCGGCCGGCGCACCCGCCGACCCGGACACGCTCGCCGACCTGCTGTTCGCTTGGCGTGCATGCCGTTCGGTCAAATCGAACGCGATCTTGCTTGCGCACGACGGCGCGTCGGTGGGCGTGGGTATGGGCCAGGTGAACCGGGTCGACTCCGCACATCTCGCCGTCAACCGCGCCGGCGAGCGCGCATCCGGCAGTGTCGCGGCCTCCGACGCGTTCTTCCCGTTCCCGGACGGTTTGCAGGTCCTGCTCAACGGCGGGGTGCGGGCCGTGGTCCAGCCCGGTGGCTCGATCCGCGACAACGAGGTGATCGAGGCGGCATCGGAGGCCGGTGTCACCCTGTATCTCACGGGTGCACGCCATTTCGCGCACTGAGTTCGCCGACCGGTGAGTCCGGTCGACGTCGTCTTCCTGATCGCCGCTGGATTCGGGGCGGGTCTGATCGGTTACATCACCGGTCTCGCGTCGGTGGTGAGTTACCCTGCGCTGCTTGCTGTCGGGCTCAGCCCGATCTCGGCCAACGTCACCAACACGGTGTCGCTCGTCGCCGTCGGGATCGGCAGTACTGCGCAGTCCGGGCGGGTGCTGCTCGACGGTGACCGCCGTCGCCTGATCGGTGGTGCCGTGGCGTCTCTGGTCGGCGGCGCGATCGGCGCGGTGACCTTGCTGCTCACCCCGGCCGACGCCTTCGAGGCGATCGTGCCGTTCCTGGTGGCGCTGGCCGCGGTGGCGTTGCTGACGCAGCCGATGCTGCGTCGCTGGGCCACTCGTCACCAGGACCGGCCGGGCGTGTGGATGTTCGGGTTGGTGGTGATCTCGGTGTATGGCGGGTATTTCGGTGCGGGCGCCGGCATCATGGTGCTCGCTCTGATGCTGGTCCTGACCAGCGAACCGTTGTGGCGTGCGACGCTGTCGAAGTCGCTGTTCCTGGGTATCGCGAACACCGTGGCGGCGGTGGGCTTCATGCTCTTCGGACCGGTGCATTGGACTGCGGCCCTGGCGATGGCGATCGGCTGCCTGGCCGGTGGCTGGTGCGGGCCGCCGGTGGTCAAACGTCTTCCGGCCGAGCCGCTGCGCATCGTCGTCGGACTCGGTGGATTGGGACTCGCGGTCTGGTTGGCGCTCGGCTGATCACCAAGTGATTGCGCGGGCCGACTCGGTGCGCGCGGGTCGGCTCGGTTTACGCGGACCGCGACCACATGCGCGACCCACAACAACCCGCGCGCAGAAAACGGACCTGCCCGCCCACAGACACTGCCCTCGTATTCAACCAAGAGGTTGACAAAACCCTCGATTCGGCGCACAGTCTTATTCAACCGGATGGTTGAGGAGGGCGCGTGGCAGACGAGTTGTCCAAGGTGTTCGCCGCGCTCGCGGACCCGACACGACGCGACATGGTCGCGCGGCTGGCGGTCTCCGATGCGACGGTCAGTCAGCTCGCCGAACCCTACGACGTCAGCATCCAGGCGGTGTCCAAGCACCTCAAGGTGCTGGCGGACGCCGGGCTGGTGAGCCGTGGCCGGGAGGCGCAAACCCGTCCGGTCCACCTGGAAGCGGAGGTGTTCGACCTCATGACCAAGTGGATCGAGCGATACCGCAGGCAGGCCGAAGAGCGCTATCAGCGTCTCGATGACCTGCTCGTGGAGATGAACGACGGACCCGCGGCGCACCGTCGCGAGGACGAGAAACCCCGAAAGAGAGGAAAGGCGTCATGAGTGCAGTGCAGAGCCGGTACAGCGAGGCGGCCATCGAAGCCGACCCGAAGGTCCCGATCATCCGGATCACCCGCGACTTCCGCGGCACGCCCGCCCAGTTGATGAAAGCGCACACCGATCCGGCGTTGTTCGTCCGGTGGGTGGGCCCGGACTCCATCGGGAGCCGCATCATCGACTGGGACGTCCGCGACGGTGGTAGCTGGCGGTACGTATCCTCCAGGGACGGTGAAGAATTCGGTTTCCGCGGATGCTTCCACACCGTCTCCGACGACAAAATCGTGCAGACCTTTACCTTCGAGGGCATGCCCGACCAGGTGGCACTGGAGACGTTGTGGTTCGAGGACCTCGGCGATGGAAGCACCCGGCTGCACGCACAGTCGTTGTGCGACAGCTTCGAGGCGCGCGACGGCTGGCTGGCCTCCGGCATGGAGGTCGGAGTCAACGAGGGTTATGCCGCACTCGACAAGCTCCTCGGCGCGGGCGAGATCTGAGCTGATGGCCGAGTCGATCGTCGCGCTGGCGCCGGCGGACCGTCATCGCGTCGTCGCTGAAGGGTTTGCCGAACAGGTTGCTGCCGTGTCGGATTGGGACTCCCCAGCGCCGGTGGAGGGGTGGGTGGCGCGTGACGTCGTCACCCACCTTGTCGAGTGGTTGCCCGGCTTCCTCGCCGGCGGTGGAGTGACGCTGCCGACGGGGCCGGCCGTCGCCGATGATCCGGTCTCCGCATGGCGGGCACACGCCGCCGTGGTACAGGCCTTGCTCGGCGGCCCGTCGGCCGAGGACACGTTCACCCACCCGATGGCAGGCGAGCACCGTCTGGCCGATGCCGTGGACCGGTTCTACACCGCCGACGTGTACATGCACACCTGGGATCTGGCGGCCGCAGCCGGCCGCGGCGCAGGTCTCGATCCCGACTTTGCCCAGAGTCTGCTCGACGGCATGTCGGGTATTGAGGACCTGCTGCGCTCGTCCGGGCAGTACGGACCGGCCGTGCCCGTGGCCGCCGATGCCGATGCGGTCACCCGGCTGATCGGTTTCATCGGTCGCGATCCCGCCTGGCAGCCCGTTTGCTGAGTCCTCGCCCGGTCGGGGCCTCCGACAACCGCCCGTGCACTTCGCGGTCACCGGAGTACCGTGGACAAGGTGCCAGAGGAGAACTTCACCACCCACGCCTCCCAGACCACCGAGACCCGCCACCCGTCGCCCCGCACCGTCGGTGAACTGCGCGCCAGCGGCCACGTTGAGCGTGATGTGCGCGACGAGATCCGCAACAACCTGCTGACCGCGCTGCGCGAGGGCCGCGATCCGTGGCCCGGCATCGTCGGATTCGAGGCGACGGTCATCCCGCAACTCGAGCGCGCGCTGATCGCCGGCCACGATGTCGTGATGCTCGGCGAACGCGGGCAGGGCAAGACGCGCATCCTACGTACCCTGGTCGGCCTGCTCGACGAATGGACCCCGGTGATCGCCGGTTCCGATCTGGGTGAACATCCCTACGAGCCGATCACCCCGGCGTCGATCCGCAAAGCGGCCAACCTGCTCGACGACCTGCCGATCGAGTGGCGTCACCGCAGCCAGCGCTACAGCGAGAAGCTGGCAACACCGGATACCTCGGTGGCCGACCTCGTCGGTGACATCGATCCGATGAAGGTCGCCGAGGGCCGCAGTCTCGGGGACCCGGAGACCATCCACTTCGGGCTCATCCCGCGTGCGCACCGCGGAATCGTCGCCATCAACGAGCTGCCCGACCTCGCCGAACGCATCCAGGTGTCGATGCTGAACGTGATGGAGGAGCGCGACATCCAGGTGCGCGGCTACACGCTGCGCCTGCCCCTCGACGTCATGGTGATGGCCAGCGCCAACCCCGAGGACTACACCAACCGCGGTCGCATCATCACCCCACTCAAGGACCGGTTCGGGGCGGAGATCCGTACGCACTACCCGTTGGAGCTCGACGACGAGATCGCGGTCATCGAGCAGGAGGCCGATCTGACCGCGACGGTGCCGACCTTCATCACCGAGATCCTGGCGCGATTCACCCGGTATGCGCGCGATCACCCCTCGATCGATCAGCGGTCCGGGGTGTCGGCCCGATTCTCCATCGCGGGCGCCGAGACGGTGGCCGCCGCCGCCCTGCATCGCGCGACGGTCACCGGTGAAGACGTCGCGGTGGCGCGTGTGGTGGACCTCGAGTCGGTGGTCGAGGTGCTTCGCGGCAAGATCGAGTTCGAGTCGGGCGAGGAAGGTCGCGAACTCGAGATCCTCGAGCATCTGATGCGCAAGTCGGTGGCCGACACCGTTCGCGCCCACCTCGGCGGGATCGACATGGCGTCGCTGGTGACTGCCCTGGAGGACGGTGAGCCCGTGGTCACCGGAGACCGGGTGACCGCGCATGATCTCCTCGACTCCATCCCGGATCCCGATAGCACCGCCGATGTCCTCGACCAGATCGCGCAACGCCTCGATGCCGAGGCCGAGGGAGAACGCGCCAGTGCCGTCGAGCTCGCCCTCGAAGGTCTCTACCTGGCCCGACGCATCGGCAAGGAAGCCGACGAGAGCGGCCAGACGATCTACGGCTGAACGGGTGTGCGAACCCGTCCATACCCTCGCTGCAACAGAAATAAGTCGCTGCAACAGAAGTAAGGGGCACCGCATGGCCCGGAGAACCTCGCACCGATCCCGATATCAGCGCTTTACAGGTGGTCCGGACCCACTCGCACCGCCGGTCGACCTGCGCGAAGCGCTGCGCGACATCGGTGACGACGTGATGGCCGGCGCCTCCCCGCAACGTGCCCTGCGCGAGTTTCTGCGACGCGGGACCCAGGACATGCGTGGACTGGACCGGCTGCGTGAGCAGGTCAACCGTCGTCGTCAGGAGATGCTCAAGAATCGCAATCTCGACGGCACATTCGCCGAGATCCGCGAATTGCTCGACCGGGCGGTTCTGGAGGAGCGCAAGCAACTCGCGCGTGATCTCGACGACGACGCGCGTTTCGCCGAGATGCAGATCGGCAGCCTGCCGCCGTCGACCGCGCAAGCCGTCGAGGAACTCTCGGAGTACAACTGGCGTAGCCCGCAGGCGCGCGAGGACTACGACAAGATCAAGGATCTGCTGGGCCGCGAACTTCTCGATCAGCGGTTCGCCGGTATGAAAGAAGCGCTCGAGGGTGCCGGCGAACAAGACCGCCAACGTATCTCGGAGATGCTCACCGACCTCAACGAGCTCCTCGACGCGCACAACCGCGGTGACGACACCACCGAGAAGTTCGACGACTTCATGCGCAAGCACGGCGAGTATTTTCCGGAGAACCCGCGCAACACCGAGGAACTCATCGACTCGCTGGCGCAGCGAGCGGCGGCAGCGCAACAGTTCTACAACTCGCTGAGTCCGGAGCAACGTGCCGAACTCGACCAGCTGGCTCAGCAGGCATTCGGTTCACCGGACCTGATGAGCCAACTGGCCCAGATGGATTCGGCGCTGCGCCAGGCGCGGCCGGGTCTGGACTGGGACAACGCCCAATCGTTCTCCGGTGATCGTCCGATTGGCCTCGGTGAGGGCGCGGCCGCGTTGCGCGACATCTCCGAACTGGAAGCCCTGAGTGAACAGCTGTCTCAGCAGTATGCCGGCGCGCAGATGGACGACATCGACATCGATGCGCTGGAACGTCAGCTCGGCGAGCAGGCCGGTGTCGACGTCCGTACGCTGCAAGAGCTCGAGAAGGCGTTGTCGGAGCAGGGGTTCTTCGATCGGACCTCCGATGGGCAGCTGCGGCTGAGCCCGAAGGCCATGCGGCAACTGGGCCAGTCGATCTTCCGCGACATCGCCGAGCAACTGTCGGGTCGGGGTGACCGTCAGACGCGGCGCAGCGGCGCGCTCGGCGAGCCCACCGGGGCGTCGCGCGAGTGGGAGTTCGGCGACACAGACCCCTGGGATGTGACCCGCACGGTCTCCAACGCGGTGCTTCGCACTATCTCCGAGAGCGCGGAGCCGACGCTGGCCGCCGGCGAGATGGCGCGCGGCGGAGTCCGAATCGACGTGCGCGACGTGGAGACCGCCGAGACCGAGGCCCGCACCCAGGCCGCGGTGGTGCTGCTCGTGGACACCTCGTTCTCGATGGAGATGGAGGGTCGATGGACGCCGATGAAGCGTACCGCTATCGCGCTGAACCACCTGGTATCCACCAGGTTCCGCAGCGATGAGCTGCATCTGATCGCCTTCGGCCGCTACGCACGTTCGATCGACATCGCCGAGTTGACCGGCCTGCAACCGCGGATGGAACAGGGCACCAACCTGCATCACGCGCTGCTGCTGGCCCAGCGGCATCTGCGTCGGTTCCCGAACGCCCAGCCGGTGGTGCTGGTGGTCACCGACGGCGAGCCCACCGCGCATCTCGATCCCAGCGGTGAACCGTTCTTTTTCTACCCGCCGCACCCGCAGACCATCGCGCTCACGGTTCGCGAGCTCGATCACGTCTCCCGGCTCGGTGCGCAGGTCACCTTCTTCCGGCTGGGCGACGACCCCGGCCTCGCGCACTTCATGGATCAGATCGCCCGCCGGATCGGCGGTCGTGTGGTGGCCCCCGACATCGACGGGCTCGGCGCGGCCGTCGTCGGCGACTACCTGCGTGCCCGGCGGGGTCGGCGCGGCTGAGTCAGGGTGGGGTCTCAGGGTTTTCCCTGCCTCGGAAGCGTTGACGCACAGCGAAGATCAGGGTGGTTGCCGGAGGCGATCGTCGGTAGGCTCACCGGTGTGAACGCTCCTGATGATCCTCCGACGCCAGATGATGCTCGGGCTCGGCTGCGTGCGGCGGATGCCGATCGTGAATTGGTGCATCGGATTCTGTCCGCGGCGATGGAGCGGGGCAGTCTGACTCTGGGCGAGTACGAGGAACGTGCCGGAAAAGCCGTGGCGGCCAAGACATTCGGGGACCTCGACGCGCTCACCGATGATCTGCCGGTGGGGCAACTCGGCGTACCGATGCCCTTCGTCGGGGCGACGACCGTCACCCACATCCACTCGTCTGCCGACCGTAGACCGGTACAACACAAATTCGCGCTGATGTCGGGCACCGAATTACGCGGCCATGCCACCGTCGGCGACGGCCTCACGGCGACCGCGGTGATGGGTGGCATCGACATCGACCTGCGCGAGGTCGAGTTCACCGCGCCAATGTTGACGATTCGCTGCACTGCGTTGATGGGTGGCATCGACATCACAGTGCCCCCTGATGTGGGGGTCGACGTCGACGGTTGGGCGGTCATGGGAGGCTTTGGCGGACGGGCGGCCGGCCCCGGTACGCCCGGTGCGCCGACCGTTCGCGTCGTCGGCCTGGCGTTGATGGGAGCGGTCGAGGTCAAGCGCAAGGACCGCGAGCCGCGGCGATGACAGTCAGGCCAGTAGCGCTGCGATCACGGCGATCGCCGGGATCGACCCCAGCGTGGTGATCAACGCGGTGTCGCGAGCCAAGATCTGCGCCCGTCGATATCGGGTCGCGTACACCAGCACGTTCTGAGCGGTGGGCAATGCTGCGATCACCACTTGCGCGAAGAGCTCATGTCCCGTCTCACCGTAACCCCAGCGCGCGATGGCGTAGACCACCACCGGCATCGCCACGATCTTCAACACGCTGGCCAGCGCGATGTCACGGCGGGGGCTCTCGCCCTTCTTGAACACCGCCACACCGGTGAGCGACAGGCCGAAGGCCAGCAGGGCACATGGCACGGAGGCATTTCCCAACATCTTCATCGGTTCCAGTACCGCAGCAGGTGGTTGCGCACCCCATGCCGACACGACGAGCCCAGCGACGCCACCGAGCACGATCGGATTGGTGAGCGGGGCGACGACGGCGTCACGCATCGTGGTCGACCGGGACGCATGGCCGAGCGCGGGGTCGGTGACCGTCAGGTCGAGAGTGATCAACGCGATCGGTGAGTAGATCAAGATCTGGAACAGCAGGAGAGGGGCGATGAACGACGCGTCGTCGAGCACGAAGATGGCGATGGGAAGGCCCAGGTTGACGCTGTTGACGTAGGACGCCGCGAGCCCTCCGATCGCCAGTTCGGGTATGTCGCGGTGGAACCACAGACGAGCGATGAGTACGTAGATCACGCCGATCGCGGCCGCGCTGCCGCCGGCGATGACCAGCGTCGTGGAGAAGATCGCCGACAGGTCGGAGGTGACCAGCGAATGAAACAGCAGCGCCGGTGTGCAGACGAAGAACACCAGTCGTGACAGGACCTCGTGGGCGCCGTCGCCGAGCACCCTGGTGCGGCCGAGCAGGTAACCGACACCCACCACGATGAAGATGACGGTGAAACCCGAGACCACGCCAGACACCGGTCGAGTGTATTGGGCACCATGTCGCCGACGTGGGCGGCCGCGGATTGACCCGGGCCTGCCCTACATTGGAACGACCACCTCGGCCCGTATGCGTGGGCCGAGACCGCCGACGATCCCCGACGCCGGGCGAAACCCGGGGAAGGACAGCCGATGAGCAACCCGACTGACGGAATACCCGATCGCGAGGGTGAAACCGACGCTGCCGAACACGACTGGCGACCGCACCCGGAAGACACCCGGAGCCAGCCGTCCGGTTCCCAGCAGTTCGGCGGTCAACAGGACGCGGCCCAACAGGACGCGGGCCAGCAGTACGGAACGCCCCAATACGGAACGCCCCAGTACGGGGGTCAGCAGTACGGGGGTCAGCAGTACGAGGGTCAGGCGTACGGGACGCCGCAGTCAGGGGCTCACCAGTACGGCGGCCAGCAGTATGGGGCTCAGCAGTACGGCGCTCCCCAATCCGGCGGCACCTCGTACCCAGACCAGCCGTACGGGTCACCGGGGTACGGGGGCCAGTACGGGGCCCAGAACTACGGGGCTGCGCCATACGGTGCGGCGCCTTACGGGTCAGCGCCGTACGGGGCGCCGTATGCACCGGGCGGTTTCGCACCGGTCCGGCAGACCAACGCCAAGGCGATCGCGGCGCTGATCTGTGGGATCGGTTCGTTCCTGGCATGTCCGGGGGTACTCGGTGTGGTCGCGGTGATCCTCGGCAATTCGGCCCGCGACGAAATCGCCGGTTCGGCGGGGACCCAGGAAGGCGAGGGCATGGCGAAGGCCGGTGTCATCCTGGGGTGGATCTCGATCGCGCTGGTCGTGGCGGCCCTGCTCGTGGTGCTGATGGCACTGATCATCGGCGCGGTCGCCTCGGTGTGAGATCACACTGATGAGGAGGCGTTTTGGAGGATACGGTGTGCGACCGGTAGTCTGATCGGGTTGTGTTCCGCGTCTGACCGGCCAAGGCTGTGACAGACCGGGTACACCGATCGGCGGGTCCGACCGATGTCGGCGGACCCCAGCGGACTCATACGTAGGAGAAGGGCTCAACAATGGCTGTACCCAAGCGCCGGATGTCGCGGGCGAACACCCGCAGCCGTCGTTCGCAGTGGAAGGCGGACAACCCCGCTTTGCAAGAGGTGAAGGTGAACGGCGTTGCGCAGCGCATTCCCCGTCGGCTGGTGAAGGCTGCCAAGGCCGGCGTCATCGACCTGGATCGTCGCTGAGCATTGTCTGCTGACTCCCGGTGGGAGTCGCGGCACGTTATAGACCTGCATCGACGACCGCCTCGGAATTCCGAGGCGGTCGTCGTCGTGCCCGGGTAACCCACCGAGCCGACAACGATCATCACGGTGAGCCGATGCTGCAAGAGATTCTGAACGACGTCGGCATCGCGGTGTTCGCCGCATCCGGGGCGCTTTTGGGGGTTCGCAAGGACTTCGACCTCTGGGGGATCGTCACCGTCGGCGCCCTCACCGGCGTAGGCGGCGGGATCCTGCGCGACGTCGTATTGGGGATCACCCCACCGTCGTCCCTGCAGAACTGGCCGCCGATCGTGATCGCTGCGGCCACCAGCGTCCTCGTCTTCTTCTTTCATCCGGCGTTCGCGCAGCTGCGCAGAAGCGTCCTGCTCTTCGATGCCGTCGGCATGGGCGTCTTCGCGACCAGCGGCGCGGCGATCGCAGTCGATCAACAGGTCAGTGCCTTCGCCGCCACGCTGGTCGGCCTGCTGACCGCTGTCGGGGGTGGAATCCTGCGCGACGTGCTCGCCAACGAGATCCCATTGCTGCTGCAACCCGCCGACCTCTATGCAGTCCCCGCCCTACTGGGTGCGGCGGTCGTCGCTGTCGGTGGTGGGTACACATCGGTGCCGATGTGGATCTGGCTTGTCGCCGGCACGATCGTGGCGACCGGCTTGCGCATTGCGGGCCTCATCTTCGGGTGGCGCCTTCCGACGGCGCCGGCCGGGCGGCGCCGCCGCCGTTGAGGGGCGTGACCAACGCGACCTGCCCAGCGGCGCGCGTCGCGGACGACAGGATGCTGTCCACCTGGTCGAGGAACCCGCCCACCGAGGCGCGGCCCGCCGCGGTGTCGGGGAACCGGCTCCGGATGGCCAGCCCGTGGTTGGTCCGGGATATCCAGAACTGTGCATCGTCGGCGGTGGTGACATTGGAGATGTGGTGCGCGTCGATCTCGTCGTGTAGGTCGGCTCCCGGCAGACCGCGGTAATCGACGTAGGAGACCATGAAGATGTCGTTGCGGACCGGTGTGAACCCGCCGAGTGCCGCGATCACCTGCGCAATGGGGACGCCGCCGAGTCGTACCGCGCGACGCAACTCGGGACCGGTGCGCTGGGCGCCCGTACCGAGATCTCCGGTGCCGACCACGCGGATCGGTGCGTTGGTGGTGAACCAGCCGACGGCATTGCGCCAGGGCTCACCGCGGCGCGTGTGCATCGGGAACAACAGCGCCAACTGCGGGCCCCCGCCGAGACGATGGACAGCCTGCGCCATCGCAGACAGCACGCCCCCGTAGAGACTCGAGCCGTTGCGGCGGCAGAAGTCCGTCAACTCCTCGGTCTGCGTCGGGTCGAGCAACCGGCGCACATCCACCCCCTGGGGCGCGGTCTCACCTTCACCGACACCGAGGTCGAGCGGGAACGTCGGGGGATGACCGTCGTGCTCGTCAAAGAATCGCAGCCACGCCAGTAGTCTCGGATCCGAGGCACTGATCTCGGTCATCTCGGCCTCGGCGGCACAGTAGTCGACGTAGCTCCCGATCATCGGGAGATCTTCGGCAGCAACGTGGTTGCGAGTGTGTCGAAATCGGTGATAGAGGTGGTGCAGGTCGTTGACGATGATCGACATCGAGTAGGCGTCCACGTGTGAGTGGTCGAACCCGCAGAGAATCGTCGAACTCTCGGGCCGGTCGATGGCGCCCAGCAGGTAGGCGGGAAAGCCAAACGGGTGGCAGGCGGCGTCCAGTGCTGCCCAGAGGATCTGCTGCATCGCGGTGTCGGAGGCGGCCCGGACGCCCGGGGCGACCTCGAGTCTGAGCGCATGCGGATCGAACTCCTCGCGCACGATGCCGTCGCCGCACTTCGTGAACGCGCTGTGCAGTGTCCCGTGACGGGCGATCAGTGCGTGGTAGGCGAGGCCGAGGGCGCGTCGATCGATTGCGCCGTCGACCCGGAAGGAGGCGGCCAGCCACGTGCTGTGGTCCTCGGCCCCGGCGAGGTGGACGCTCTGGTTGAAAGACGGGGGTATCCGGGAACGTTCGGGCTTCGCCTCGGACGAGTCCACCGACCAGATCAGCAGCTCGCCCGGGTCCGGCTGGAAGCGGTCAATGGTGGTGACGTGCAAGTGCGCGCTCCTGGGATACTGCTGTCGGGAGATCATGGTCGTGGATGGGGATGCGGGCAGGGGCCGGCGGCGAGGTGATGACATGGTCTCCGTCTGCGGCCACGGCCGCGACGACGGCGCACAGGTGCGCGTAGTAGCGATTGACCTGTGCTTGGGCAAACCGGGTGTCCGGGGTCTGGCTGCCCAGGTACAGCCGATCGTGATCCCGGTTGATCCACGTCGAGGCGTTCGCGGTCCGCCCCTCACCGGTGAAGATGACGCCCCGATCGTAGGCGGGCGTGCCGTCCGCCGGGAACTTCCGGAAATCTATGTAGGACAGCAGGTTCGGCGCCGAAACCACCGCATCCATGGATGCTCCGGCCGATATCATCTCCGCGAGCACGGATTGGACCGGCACCATCGCAAGGCGTTTGGCCCGCTGCTGTGCGGCGCGCGAGGCAGCCATGAGGTCGGAGAACCGGGTCGCGCCGGTGGTGTCGATCTCGACCGGTGCGAAGGAACAGAACCATCCCTGTGATGTCGCGAAGCGCGGCAGCATCGCCCGGGTGTTGAGCACGGTCATCCCGTAGTAGGTGGTGAGGCCGGCCAACTCGCGGCCGGTGATCGCCAGCGCGGCGTAGATGCCGGACACCACGCTGCCGCCGGCCGACCTGCACGCCGAGTCGAAAGCGGCGATCCCGTCGCGGTCGAGCATGGTCATCTCCAACGGCCGGACCGGCGCGGTCTCACCCGGGGCCAGGCCGAGGTCCAGCGGGAAACCCGGCATGCGCAAACCGTTGCGGATGAACGTCTCCCTCCACTCGGTGGTCTCGTCGGTACCTGCCGCGCACTGAGCAGCGAGCTCATGCTCGATCACAGCGTAATCGCCGTGTCCGTCGACCGCCGGGGCGGCCGGGCAGGGCTCGGCATCGACTCCCACAGATGCCGCGTACAGTTCGATGATCTCGGAGAGTGCCAGTGCCTGCGAGGCGCCGTCGCTCAATGCGTGGTCGCACCCCAGGAAGATCGCGAATCCGCCCGGCCGGCTGATCACCCCGAATGCGAAACCGGGAAAGCTGTCGCTGACGGCCTCGGATTCGAAACGTTGGCGGAGGTGATCGGAGAACTGCTCGCCGGACTCGATGTGGCCCAGGTCTTCGACGACGAACGCGATGTCCTCGGGAGCCACCACATGGGTGCGCACAGTGCTGCCGTCGGTGTCGAACCAGGTACGCAGTATCGGGTGGCGGGAAACGAAGGTGTGCAGCGCGCGGGTCATCGCGGCCGCATCGAGCTCCCCGTCCACCTCGGTTCCCGAACCGAGGTACGCACGATGGGCGTCGCCGCGAGAGCGCGCGAGATGAGCGCTCCGCACGTGGTTTTCGGCCAAAAACGTGGTCGCACCGGGTCCCGCGGGTGTGGCCGCGGCCGCCTGCGCACAGTGCCGCGTCGGTCGCCAGCGCAGAGCGGTACCGGATGGCGGATGCCACCAACCCATCGCCGTGATCTCCATGTGTACCCTTCGTGTTCAGGCCGGTCGGCGCTCGTCGCGACCGGGTAGGGGGTCGGGGGCCAAACCGCGACCGGCATCGCCGTCCACCACCGAGGCGATGATGGTGAACGTCGTGTCGATCAGCCGCCGGATGCTGGCCGCAGCCGCATCGGAGTCGGGATGGCGGGTGGAGACGGTGATACCGGTGGGAGTGCGTGCGATCCACACGTAGACCTCGGAATCGGAGTGAGTGGCACTGCGTATGGTCTGCGCGCGCCAATCGGGCCAGTGGGCGGCCCCGGGAACCATGCGGAGATCGAGATAAGACACCACGAACTGTGGCTCCTGCGTGATGTCCAACAGCTGCGCGAACCGGGGAAACGGTAGCCGCGCCAATGTCTTGGCCGAACGGGTGGCGGCAGCCGCAACCGAGAGTGCGTCACTGAGCGTCTCGGCCGAGGACAGATCCACATCCAGCGGTCCGAGGCCGACATACCAGCCCACCGACTCCACGAACTGAGGTTCGTGCCGGGTGTGCATCGGCATCACGGCCCGGAGGCGCCGATCGCCGGTGAGTTCCTGATGTGCCAGCGCGAGCCCGGCCACGATGCCGGTCTGGATGCTGTGACCGGCAGCCCGGCAGGCGGCCTCGACGGCAGCCGCCTCGTCGGCGGTCGCGACGACTTCCGCGGAGCCGCGCTGTCGACGACCGATCGGTCGGGCGGAGTCGGCCACTGCGGACAGGGTCTCGGTGAGGGGCATACCCAAGCGTGGGAAGCGTCCGTCCGACTCGGCGAAGAACCCGTGCCACTGGGCCAGCGCGGGGTGGGCGGTGTCGATCTGCTCTCCCACGCAGCGATTGGCCGAACTGTAGTCGACATGGCTGCCGACCGCAGGCGCCTCGACTCGGTGGTTCGCCGCCTCCGATTCGTAGATCCGCTGCAGCTCGTTGATGGACAGGAGCATCGAATAGGCATCCATCACACTGTGATCGGCGGCGAACACCACACGAAAGCAAGTGGGTCGGCCGGTTCCGGTACTCGCGTCGGTGACGGTCATCACCGTGCAGTGTGGCCACACCAGCGAGGTGACCCGGGAGTCGAAGACGTCGCCGACGTGCGCGTCGATGTCGTGGTCGGCGACACGACCGTGGAAGCGGCGCTGCACCGATACCATCTCGGGCGTGGCGGTGCGCCGTGTCGGGCGTGGGTCACCATGGATGTCGATGTCCATCGTCACCGTCGTCCGAAAGGCTTCGTGGCGCACGGTCCAGATGAGCAGTGTGCGCTCCATCGCGTTCTGGTCCAGTTCGCCCTCGACTTCGAAAGCGGCACCGAGCCAATCCGTCTGGCGCCGGCCGTGGGTCTCGGCGTCGGCCGCGCGAGTCACGAGCGCTTCGTGCTCATACGTCAGAGGTCGGTGGTCGACGGCCCAGTGGTCGGGAGTGAGTTCGGTGTGCGCCGACCATTCGGTGACTGTTCCCCCGGTCAGTTCACAGGCGGACAGCTCAGTGAATTTCATTGGTGTATATCCATATTCCCACAACGCCGTTTCATGTTTCGGCGGTTCGCCCGTCCGTTGGAGCCTGGTCGGCAGCATCCGGATGGAACGTAACGCCTGGTTCGTGCAGATCTTTCAGCGATGCCTCTGTTTGGGGGCACGCCGGTGGTATGCGCCCGCTGCGCGACGACGCGCAGAGAGGTGGTTGGGAGTCTGAGGCGTAAACGGTCCCGCCTCGGGTCTGACTCGATAGTAGGCACGTCGGAGGAGTGGGCACACTGGCCGGGCACGGTGTCGTTCGTCACACTAACAATCGGATGCAATACGTTGAATGTTCGAAAGGTGCAGTCACACAGCATTATTCAGCTTTATATCCTCCTCTGGAGGGTCGCGATGGCCTCAGTGTTTCCGTTCGGTTAACTTCCGTGGACCGCAGTGGCTGTGAAAGATCGCACCGCACAGAATCATCCGACGTCAGACGCACAATGTGCGTACTTCCGGTCGTGGATGCCGAAGGCGGATCGCTTCACCGATGGGATGTCGAATCAACCCGACGCGGGCTCGGTGTCCCTTGCGCCGTGCGGGATTGCGGCTATAGCCTGGCCTCAGCAGCTGTCGGGGGGCGGGGCTTGGCAAGGGGAGGGGTCCGCACTGCTCACCGATCGGTGCGAGGGCGATGGCGCCCGGGTTCTCTGACCGGATTCTTGCTTCTCGGATTCTGACTGCTCGTCATCGTCGACGGGTGAGCGAGCACCTTTCAGGTCGGTGGTACGTCGAGTGTTCTGGAGAGTGCAGATGACGGGTCCGTTGCTCGCAATCGATACGAGGGGTTTAACCAAGACGTACGGCCGCGCGGCTGCGGTCGATTGTGTGGACCTGCAGGTCCCTGCCGGGGGCGTCTATGCGCTGCTCGGTACCAATGGGGCGGGTAAGACGACGACGGTACGCATGCTCTCGACGCTGGTTCGTCCGGACGCCGGCACTGCGCGCGTATTCGGCCTCGACGTGGTCGCGCACGCGGGCAGAGTTCGCTCCTTGATCGGGGTCACCGGCCAGTATGCTTCGGTGGACGAGGATCTCACCGCTACGGAGAACCTGACGATCTTCGCCCGATTGGTGGGCGCGTCCCGTCGGCAGTCGCGTGGACGCGCAGACGAACTGCTCGCGGAGTTCGGTCTCGGTGCGGCCGCCGACCGCGCTGTGCGTCACTTCTCCGGCGGGATGCGGCGACGGCTGGACCTCGCCGCCTCGATGATCACCCGGCCTCGACTGTTGTTCCTCGATGAACCGACCACTGGCCTGGACCCACGCACGCGTCAGCAGATGTGGCAGACGGTTCGCCGGATGGTGGCCGACGGTTCCACGGTCCTACTCACCACTCAGTATCTCGAGGAAGCAGACCAACTGGCCGATCGTGTGGCGGTGATGGATCACGGCCGCATCGTGGCAGACGGGACGGCCGACGAACTGAAGGCGCGGATCGGGGACAACTGTGTGCGGCTGGATCTGCGAGATCCGGACCTGGCGCCCGCCGCCGCTGCCGTCTGTGCGGTGTTCGCACAGGAGGATGTGCTGCTCGAGGGGGCCGAACGGCGGGTGATGGTACCGATGCCCGACCTCGAATCCCTACCTGAGATGTTGCTGGCCCTGCGCGCCGCACAGATCGAGTTGGTGGCGGTCAACGTCGAGCGGCCCACCCTCGACGAAGTGTTCTTTGCGCTGACCGGGGATGCCGAACCGGGGGTCGCGGCATGAGCGCGGCCGCGACATTCGTGGTGGAACACCCCGGCCTTGGTAGCGATCGTGTGCCATTGCGTGCCACGGTCCGACAGTCACTCACCATGGCTTTCCGGGGTCTGCTGAAGATCAAACACAATCCTCAGCAACTCTTCGACGTGATCGTGCTGCCCATCGTCTTCACAGTCATGTTCTCGACGATATTCGGTGGCGCCATCGTCGGTGATGTCGCCGGATACCTGCCTCTGCTGATCCCGGGCGTTCTGGTTCAGGTCGCCGTCGCGGCGTCGGTGACGACCGGTGTGCAACTGCGCGAGGATCTCGATCGAGGAGTGTTCGATCGCTTCAAATCGCTGCCGATCGCCCGGATCGCGCCACTGGCGGGGGCATTGCTGGCCAACGCCGTGCGCTATGTGGTGGCGACGGTCATCACCGTGGCGGTCGGTGTCGCGATGGGTTACCGCCCGGAAAGCGCGGTGGGCCTGGCGATGGCATGTGTGTTGATCGTGATCGTGGCCTTCACATTGAGCTGGATCTTCGCGCTGATGGGGGTGCTGTTGGACAAGGCGTCGACGGTTCAGGGCGTCTCGATGCTGGTCCTCATGCCGTTGACGTTTGTGTCCAACGCCCTGGTGCCTGTCGACACCATGCCGGAGTGGATGCGCAAGTGCGCCACCGCCAATCCCGTATCACACCTGGTCTCGGCCGCCCGAGAGCTGGCCTCCGGTGGTGCGGCAGGTCCGCAGATCGCCGCCACCCTGATCGGGGCTGCGGCCGTACTCGCAATCTTTGTACCCGTGACCTTGCGAACCTACATGCGAAGGACGTGACGTGCCCCCTGGCGTTCCGGAATCGACCGATGCCCCGCGGCCCACTCTGTCGGTGGTGGTGCCGGCCTACAACGAGGAGGAGTCCATCGCGGAGTGCCTGGGCAGACTTGTCGCCCAGCCGGAGATCACCGAGATCGTGGTGGTGGACAACAACTCCACCGACCGCAGCAGGCAGATCGTCGACTCCTTGGCCCTCGAGCACACGAGGATTCACGTCGTGACGGAGCCCCGGCAGGGGTTGGTGTTCGCGCGTAACCGGGGATTGGACGCGGCAACCGGAGACCTCATCGCGCGTATCGATGCGGACACACGGGTCGGTCCGACCTGGGCGCAGACGATCATCGACTTTTTCACGGCCGATACCGCGCGCAGCTGGTCGGCCCTGTGCGGTCGTGGCGAAGCCTATGGCGTGCCACTGGCAGGGAGGTTCGATCGGTGGAAGATCCGGGTACATCCGCTCGGTCGCAGGCAGGCACATCGCGCGGTCACCGAGATCCCCGTCCTGTACGGATCGAACATGGTGTTGCGGCGGGAGGTCTGGGCGACGATCCGGACCCGGGTGAGCATGCGGCGCGACATCTTCGAAGATGTCGACATGGGCCTGTGCGTCACTGAGAGCGGTGGACGCAACGCCTTCCTTGCTTCGTTGACGGTGGGCGTCTCCTCGCGCCGGATGGAGACCGGCGTGATGTCGTTCGTCACCTACATGAGCTTTCTGCCACGCACGTTTGCTCTTCACCGGCGGGTTGCTCTCGCGGCCGGGACAGCGCTGGTCTACGTCCCTGCTCTGACGGTTGTCCACGCGATGCGGTTGGTGGCCATCCGACTGTATGACGTCGAGACCGGTCGCTTCTCGACGTCACCGCGGCAACTGGCCTCAGATCGCGTCTTGCCGTGAGTGGCGATCGGCGACACGCTCGGCGATGTCGGCCGCATGTGAGACCGCCAGCGATGGGGGAATCATGCTGTCACGCAGCGTGGTTGCGGCCTCACGAACAGATGGTGACAGCGCTGAGCGCACGGCTGTGACGAGTCGGGTGGTGTTCACCCGTGACATCGGAAGGGAGGTGCCCACATGCGATGCCATCACGGCCCGCCCCCAGATCGGCTGGTCGGCGCCCACCCAGGTGACCACGGTTGGGATGCCGGCACGCAGGCCGGCGGCCACCGAACCTGCGCCGCCGTGGTGCACTGCAGCTGCGCATCGGGGCAGAATCGCATCGTGGTCGACATGCCCGACGACCCGGATTCGGTCGTCGGACACCCCCGACATGAAGTCGCTCCAGCCGCCGGCGATCAGCAGACGCACATCGAGTTCGGCTGCGACGGCGAGCACGGTGGTCGCGAGATGATCGGGATCGGTCACCATCATGCTGCCGAATCCCACGTACACGGGTGGTGTGCCGCGGTCGATCCACTCGATGAGGTCGGACCCGGCATCGTCGCCGACGCCGGATCGCTGATCGTGCGGCAGAGTGAAGAAGCCGACGAGCGGACGCGCCGGCCCCCACTCGGATGTCAGCGTCGGGAACAAGACAGGGTCATAGGCCTGGATCTCCGGCACGCCCGTCGCGGCGATCTGGGCGGCGAAGGTGGCCGGTATCGGATCCAGTCCCAGATCTGCGCACAGCGCGTCTTCGGCACGCCGGCCCGCCCGCCACAGCACCTGCTCCACCAGCCGCCAACTCATCCGAGCCGTGCGTGGGCCGACATCGATGCCGGCGTGGGCCAGCAGCGTCGTCGACCCGTTGCGCCGGATCGGGCACAGATGCAGTGGTATGTGAGGAATTCCACGGACCCGCGAGACGTTGTGCGCCCGTTCCTGCCCCGCGCTACCGGCGATGATCGCATCGGCGTTCTGCGTCGCGTCGAGCAGTTGTCGTTGCATCACGCTTCCTCCGCGGATGGTCAGTTCGGTCGCAGCCCGCACCCGAGTGAGCGGATCACGGGACCGCATCCGTTCGCGCACCAGGGGGGAATCGAGCGCGGATCGTGTGCTCTCGCCGTAGGAAAGAGTGGGAATGCCTGTGCCAGAGGCGAATGGGACACTGTCTGGCGGAACCAGGAGCGTGACCTCGTGTCCGCGAACGCGCAGTTCGGTCGCCAAAGCGGCCGCAGGCTGCACATCTCCACGGCTGCCGCCGGCTGCAAACACATATCTCATCGGGCCCCTCCTGTTTCCGATGGCGACCAGTGTAGGGGGCGAAGAGTTCGACGGCGCGCCACCGACCGATGACCATGGGACGGATACGAGATGAGAATTGCTTTTGCAGTCAATGGAACTCGCGGAGACGTGCAGCCGGCAGCGGTGCTGGCGCATCGGCTTGCCGAACGGGGCCACGATGTGATCCTGGGGATACCGCCCAACCTCGGTGACGCCATCGCTGGGTCCGGGATGCACGTTCGCCGACTGGGACTCGACACCCAGGCGCAACTCGACCACGTGTCGAGAGCACGAGCTGCGGCCGGGCGTGATCCGATCAAGTTGCAGCGCATGCTCGCCGAGGTCCGAGATCTCGGCTGGGCCGAGATCGTCGGTGACATGGCGGGTGTGGTCGAGGGCGCGGACGTCGTGGTCACCGGGTTCACCACCGAGCAGGTCGCCGCCATGTACGCGCTACGTGCGGCGATCCCGGTCATCTCGCTGCACCACGCGCCGATCCGTCCGAATCTCAGTGTGGGCCCGCTACCCGCGATCGGCGCACGTTCGACGTCGTTGAACCGTCTGCAATGGGCGCTCGCCGACCGCGCTCTGACCGCGATGACCCGGCGGCGAGACCGGGAGTTGGCCGGCAGGGTGGGTGGCGTGCCCGACGACGGCCCCGGCTGGACCAGGGTGCGTCGGGCGCCTGGCGCCGACATCCAGGCGTACGACCCGATGTTCGCGGTGCACGACGACCCGGTATGGGACCGCGACTCCCGCCGCAGACCGCGGCCGGTGGTGGGGTTCCTCGACATTCCCGGCCGGCTTCGGCAACGCATGGGTAGCCAGATGCGCGGCACCGCGTCTGCCGATGTGATGTCCTGGATCGGCCGCGGGGAGCCGCCGGTCTATGTCGGATTCGGCAGCATGCCGCTACGCGACCCGGCCGCAGTGGTCGGCATCGTCGAATGGGCTTGCCGCAGCGTCGGTCGACGTGCGCTGATCTGCGCCGGCTGGAACCGGGTCGACGACATGGCGGCAGCTGTGTGCGACACCAGTGTTGTGCAGGTGGTGGATTCGATCGATCACGCCGTGTTGGCGCGGTGCGCGGTGGTGGTCCATCACGGTGGTGCGGGGACCACGGCGGCGACGCTGCGGGCCGGTGTCCCGTCAGTCGTGTGTTGGTTCAGCTCGGACCAACCGTTCTGGGGCGCCGAAGTGTCGCGACTCGGAGTCGGTGTTTCGCTTCGGTTTCGGAAGCTGGACGCGATGCGACTGGCCGCCGGCCTGCGTGCCTCGCTGGATCCCGCCTGCGTCGAGCGTGCGCGGGCGATGCCGAGTGCGCTGGTCGGTGCGCAGCAGGCCGCCGACCACGCCGCGGACGTGGTCGAGAGTTCGGTCCGACCGATGCGGATCGTCGCATGAGGGCCGCGTCGGCGATCCGCGCGACAGATCACACCGCCGAGCTTGTCGATGACGGCTCCGCTTCGCATGGCCGGTATCGAACCGACCTGTCGCGGCGTGACATCCGCCTCGGTGACGCTGACACCACTTACTGGTTTCTGCACCGTGCACTCGGGTGGGACGTGGTGCTGCAACTCGTGTGGGTGATGAACGGGCCGATCGCGGCAGACACGCTGGCGCTGCTCAACCGGCAGTTGGCCGCCGGTCGGCTCCATCGACGCCTCATCGTCCCGCGGATGCCAGGGGCGCGTCCGGTCTGGACGAACGCATACCAGGCCCCGGCGCTGGTCGTCGATCACGCGGAGATCGACGAGGCCGAGGCAGATGACTGGGCCGCCGAGGAGATGGCCACCGTGCGCCTCGATGCCGAGGCGGGACGGTGCTGGCGCCTGCGCGCGATTCGGTGTGCATCAGGAGCGACGGTGATCTCGTTGTGCGCACTGCACCTCGTCGCCGACGGCCGCACCTTGGTGACCGCGGCTGCGGCGGCCATGGCGGCCACCGACCGCGGCGCGCCGGCCCCGGCCCCGCCCGCCGGTGCCGCGGAGCGGCGATGGTCCCGGTTCGCGCACAGCCTCGTCTCCGACGCCCGCGACGCCGCGGCCCAGGTCCATGCTGCGGCAGGCGGGCTCGCGCGTGTCGCGGGCTCCACGTTGCGGGGCGGCGCCGGTGTCGTAGAGCCGGTCGCGGCGAACCGGGCGCCGATCGTCGAGCGATCACCGCAGGCTCGCTGGGCCCGGGCCACCGCGTCCGTGCCCACGTCCGAGTGGGACCGGGTCGCGGCGAACGCAGGCGGAACAGCGAACTCCCTGTTCATCGCCACGGTCACCGGATTGTTGCGGTCGAGTGGGTATGCGCCCGTGGGTGACCCGATCAAGGTCGGCATCCCGGTGGATCGACGTGACGGCGAGGACGATCCGCGTACCAATGCCACCGCCGGGGTGTCGATCGTGCTGACCGACGAACCGGTGCCCGGCGGCACCCTGCACACGATCCGGCGTGCCTGCAAGCAGGCGTTCGTCGCATTGGCAGCGGGACAACGGCCGGCGATCGCCCATCTGCAGTCGATGGTGTGGTTGATTCCACCCGCATGGCTGGTCGGCATGGTGACTGCGGGTGACGGTATGCCCGACGCGATGGTGTCCAACCTCGGCGCGGTACCCGCGGCAGCGGGGCAACTCGACGGTGCAACCGCGTGTCGATTCGTGTTCCGGGGCATGGCGCAGGGAGTCGACCCGAACCTGCCGTACCGGTTCGGCGACGGGGTGCAGTCCTGGTTGACGCGTACCGATGACCGGGTCACCTTCGCCGTCTTCGGTTGTGATGAAGAGTATTTCGATTCCGATGAGCACCTCCGGACGTTGCTCGACGACGAGCTGACCGCCTGGGGTCTCGTGCACGAGGTCTGGTGAGGTGACCGTGACGAGTTGGTATGAGCGTGTGTCCGCGATGCCCCGGGTGGCCGGTGGCGACGAGGCGTATCTGTTGGCGGAGAAATTGTTCGGGCTGAGCGCGCCGATGCATTTCGTCTGGGTCTTCGATCGCGATCCCGGAGTTCCGGCGGTGCAGCAACTGCGCGCAAGGCTGGCCGCCGGGTCGATACACCGGGCGGTTCACCGCACCAGGGTCCCGATGGCGCGGCACCGCTGGGTGCGATCGCATCTGCCTGCTGTCGGTTCCGACACCGATCGCATCGGTGATGACGAGGTCGGGACCTGGGCCGACGCGCACGTACGCGACACGACGCTGCGGCCTATCGACGGCGCGGGGTGGCAGCTGGACTCCGCGCTGACCAGCGATGGACGTCGAGTGGTGTCGTTACTCGTGTCGCACATGATCGCCGACGGTCAGGGGGTCTACCGTGCGCTCGCTGCAGCACACGCGGGCAACTCCGGCGCACTGCCGGACCCGGTATCGGCTCGTGGCGCACGTGCGGTCACCGAGGATGTCGTCGATGCAGGTCGGCAACTTGCCGCAGCCGCATCGTCGCTGCGGATCGTGCTTCGCGAGGCGTGGCGCAATCGTGGGTCGACGCCGACGCCGACGCCGACGCCGGCGCCGACGCCGACGTCACCGGTGCCGAGCGCGCCGCGGCCCGTGCCGTCCGATGGGCCGGAGACAACGCTGGCGATCGTGAATGTCGACCGCGGTCAATGGCATGCTCGGGCCCGGGAGCACGGTGGTACGGCCAACAGCCTGTTCACCGCGTTGTTGGCGGGCGTCGTGCAGCGTTCGGGGTACCCCACGGGGCCGGAGTTACGGGTGTGTATCGCTGTCGACAACCGGGCCGGCGAACCCGACGAGCGGGCGAACGCGTCGGGCGGTGTGTGGATCCGGTTGTCCGACAGGGTTGACGCGCCGGGTCCGCTCGGTGGAATCCGAGCATTGAGCAAACAGGCGTTCGTCGAGTACGCGCAGTCGGGTGCGGAGCAGGTGGCCGACAACCTTCAGCCCATCGTACGGCTGCTGCCGCGTCGGCTGATCGCCAGGATGATGGCGGGGATTGCAGGTCCAGACACCACGGTGTCGAACCTTGGGGTGGCGCCGGAGACTGCGCTCGGACTCGGTGGGGTACACGCCAACTCGTTCGCTATCCGTGCCCTCATGCAGGGCATGCCCGCGGAGCGCCGGCGCATCCAGGGGCCGGCGATCGCGGCGTGGGCGGTGGAGTACGACGAGCGGATCACCCTCACCTTCTTCGGTATCCATCCCGATCATTTCGGAGATCCGGAGCTCGTCCGGAAACTCATCGCCGAGCAGTTGTCCTCCTGGCGACTCGACCACGAATTCTGGTGAGGTCGATGCCGATGTGGTCGCGCCAGTGCCGGAGTCGGATTCGAGTTGCAATTGTCTTGTACGGCAGTCGAGGTGACATCCAACCCGGCGTGTGTCTTGCTCTGGAACTACAGGGCCGGGGCCATCGGGTGACCGTGCTGGTTCCGCCGAACCTGGTGGATTTCGCGCGAAGCGCGGGAGTCGCGTCGGTGGTGGCAGTGGGGCTCGACTCCCACGTGGCCTGGTCGTCGGATACCGCGCTGAGCGTTGCGCGAGAGGGAAGCAGGTTGGCGCAGATGAGGTTTGCCGTACGCACCATACGATCAGGCTTCGCCGCGTTCGACGAGTCGATGGCGGACGAGTTCACCGTCCCCGGAGCTCCGCTGTCCGATGTGGACATCCTCGTGGCCGCACCGCTGTGCCAGGACCGTGCGTTGGCGGTCGCGCAACGCATCGGGGCCCAACTGGTGGTACTGCGATACGCGCCGATGTCGGAAAACGGTGTCGTTGGCGCCGTACCCGTTCTCTCCAGATACATGTCACCTGCACTTCGGCGGTGGTCGTGGCGATGGGCCGACCGGGTGACCTGGGTTGCGACCGGCTGGAACGAGAACTCTTTTCGGCGCCGGATGAAGCTTCGCCGAGCACGGCGACCATTGTCGTTGCGGCTTCGTGACCGCGGAATCGTGCAGATCCAGGCTTTCGATGGAGCGCTCATACCCGGACTGGCGGAACAATGGCGTGACGCGAAGCCGGTCGTCGGGTTCCTGGACCTCGACACCGAGCATCGGCGCGACCTCGCCGAGATCGACGTCACCACACCGGAGTTGGCGACCTGGCTCGCCGAGGGAGACCGACCGCTGTTCGTCGGTTTCGGCAGCATGACCCTGCCCGACCGCGATACCGTCATCGCGACGCTGTGCGCCGCCGCGCGGCGGTTGGGTCTACGCTGTCTGGTCGCCGGACCCGAGTACCGAGGAGCCGTCGGCGATGACCGCGACATCTTCGTCGTCGCCGCGATCGACCATCAGTCGGTGCTGCGGCGCTGCGTGGCCGCGGTACATCATGGGGGTGCGGGCACCACCGCGGCAACCCTGCGCGCAGGTCTGCCATCACTGATCTGTGCGGTGACCGCCGACCAGCCGTTCTGGGCGCGCCGTGTACAAACCCTTGGGGTGGGCTGCGCGATGCGACCGTCGGCTCTCACCGAGACGATGGCCGCCGAAGCGCTCGCTACGATCCTGTCGGCGCCGGTCCGGGAAGCGGCCGAACTCGTTGCGGCGCAGATGGTGGCGCCGGACAAAGCGGTCGCCACCGCGGCCGACATCGTCGAACAGGCCGTCGCTGCCGAGTAGTCAGCGGAAATCGGGTGACGACTGGTGACGCCCCGGGCCGCGGTGAACCCGGGCGACGCGCACCCGAACCGGTCTGGGTGTTACTGGGCGATCAGCTTGTTGACCGCCCGGTTGAGGAAGTTGGGAATGAATTTCGCCGCATTGCCGAGCACCAGTGTCTGCGCGCCGACCGAGTAGCTGGTGCGGTGGAGCAGCTTGTCCTGACGCGTGGGATGGACTGACTCCCACACCTTGTCGGCGACCTGGTCGGGTGTGATCCGCACACCGAGCGTCTTCGTCGACTTCGCCTCGTTCATGGCGAGCGCGGTCTTCGCCCAGAGTGGCCAGATCCCGACCACCCGGATGTCGTCGTCCTCCCATTCCAACTCAAGCGCTTCGGTCAGGCCGGCGACGAAGAACTTGGTGGCGCTGTAGGTCGCGATGCCCGGCTGTCCGTAGATCGCCGACGCCGAGGCGATGTTCACCAGGTGCGCGCCGGGTGTCGCCCGGAGGTACGGGTAGGCGGCTTGCGCGCCCAGTGCGACGCCGAGCGCATCGATGTCGATCTGTCGGCGCACGGCGTCGGGGGAGATCTCGTGGAGCGGACCCTCGACCAGGATGCCGGCGTTGTTGTCGAGGACGTCCAGGGTGCCCCCGGTGTGGGAGGTGAACTCGGCGAGCGCGGTCTCCCATTGCTTCGGATCGCGTACGTCGAGCGTCCCGGTGATGAATCCGGGGTGGTTGGCCTGGACTTTTGCCAGGGCATCGGTGTCGACGTCGAATACACCGACCGTCCATCCGGCGCGCCCGAATCGTTCCGCGGTAGCCAATCCGATGCCCGCGGCGCCGCCCGTGATGAAGATCGATGACATGTGCTTCTCCTGCTTTTGACCTGCATGTACGTGTCCCACGCGAAACTTACTGGCGAGTATATATCCGACCTTGTTCACTTCCGCGCGTTCCGATGCTATCGTGACAACACGCATTGTCATAACAGTGCTCATTGTCATGAAAGAACAGTTGTTCACCAACGGCCCGGAGGTCGAGACTCGATGACTGCAGCGATGGATCGCACGCAGGCCGATACCCACCATGGTGTCGACGAAGCGCAGAACGTGGTCAGCATGCGCGACCAAGGGACCGACGAGGTCTCCGAACGCCTGCTCGCCTCGGCGGCTCGGCTCTCGCGCAATGCGATGACCGAGATCGACTGGTCGGCCCCGATGGACCCCACCAAGTACGGGTGCAGCCCGGAATGGTCGTCGCTGTACGGCACCGCCTACTGGGAGGAACTCTCCGAGTCCCAGCGCATTTCGGTGACCCGCCATGAGTTCGCGTCGATCATGAACATCGGCATCTGGTTCGAGATGATCCTGCAGGAGATGGTCATCCGCGATCAGTACCTCGGCGCCTACCACAGCCCGGAGTTCCAATTCGCGCTGACCGAGGTCGCCGACGAGTGCCGCCACTCGATCATGTTCGCCAAGGCATCCGAGAAGATGGTCGGTACCTCCTACAAGCCCACCAAGAAGGTCGGGCGACTCGGCAAGCTGTTCAAGCGCACCGCCAAGAACGAGGTCGCCTACGCCGGCATTCTGGTCGCCGAAGAGGTGCTCGACGTCTTTCAGCGCGGTTGCATGCGCGACGATCGGGTGCTGCCGTTCATCCGCACCGTCAACGAGATCCACGTGCTGGAAGAGTCGCGGCACATGCGCTTCGCGCGAGAAGAGGTGCGTGAGTCGATGGATGGCGTCGGGTGGGCGCGTCGGCAGTTCAGCGCTCTCTACGTTGCGCTGGGCGCCTACTTCATCGTCACCAGCCTGGTGCAGAAGAAGGCGTTTGCCGATGCCGGGCTCGACGCCGACCGGGCCATGGCCGAGATGCGCTCCAACTCGCACTTCCAGTCCATGATCCGCAGCAGCTGCGCTCACCTCATGGAGTTCCTCGACGAAGTCGGCCTGCTCACCAAGCCGGCCATGTACTACTACCGGAAAGCGAACATGCTCTGATGTTCGTCATCACCCAGTCCTGCTGCAGCGACGCGGCATGCGTGTCGGTGTGCCCGGTCAACTGTATCCACCCGACACCCGAGGAGCGCGGCTTCGGCAGTTCGGACATTCTGCACATCGATCCCGAGGCGTGTATCGATTGCGGTGCCTGTGCTGATGCCTGCCCGGTGGACGCGATCTATCCGGCAGACAAGCTCGGCACTCGCGACAAGGTGTTCATCGACATCAACGCCGACTACTACAAGAACAACCCGGACGTGACCTCCGGGTGGTCGTCGGTCACGTATCCGGACATCCCGAAACTGCCGGCCGGTCTACGGGTTGCGCTTGTCGGCACCGGGCCGTCGGGCGGTTATGCGCTGCGGACGATCCTGGATCGCACCGAGGCGTCGGTGACCGTCATCGACAAGCTTCCCACTCCAGGCGGTCTCGTGCGTGCCGGCGTCGCGCCGGATCACCCGGGCACCAAGGGCGTGCTGCGGGGTTTCGATCTTCTTTATCGCGATCCGCGCGTCACCATGGCGACCAACGTCGAGGTCGGCACGGGCGAGGGCCAGATCACGCCGGACGAGTTGGCCGAACACTTCGATGCGGTGTTCTATGCGGTCGGTGCCAGTGAGTCACGTCGACTCGGCATCCCCGGGGAAGCCCTGCCCGGCTCGACGTCGGCGACCGATCTGGTCGCCTGGTACAACGCGGTGCCGGGCATGGAGGCTCCGCCGATCCCCCGTGACGGCACGGGACGCGCGGTCGTCGTGGGCACGGGCAACGTCGCACTCGACGTGGCACGCATCCTGGTGTCCCCGCCGGAGATGCTCGCCACCACCGACATCGCCGATCGTGCGCTGCGCATCCTGGAAGAACAGAACATCCACGAGGTGGTGGTGCTCGGTCGCCGCGACCAGGCGCACGCCGCGTACACATCTGCCGAGTACCGGGCGCTGTCGACGATCCCGGGGGTGGAGGTGGTGGTCCACGACGACCCCGACGCCGACCTCCCGGACTTCAGCGCGCCCGCCGATCCGGACAACCGTCGGATCACCTTCCTCTTCCACACCACCCCCGAGGAGATCTCGGAACAGTCGCGCGTCGAGCGGGTCACCGTTGCGACCGGTGGACGTCAACACCAGATCGCCGCCGATCTGATGGTTCGTTCCATCGGTTACCGTTCGACGCCGATCGGCGGGCTCCCGTTCGACGACGAACGTGGGGTGTTCCCCAATGTGGACGGCCGGATGACCACCGAGAGCGGCGATGTCATCCCTGGTGTCTATGTCCTGGGATGGGCCAAACGCGGGCCGAGTGGCGGCATCGGCACCAACAAGGTCTGCGCCGAGGCAACCGTGGAGGACTTCATTCGCGATGCAGCCGCCGGGCATCTCCCGCGAACAACGCATCCGGCCAAGGCATTCACCGCCCTGCTGCGCCGTCGCACCCGACAGGTCATCGGCTACCGCGGAGTCCGTGCGATCGACGCCAGCGAACGGCGTCGCGGACTCGCACAGGGTCGGCCCCGCGTCAAATACACCGAGTTGTCGGAGATGGTCGGCGCAGCCGGGTGGCGGAAGAAGTAGGCCACCGGCGATCTAGGCGGCCTGGTTGCTCTGGTGGTTGAGTAGGCCGAGGCGCCAGCCGAGACCGTATCGAAACCACCGCACGCGATCTCGATACGCTCCTCACTCCGTTCGTCGCTACTCATCAGCGGGGGGACGCTCGATCAGCGAAGGGGGCGCGCGATCGGCGGCGGGGCTCGACCACCCGACCTCGAGATCACATCGGCCGACCTTCGCGGTGAGGTCCTGACAATCGCCTTGTAACACTCAGGCAAGAAGCGATTCACGCGCGGTAGCGATAGTGGCCGTATGTCCAGCACACCGCGGTTCCTGCAAGGCGTCTACGCGTTCACCGGAACGGGGCTGACGAAACCGGCGCCCATCGACCCGTCCCTGACGTACGTGGTGCCCCCCGGCATGACGGCACAGCCCCTCTACTTTCGTGGCGGGAACAGCTCGGGCGAACTGATCTATGTGACGCTGATGCGGGACGGCCAGCCCATGCGCATCTTCCCGATGGGGGCGCGGTCCTCGGTCAACGTCCCGCTGCGTGTGGTGGAGGACGTCGATCCCGACACCACCTTGGAGTTGGTCCTGGCGGCGCCGGAAGCGACGAGCGGTGAGGTCGTCATCGACTTCGGGATGGTCATCTTCTGATGCCTGTCGACGTCACGCCGCACGACGATGCAACCACCGCCAAGCGCAAGCTGGTGGTGGTCGGCAACGGTATGGCCGGCGCACGGACCGTCGAGGAGATCCTGTCCCGCGGTGGCAGTGAACTGTTCGACGTCACGATGATCGGCGACGAGCCCTACGGCAACTACAACCGGATCATGCTCAGCCACGTCCTCTCCGGCGAGGCCACACTCGACGACGACGACCTGATGCTCAATCCGATGGCCTGGTACCGGGAGAACGGGGTCACCCTCTACTCGGGCGACAGCGCCGAGGGCATCGATCGTTTCGCCAAGACCGTCACCTGCGCCAGCGGCCGTGTCATCGACTTCGACGTCCTGATCATCGCCACCGGGTCCAACACCTTCTTCCCCAACATGGATGGGCTGCGCGAGTCCGATGGGCGACTGGCGCGCGGCGTCTTCGGATTCCGGACCATCTCCGACACCAACGGCATGCTGCAGATGGCGACGGCGCGCGACGACGTCCGTGCTGTGGTCATCGGCGGCGGACTGCTCGGGCTCGAGGCGGCCTATGGACTCAAGACCCAGGGGGTCGACGTCGACGTCGTGCACTCGCCCGGTCACCTGATGAATCAGCAACTCGACGAACGCGGCGGAAAGGTGCTGCGCAACAAGATCGAGGAACTCGGGGTCGGCGTGCACACCGGCAAACGCACCACCGCCGTGCTGCGCACTGACGACGGCACCGTCAGCGGAGTCGGATTCGCCGACGGCGAATCGCTGCCGGCGGACATGATCGTGGTCACCGCCGGAATTCGGCCCAACGTCGAACTGGCACGCAGTGCCGGGCTCGTCATCGAACGCGGCATCGTCGTCGACGACCAGATGCGCTGCGAGGACGAGGGTTCCATCTACGCCGTCGGAGAGTGTTGCCAGCACCGCAGCGAGGTGTACGGGCTGGTCGCGCCGCTGTGGGAGCAGGCGGTGGTGCTCGCCGACGTCATCACGGGTGCGAATCCCCATGCGGAGTACCATGGTTCGCGACTGACCACCAAGCTCAAGGTTGCCGGGGTCGACGTCGCGGCCATGGGTGTGAAGGGTCCCGAACGCGAGGACGACGAGTTCGTCCAGTTCTACGAGCCGCGCAGCGGCACCTACAAGAGTGTGGTGGTGCGCGACAACAAACTGATCGGCGCCATGCTCCTCGGCGACATCTCCAAGGCCAACTTCCTCACCCAGGCCTTCGACGAGAAGGTGCCGCTGCCCGAAGAACGTATCTCGATGCTCTTCGACATGGGTACGCCCAGTGCGGAGACCGGTGCGGCCGAGCTCGCCGACGACGTGCAGGTGTGCAATTGCAATGGTGTCACCAAGGGCGACATCGTATCTTGCGTACAATCCGGGTGCACCAGCGTCAGCGAGGTCTGCGCGAAGACCCGCGCCGGCAAGGGGTGCGGCTCGTGCAAGCCACTCGTCGGCGACATCGTCGAGTTCGCCGCGGGTGATGCGCTGACCGTCGACAAGTCGGCGGACTGGTACGTGCCGTGCATCCCGCTGACCAAGCCGGAGTTGATCGACGCCATCAAGCGGCAGGATCTCCGTTCGGTGTCAGAGGTTTTCGAGAACTTGGCGCCCGACGGTGAGGACGCCACCGCGAAGATGCCGTTGTCGTCGCTGCTGCGGGTGATCTGGGGAACCGGGTGGAATCGCGAACCGGGTGCGCTGTTCGTCAACGATCGAGTGCACGCCAACATCCAACGGGACGGCACGTTCTCCGTCGTACCGCAGATGAAGGGCGGCGTGACGTCGCCGCAGCAGCTGCGCAAGATCGCCGACGTCGCGGAGAAGTACGACATCCCGATGATCAAGGCGACCGGCGGCCAGCGCCTCGACCTGCTCGGCGTGAAGAAGGAAGATCTGCCCAAGGTCTGGGACGACCTCGGCATGCCGTCGGGTTACGCCTACGGCAAGTCCTTCCGGACCGTGAAGACCTGTGTGGGAACCGACTACTGCCGGTTCGGACTCGGGGATTCGACGGCGCTGGGCATCGCGATCGAGACGCGATACCAGGGTCTCGAGTCGCCGGCCAAACTGAAACTCGCGGTCACCGGCTGCCCCCGCAATTGTGCCGAAGCCCTCTGCAAGGACTTCGGCGTGGTGGCGATCGGCGACGGCAAGTGGGAGATCCTCGTCGGCGGTGCCGCGGGGGCGCACATCCGCAAGGGTGACCTGCTGGCGACGGTCGACTCACCGGAGGAGGTGATCCGCCTGTGCGGCATCTTCATCCAGTACTACCGTGAGCAGGCTAAGTGGCTGGAGCGCACGTACGCGTTCGTGCCGAGGATCGGTATCGAGGAGCTGCGGGCGATCCTGGTCGAGGATCGTGACGGTCTCGTCGGCGGTCTGCAGGAGCGCATCGACGAGGCGGTCGCCGATTACGTCGACCCGTGGCTCGACCGTGACGAGCCGCGATCGCCCGCCCAGTTCACCTCCGCGTTGCCGCTGCTGCCGCTACCGCAGGTGCCGGTCCGATGACCAGCGTCGACACCGGCGTCCCGGTCGGTCCGATCGATGATCTTCTCCCGGGGGAAGGGCGGGCCTACCCGGTCGACGGCCGCCAGGTGGCGGTGTTCCGGATGACCGACGGCACCCTGCGGGCCACCGACGCGGTCTGCCCCCATCGGGGAGGCCCGATCGCCGACGGCCAGTTCGACCTCGGCCACGTGGTGTGTCCACTGCATCAGTACGTGTTCCGCTTCTCCGACGGCGGCTGTACCGCCGATGGGATCGGCTCGCTGGGCGTGTACCGCGTGGAGGATCGCGACGGACGTATCGTGGTCTGGCCGTGAGGTTGTCCCAGTTGACACCTCAGCGCCGCGCGGTCGTCTCAGCAGCGATCGTGTCGCGCTCAGGTGTCATCTGAGACGAGTTCCCTGGTGGGCATCAGTGGCTTGAGGTGTTCGCGCCGACGCACGAGGTCCATGATCGTCTCTTCGGCGGCCGGCCACTCGTGCACCACTTGGTGATACGTCAGTCTGATGACCAGGTATCCGAGTTCGACAGCTGTGCGGTCGCGCTCGCGGTCCTTCTCGAATTGTTCTTTGCTGCTGTGGAATTCGTATCCATCCACCTCGATGATCAAGCGAGTGCCGACCACCAGGTCGACGATGCCCACTCCCGGGATGTCGACCTGTGAGCGCACACCGATACCGCGTGATCGGAGCCGGAATCGGCACATCGATTCGGTACCGGACTGAGAACTGCCGTCGCATCGGTCCAGCAGGCGGCGGATCCGCGCGGGTGCGGACTGGAACACGACCCGGAGGTCGGAGGGTTCGAGCAGCCCCAGATTCATGATGGAGTCGCAGACCACCACGATGCCTTCGTCGTCCAGGCATTTCAGTGCGTGCCGCAGCGCGACTGCCAGTTCGTCGACGGACGTGATCTCCGATTCCGGTCGGCCGTACTGTTCGCAGAACGTCGCGCCGGGCGTGCGGTGCGCACAGGCGCGGGCCCGGATGTGAACGGTATCGGATGTACCGGGAACCCAGACCTTGAGCAGTCGTAGTGCCGACAGGCAACTCAGCACGCCGCCACCGGCCACCGCCGACACCACAGTACTGTCGGCCCACGGTGTGGCGTACCACCCTCGCCGCAGACATCGCAGTGTGCCGTTCTTGAGGGCGGCCCGGAGTTCGGTTCGCGTCATGCCGGCCTCACGCAGTTGTTTCCACGAAGCGACGCCGAACCCAGCAGCGAGGACCTCGGAGTAGTCGGGTTGATCCATGGGGTGCAGCCTGACATCCGGTGAGGCGCGGACGAGGTGGTCGGCTGGTTCCCGGACGATATCTGTGGACAGATCCGAGAATGTGCAGAGCGCACCCATAACCCCTGTCCCAGATGACACCTCAGCAGCCCGGCAGATTTCCACTGCCCGGTGGTGGTCGGCTGGCGTGTCATCTGGGACACGTGGTCAGTTGACGGTGGCGTCCGGCACGATGTATCGCTCGGGCCCGAAGGTGAGGGTTGGCCTCTCCGATCGGGATCGACAGGATGGTGAGCCGGTGCCGAACGGTGCAAGGGATGCCGGGACGGCCGGCTGCGCCGATGCGCTCGTCGCGGGTGAGGCGTACGCGCTCGCGGAGGAAGAGCTTGCGCCCCTCGCTGGAGGTCGAACTCGATGCCACCTCGCTGGTGCTACCGTGGCCCGCGCGCCCTGCCGGACACCTGGGCAGCGCGTGTCCCGACGACGCCTCAGTACACGTCCCGCACGTACCGCTTGTCGGCCGCCAATGCCTTCACGTAGGACTCCGCACCGGCGGGCGACCGACGCCCGTGATGAGCCACGATTTCCTTGAGGGTCGCGTCGACATCCTTGGCCATCCGCGTGGCATCGCCGCACACGTAGACGTGTGCGCCGTCGTGCAGCCAGCGGTAGAGCTCTTCGCCGTGCTCCCGCATGCGGTCCTGGACGTAGATCTTGCGGTCCTGATCCCGTGAGAACGCGACGTCGAGGCGCGTCAGCAGGCCATCGGACAGCATGGTGGTGAGCTCGTCGCGGTAGTAGAAGTCGGTGGCCGAATACTGTTCGCCGAAGAAGAGCCAGTTCTTGCCCTCGTGGCCCAATGCCTGCCGTTCGCGGAGGAATCCGCGGAACGGGGCGACGCCCGTACCGGGACCGATCATGATCATCGGGGTATCGGGGTCCGACGGAGGTCGGAAATGCGTTGTCGACGTGACGAACACTCCGATGTCCTGACCTTCGCAGTGGTCGGCCAGGAACGTTGAGCACACGCCGCCGCGAGCCTTGCCGTGCAGGTTGTACCGGACGGCCGACACGGTGAGCTCGACCTCTCCGGGGTTGTGTAATGGGCTCGATGATATCGAATATGACCGGGGCTGAAGGGTTTTCAGGACAGACACCCATTCCTCGGGGTCGGCCTTCACTGGATACTCGGTGAGTACGTCCACCGACTGCCGGCCCCAGGTCCACGCCTCCAGCTCCTGCTTGTTGCCTGCCGCCGCAAGGGAATGCAGATGCGCCGAACCGTTGCGGTCGGCGACGAAACGCATGAAATCCGGGGTGACCTTGGCGAACTCGAGACGTTCCCGCAGTGCGCGTCGTAGCGGCATGTCGTCGCCACCCGGCGCGTTGACGATCTCGCCGCCATCGAGGCCGGTCACGTCGAGCCATTCGTCGATGAGGGTGTTGCTGTTGAGCGGCCAGACGCCCAGGGCGTCACCGGCCTTGTAGGTCAAGGTGTCGCCGGGCAGATGGAACCCGAAGTTGCGCACGTCTTTCGACGAACCGTCACCGTTGAGTCTGACATTGCGCGACAGCTGGGTGACCAGTGGCTTCTTCTTCGAGAACGCGGGCGCGGTACGCACCGACGGCTGCGCAGATGAGTCGGCCGGCTCGCTGAGGACGGTGACCCGTTCGCCATCCGTCGATGGTCCCGCGCTCTCGTCTGCGGTGATCACCGTATTGACCCGGTCGAGCCATTGCCCGGCGTGTTCCTCGAAGTCTGGTTCGCAATCGACCCGTTCCAGGATTCGTCGGGCCCCGAGTTCGTCGAGGCGCTCGTCGAGATTGCGCCCGTGACCACAGAAATTGTCGTAACTCGAGTCCCCGAAGGCGAGCACCGCATAGCGTAGTCCCGACAGATCCGGCGCTGTATCGCCGCTGAGCGCATCCCAGAACGCCGAACCGTTGTCCGGCGGTTCTCCGTCACCTGTGGTGGAACTGACGAACAGCGTCGTGCCGCTGAGAGATCCCACGTCGGCGGCATCCATCTCGGTGACCGTGACGTCATATCCCTTGGCCCGGATGTGATCTGCCGTCTCGGTGGCGAACTCTTCGGCGTTGCCCATCTGGGAGGCCCACAGGACGGTGATCGACTCGCGCACCGCCTGCACCGCGTCATCGGCGCCGCCCGGTGCACCGGCGGTACCGACGCCCGACAGCGGTGCCCGCGCAAAGATTCCGTCGAGCACTCCCGACGCCCACGCGTGGACGTCGCTGCGCAGCGGCGCCCCGGGCGGCAGCACGGGACGGTCGTCGACAGGTGGATGCGTCCGGAGCCCGGCGATCATCCCGGCGAGGTACGTGCGTTCCGCTTCCGATGGCCTGATGTCTACGTCGGCGACCCCGAGCGCTGACGCCAGGGCATCGACCGGCCCGGCGAGACCGTGGTGAGCCTCGGTCGTGAGGCTGTCGGAACCCTCGGTGGACGAATGCTGAGCCGAAGGCGCACCCGCGACTTTGGTGAGGGTGACTGCGCACACCTTGAACTCCGGCTGCTGCGACATCGGGTCGACGGCGTCGGAGGTCACTGCGTTGATGGTCAGGTGCTCGCCGAACACGTCGTTCCAGTGGAACGGGACAAAACAATTGCCCGGTCGAACCCGATCGGAGACCGTCGCGGGTAGCACCGCACGCCCGCGCCGCGATGCCACTTCCACCCGGTCCCCGGGGCCGATGCCGAATCGTTGCGCATCCTCGGGGTGGATCTCCACGAACGGGCCCGGGTTGAGTTTGTTGAGTTTGGTGACCCGACCGGTCTTGGTCATCGTGTGCCACTGATGTGGCAGACGGCCGGTGTTCAGCAGGATGGGGTATGCATCGTCGGGCATCTCGGCGGGATCGACGTGCGGCCGTGCGAAGAACTGGGCCCGACGGTTCGGTGTCGCAAACGCGAGCGCGGGCACGGTCCCGTCCTCGGCGGTGTGCAATGTCTGGCTTACGCCGTCGTTGAGGTAGCGGATGGGGTTGCGGCCCTGACCGTTCGGGGTCACCCCGGCATCGGCCGGTGGGCTGGGCCATTGCATCGGGGTGCGACGCAGCCCCTCGTAGGTCATCCCACGGAGGTCGTAGCCGGTGCGTGGGTTCGCGAACCGGCGGATCTCGTCGAAGATCTGTTCGGCGTCGGTATAGGAAAAGGCCTCGGTATAACCCATCTCGCAGGCGATGCGCGCGATGATCTGCCAGTCCGGCAGCGCCTGACCGGGCGCGGTCAGGGCGGGCTCGAACAATGTCACGTTGCGTTCGGAGTTCACCATGGTGCCGGTCGACTCGGTCCACAGTGCGGCGGGCAGCGCGACGTCGGCGTAGGCGTTGGTCTCGGTGTCGGCGAAGGCGTCCTGCGTGATGACGAGCTCGGCCTGCTCGAGCCCGGAGATGACGGTCGACCGATTTGCCACGGATGCGACCGGATTGGTGCAGATGATCCAGCACGCTTTGATGTCTCCGTCGGCCATCTGGCGGAACATGTCGATGGTGCCGCCGCCCACCTCGGTGCGCACGGTTCCGGGCGCCAACCCCCAGACATCCTCGACGAACGCACGGTCGTCGTCGGACATCACCGCCCGCTGTCCCGGGAGGCCGGGGCCCATGTACCCCATCTCGCGGCCGCCCATGGCGTTGGGCTGCCCGGTCAGCGAGAACGGTCCGCTGCCCGGCCGGCAGATCGCGCCGGTGGCGAGATGCAGGTTGATCAGTGCATTGGTGTTCCAGGTTCCGTGTGTGGATTGGTTGAGGCCCATCGTCCAACAGCTCATCCAGTTCTGCGCGGACCCGATCAGCTCCGCCGCGCGGCGGATGTCGTCGGCCGGGATGCCGGTGATCTCGCTGACCACTTCCGGCGGATACTGCGCGGTGAACTCGGGCATCTGCTCGAAGCCGTCGGTGAACGACGCGATGAAGTCGTCGTCGGTGTGGCCGCCGGTGATGAGCAGATGCAGCAGCCCGTTCATCAGTGCCAGGTCGGTACCGGGTGTGATCTGCAGGAACAGGTCGGCCTTGTCGGCGCTGGCAGTGCGGCGCGGATCGACGACGATGAGCTTCGCACCCGCCTTGATCCGGTCCATCATGCGCAGGTGCAGGATCGGGTGGCAGTCGGCGATATTCGACCCGATCACGAAGAACACGTCGGCGTGATCGAAATCCTGATACGAACCGGGCGGACCGTCGGCGCCGAGGGACTGCTTGTAACCGGTGCCGGCGCTTGCCATGCACAGCCGCGAGTTCGATTCGATCGCCGTGGTCCTGATGTAGCCCTTGGCGAGTTTGGTCGCGAGGTACTGCGCCTCCATCGACATCTGTCCCGACACGTAGAGGGCCAGGGCGTCCGGTCCGTGTTCGTCGACGATGGCGCGTAGTCGTGCCGCGGTCTCGGTGATCACCTGATCCATGTCGCCGGGCCGCGCTGGAGCGCCGCGTTCGTCGCGCACCATCGGCGTGACCAGGCGCCCGCCGGCGGCCAGCATGTCCGCGGTGGTCGAACCCTTGGTGCACAACCGACCGAAGTTGGTCGGATGATCCTTGCGGCCCACGGTCTTGGCGACCTGACCGTCGGCGCCGAGCGCCAGGTCCATTCCACAGCCCACCCCGCAGTAGGCACACAGCGAATGCACGATGTCGACGGACTTCACGATCTCCACATTCGACGGGGTGTGTTTCCTGATGCGAATCGGCCAGTTACACGCCTATCAACTTGACCTCACAGGGGTGGGTCGCACATGTGCGCAGCCCGGTCGCGGACGCGACCGGCGGCGTTGCATTCGACTCGGCGCGCCCCGACCTGCAGCAATCGACGCGGGACACGGCGGTACGTCCTCAGACACATCTCAGCAGTTCGCGATAAGACTGTAGGCATGCGCATCCTTGTGGTCGACGACGATCGGGCGGTACGCGAGTCGCTACGCCGGTCGCTGTCGTTCAACGGCTACACCGTCGATATCGCGGCCGACGGTCTCGAGGCCCTGGAGAAGATCGTCGCCGAGCGTCCGGACGTGGCCATTCTCGACGTCATGATGCCGCGTCTGGACGGGCTGGAGGTGTGTCGTCGGCTGCGGTCGGCCGGCGACGATCTGCCCATTTTGGTGCTCACCGCCCGGGACACGGTCTCCGAGCGGGTGTCGGGTCTGGACGCCGGGGCAGACGATTACCTGCCGAAACCGTTCGCACTGGAGGAACTGCTCGCGCGGCTACGTGCGCTACTGCGACGTGCCAGTCCCGACGATGCGGCCGAGTCGGAGGAACTGTCGTTTGCGGACCTGACGCTGGACCCGGTGACCCGCGATGTGGCACGCGGTGAACGCAGCATCAGTCTTACTCGGACCGAATTCGCTTTGCTCGAGATGCTGATGGCCAACCCGCGCCGCGTCCTGTCCCGCAGTCGCATCCTCGAAGAGGTGTGGGGCTACGATTTCCCGACCTCGGGCAATGCCCTGGAAGTCTACGTCGGCTACCTGCGGCGCAAGACCGAAGCCGAAGGTGAGCCCCGGCTAATCCACACGGTGCGCGGCGTCGGCTATGTGCTGCGGGAGACCCCGCCGTAGTGGTCCCCGACGCATCGGATTCGACCCCTCGGTCGGCACCGACGACGATGCCGGGACGACGGTCCATCGCCCGAATACGTCGGCATGACCGCAAGGAGATGCGGGCGCCCATGCCGCTGACCCGAGCTGTGTCGTTGACGACGCGTGTGACTCTGCTGTCGGCTACCGTCGTGCTCGTCTCGGTCAGCCTGATGGCCGCGGCCGCCTACTTCGTCGTCTACCGCGCGATGTACAACGAGGTCGACTCGCAACTGGAGAGCCGCGCCGACGGCATGACGGTACTCGCCAAGACCGGCCTGCTCAACGAACGACCCGAATCGCTGGTCACCGGCACGGTGTTCTCCACCAACATCTCCCTGGCGCTCGTGCACCCCGACGGCAGCACCTACCTCATCGGGGATGTGCCCTTCGAAGACGTCGAGCGCAGCATCGCGCGGTCGACGCCGCGGCCGGTCAACAACATGCAGAGCCTACGGACCGTGGACAACCAGCGGGTGCTCGCCCGCAAGCTCGCCGACGGCAACACCTTGGTGTTGGCACAGAGCTTGCTGCACACCGATCGGGTCCTCAAGAGGCTGGCCTGGGTTTTGTTGGTCGTCGGCGGCGGTGGTGTCGCACTGGCCGCGCTGGCAGGCACCACCGTTGCACGAGCTGGTCTGCGGCCGGTGGCCCGCCTGACCCGCGCTGCCGAGCGGGTCGCGCGCACGCAGGATCTGACGCCCATCCCGGTCTCGGGCAACGACGAGTTGGCGCGCCTGACCGAGAGTTTCAACACGATGCTGCGCGCCTTGGCCGATTCACGTGATCGGCAGGCCCGGCTGGTGGCCGATGCGGGTCATGAGCTGCGGACGCCGCTCACCTCCCTGCGGACCAATCTCGAGCTGCTGATCGCCGCGAGTGAGCCGGGGGCACCCGCGATGCCGCCGCAGGACATGATCGAGCTGCGCTCGGATGTGATGGCCCAGATCGAGGAACTGTCCACGCTGGTCGGAGATCTCGTCGACCTCGCCCGTGAGGACGCGCCGGAGGTGGTGCACGAGGAGGTCGATCTCGTCGAGGTGATCACGCGATCGTTGGACCGGGTGCGTCGCCGCCGAACCGACGTGGACTTCCACACGACGGTGACGCCGTGGTTCGTCTTCGGGGAAGAACACGGCCTCAATCGGGCAGTGCTCAACGTGCTCGACAACGCCGCGAAGTGGAGTCCGCGTGGTCGGCCAGTGCTGGTGAGCCTGAGTCAGATCGACGCGAACACAGCAGAACTCACGGTGGCCGACGCCGGGCCAGGGATCCCCGAGGAGGACCGGGAATTGGTGTTCGAACGGTTCTACCGATCGACCCAGTCGAGGTCGATGCCCGGTTCCGGTCTGGGCCTGGCGATCGTTCGTCAGGTGGTCACTCGCAACGGCGGAAGTGTGCAGGCCGAGCAATCCGATCTGGGCGGAACCCTGATCCGGATGACCTTGCCGGGAAGTCCCACCCCTGAGGAACCTTCTCCGCTGATCGTTCGTCAATAAGGGTGACGGTCGCGGCCGCGCAGACCGACCGGCATTCGGTCATCGACCCACCACCTCGATCACTTAGGGTTGAGGGCCAGGGTCGTCGCGAGCCGAGACCTGCACATCGATCGGGACACCCGCCGCCGCGGCGAGGTACGAGAGAGCTGAGGACCAGGACATGACCAGTGGCGGTTCGCACGGCGATCCGTATGGCACCGGACACGGTTCGGGCCACAGGGCGCACGCCGCTCAAGGTTCTGATCCCGACCGGGGATACGGAGCCGGGCCGTACGCATCACCGTCGCCGTATGGGCCTGCCGCGCAGGACCCGGGCGGTTATGGGCACCACGCCGCCGCGTCCTCCCCGCAGACGAACCCCTATGGCGGGCCGCCGACGAACCCGTATGAGCAGAACCCATACGGCCAACCTGTCTACACTCAACCGGCCTACACTCAACCGGCCTACACTGCGCCGGCGTACACGCAGCCGACGACCGGTCAGCTGCCTGCGCAGCCGTATCCCGGCCCCGGGGTCGGCGGATCGCCGCCCGCGGGGCCAGCTCCTGAGAAGAAGTCCGGAGGCGGCAAGGCGGCACTGGTCGTCGGCGCGTTGGTGCTGGCACTGGTGGCAGGTGGGATCGGCGGTGTGGTCGGTGCCAATGTGCTCGACGACAGCTCGTCGTCGGCGCACAACGGCCCGCTGGGTGGTGACCCGAACAGCAGTGACCAGGGCGTGGTGCCGGCCCCGGCCGGATCGGTTCAGGAAGTCGCGGCCAACGTGTTGCCCTCGGTGGTGTCCATCATCGTGCGGTCCGGCAATGCCGAGGGCGGCGGATCCGGGGTAATCCTGTCCGAGGACGGGGTCATCATGACCAACAATCACGTGGTCTCCGAGGCCGGTGCCGCCACCGCGAGTCAGGTGCTGGTGATCTTTTCGGATGGCACGCGCGCTCCGGCTCGCGTCCTCGGTGCCGATCCCATTTCCGACATCGCCGTCATCAAGGTGGACAAGAGCGGTCTCAAGCCGATCACCGTGGGCACCTCGAACAACCTCGCCGTCGGACAGGATGTGATCGCGATCGGCGCGCCGCTGGGCCTGGAGGGCACCGTCACCACCGGCATCATCAGTGCGCTCAATCGGCCGGTGTCGACCTCGCGCGAATCGGGTACCACATCGGTGATCGACGCGATCCAGACGGACGCGGCCATCAACCCTGGCAATTCGGGTGGCGCGTTGGTCAACGCCAAGGGGGCGCTCATCGGGGTCAACACCGCGATTGCCACCCTCGGGGCGTCCGCCGAGCAGCAGGGCGGCAGCATCGGCCTGGGTTTCGCCATTCCCATCGATCAGGCGAAGCGGGTGGCCGATGAGCTGACCGAGACCGGCCAGGCCACCCAGGCAGGCCTCGGCGTGTCGGTGCGGGCCAACACCGAGGTCGACCAGCCCGGCGCCTACATCTCCGATGTGACCGCGGGGGGCCCGGCGGACAAGGCGGGTATCCCGCAGGGCGCGGTGGTGACCAAGGTCGACGACCGCAACGTCGCCAGCGGCGACGCGCTGGTCGCGGCCATCCGGTCGCACGCCCCGGGGGACACGGTCACCATCACCTATGTCATCAACGGGCAGACGAAGACCACTCAGGTCACCTTGGAGACCTTGCAGGTCGGGTGACGCCCGGAGCACGATCTTCCTGAACGGGAGCAGAAAGGCAGACAATGAGCGACACCGGATCCACCGCCATCGACCCCGACGACGTGGTCGCCGCAGACGCGGCTGCCCGTGAGTTCGTCGCACGTCATCGTGACGACGACATCCGGCCCACCGAGAGCGGCGACGAGATCGGGCGCGCACTGGTCGTGGTCGTGGATGATCGCGCAGCGCACGGGGAGGAACAGAGTCTGCTGGGGCCACTCGTAGGTGAGTTGCTGGCCGAGGCCGGGTTCCACGTGGATGCCACCGTCGCCGTCTCGGGTGACGAGGTGGAGATCCGTAATGCGCTGAACACCGCGGTGATCGGCGGCGTGGATCTCGTCGTGTCCGTCGGCGGGGTCGGCGTGGGTGCGCGCGACGTCACGCCGGAGGCCACCGAGCCGCTGCTCGACCGGCGTCTGCGCGGCATCGAGGAAGCGGTGCGCAGTTCTGGTCTGGCAGCGGGTTCCGCGGACGGGGGGCTCTCCCGCGGGTTGGCCGGCATCTCCGGTCAGACCCTGGTGGTCAACCTGTCCAACTCGCGCGCCGCCGTCCGCGACGGGATGGCGACCGTCGCCCCGCTGGCCAAGCACGTGATCGAGGAAATCAGCGAGTTCTAGAGTCGACGCCGATTCCTCCTGTCCAGACCCGTGAACGGCGATGTGGAACAGTCACCGGATCCCCAAGAGACCGGCGGTTCCGGCGATGAACCACGTCGCCGGTCCGGCTGGCGTGCCCGTCGGCGGATCGACGACGTGTTCGGTACCGATCTCCCGGACGTGACTTCCGACGAGTGTGAGGAAGGTCACAAGGGGGTAACGCGCGATTGGTATGAGGTGAATCGTCCCCCTCATTGGGAATAAGCGAGCCACCTGCGACATAGCCGACCCAGCGTGTTTTCCCTCCGTTAACATTCTCATATCTAGCGATGGCGAATGTGAAGTTCAAGATCGGCAGTGTGGAACCTGAGACACGGCTGAACGTAGCTGTTGCCCCGCTGGATATCGCTCCGATAACGTTCGCAACGACGAAGCGCGCGGTGCACTCGAGGGGGCACCGACGGGGAGTCCTGCGATCTGTCGCGAGTGACGACGCAGCAGTGACCAGGGGTGTGCGGAAGGTGACTTCCAGCGAACCGAAACCGACATGGGTTCGGTTGCGGGGCGGGGGTCCGCAGCCCACGAGGGTCGACCCGTGCGTACAGAGGTGTGCGCTGCGGGGCAACAACCGAATCCTGTGAGAGGGAACGAATGAGCAAGTTCAGCAAGCTTGGGCTGCGTCGCGCGGCCGGTGCATGCGCAGTTGCCGCAGTGGCGGCTGTCGGCCTGGCCGGTGTGGGGGCGGGCACTGCAGCAGCAGCTCCGCTGGCCAACGGCAGCAAGGTCATCGAAGGAATCGACGGTGAGCGGGTCTTCACCCAGCGCACCGGCGAGTCGCAGTACTCGGTTGCGCGTGTTGCTTACAACGGCGGCCTCGGACGCACCGCGCTGATCTCGGGCCTGTACAAGGCACAGGCCAGTGCCGGCGTCGGAGGCAACCTCAAGGTCCAGATCCTGGCCGGCTGCCAGATCGACGTCAGTGACATCGGAGCCAGTGGCTCCGGCGGCATCACCCTGTCGGCCACCCCGTCGATCTCCATCAGCGGTGGTCTGATGTTCCCGATCAGGCCGGGCGAGGCAGCACTCTACGACGTCACCGACAAGGACCTCTCGGACAGCGGTCTGGCTCAGATCCAGCTCCAGGATTTCGAGATCACGTTCCCCAACTGTGGCGGTTACGCATCGGCACGCAGCGTCACCAAGGTGATCGCGGCCAAGGGTTACGAGGTCAGTGACGACGATGACGTCGCCACCGGCGAAGGCACCCTCATGCAGTCGACGCTGTACGGCCAGCCGTTCTTCGTCAGCTGACCGGTAGCAGATACCAGCCACAACTCTCGAGACTTATCTGCTCCGCGCAGATCGACCTTCCACTAAGGGGAATCATGAAGAACATCATCACGCGTCGCGCAGCCGCGGCCGCCGGTGTCGCCGGCGTCGCGGTGATGGGCGTGACCAGCCTCGGCGCCGGTGGCGCCGCGGCGGCTCCGGTGCCGAACACCACCATCACCAAGACCCTCGTCGATGGCACCCCCGTCACGATCCAGCTGTTCGGCCAGAACGCCAACATCACCCAGCCGCTCATCCCGTTCCCGACCACCCGTGAGGTCTGGGTGTCGGGCAAGGTCCGCGTCACCGTCGGTGGCGAGGCCGAAGGCGGCACCGTGTCCGCCGGTTACATCGTGGGCTGCCAGGTCAGTGTCGGACTCGGCGCCGAGGGTGGCGTCACCGGCGGTGCTGAGGCGACCCCGAACACCGACGGCGGCGTTGACGTCGCTCCGGACGGTGCGGGCACCGCAGGCGCCAGCATCTCGCTCGGCCCGGGTGAGGCCGGCTACGTGCCGATCGTGCAGGAAGCCGACAGCGACGATGACGCCGTCAACTCCTACACCTTCACCGGCAATCGTGGCGGTGTCGCCTACAGCCAGGAGAAGTTCGGTGTGACCGGCTGTGGTGGTTACGCCGAGGCCAAGGCCAAGATCAAGGTCACGGTCAGCACCGACTCGGTCAAGGGTGTCATCACCCTGTACGGCCAGCCGTTCAGCCTGGGCTGATCGCATCGGGGTCCGCGATCGCGGACACCACAAACATTCCGCAAGGGGCGGGATCGGGTAATCCGATCCCGCCCCTTGCGCGTCTGCGTTGCCGGACTTCCGGCGCAGATCAGCTCCCGAAGAACGGGAACGGGAAGAAGGGCTGCGGCTGCTGGCGACGACGCGGCTGGGGGCTCGGCGTGCGACGTGTGGAGCGATTGTTGGTGCGGCCCTTCTGGCCCGGCTTCTGCGGCATGCTGGTGCAACCTCCGTGTCGATTGTTTGTTGTCGGTGTCGGCGGATGTCTCCGTCGACTCCTGCGACAGTAGGGAGGCAACCTTGTCGTCGGCTGCCGGATCGGCTGTCAATGAGCTGGGAAGCCGATGCGGGTGCCCCGCAACGACTTCGGGCCGCGCTCGAGGAGAGCGCGGCCCGAAGTCGTTGAGGTTTCAGCGGGAGTGACGTCCCGGTGCATCCGGCGGCGGGTACTCGCCGGGGAATTGTCCCTGTTGCGGATGGCTTCCCGGCGGGTAGGTGCCCTGCGGATAGCCGCCAGGAGGGTAGTTCCCCTGCGGAAAACTGCCCGGCGGCGGATACGACCCCGGTGCGGGTTGCGGTGTGGGATACGGCGGATTGGTGGCCGGGCGGGACTGGGCTTCCACGGCTGCCGGCGGGGGAGTGGTGAGTCGTTGTGTCGCACCGGGTTCCGCGCGATCAGACGGTGCGCCCGGCTCCCGCAGATGCTCGGGCAGATCGCTCTGGGCCTCTTCTTTGGCCTTCGATGTGCCTTCCGGATCGAGCAGATCCCGGATCTCGGTGAGCAACGAGACCTCGCTGACCTCCGACTTCTTCCCGAATCCGCCGAGCTCGGAGAGCTTGTTGTACGGCACGATGATCAGGAAGTACACGACGGCCGCGATGATCAGGAAGTTGATGACCGCGGTGATGAGGGCGCCGATGTTGACGAAGGTCGAGGGGTTGTCGGTGATCTGGAAGCCGAGACCCTCGGCGGCGTCGGTCCCGATCGGAATCGCGTTGATCAGCGGCTGGATGATCTGATCGGTGAAGGCGGAGACGATGGCAGTGAAAGCCGCTCCGATGATGACCGCGGTGGCCAGCTCGACGACATTGCCCTTGAGTATGAAGTCCTTGAAGCCCTTGAGCACGGTGTGCGGTCCTCTCGTGTTCAGTTCCCGCTCTGTCCGGTATTCACTTCGCTTGCAGGTCAACGGTCATGAGTGCGCCAGACGCAGGCCGCGTTCGGCAAACCTATCCAGGATCGTAAACGACCATTGCACTGTTTCGCCGGAAGCGCGCCGTTTTGGCAGGTCAGTGCACGACGACGGTGAGTGGGCCATCTAGTCCGGCGGCGGCGACCTGGTGGGCGTCGCCCTCGTCCATGGCCAGCAACACGGGTCGACCGGGTCCGCTCCCCGGGGAGAGTGCGCTGGCGCTGCCCGGCCCGACGGTCAGGGCGACGATCGCGCCACGGGCGAGCACAGCGCTCGGCGCGGAGTCGTTGTCGCGCACGGTGAGTACGTCCACGACGTCGCCTTCGCGTAGTAACGATGCGACCGTGTCGTCGGCGAGCGCGACGGGCACCAGCCGCGCGTCCCGCCGTCCGGTGAGTTGTGTGGGCAGGTGTGCGGACAGGAGTCGGACGTCGGTGAGGATCTCGCCGCCGCGGACACGCCCCACCAGGGTGCGACCGATGGCGTCGGCAGTCATTCGCAATGCGCCTGTCGGGACCAGTCCACCCGGCGCGCTGGTCACGGTCAGGTCTTCGGGAGCGACGGTGTGTCCCGGGAGCAGATCGTGAGCCGCCACCACCACCGCGCGCGATTCGTCGCTGCGATGATCCACGACAGCCGTGATGATCGCGGCGATCACCAATGCTGTCGACACCGCCCTGCGGATGATGATCGACCGAGCCCACCCTGGATGCGTCAGATGTCGTACGCGGTCGACAAGGCGAGGGGACAGTTCGCTGCGGAACAAGGCCGGCATGCGGTCACGGTAGGCCCGCCGGTCCCGCGACCCGCGGGCTCGACAGGGATCTGTGGACAGCGGCCGCACCGTTCACAGGTCGCTGCCGCCATCAGGTGACGCGTGCACACCGAGATGGTCACAGCCGGACGCCGATACCCATCGGGGTCGTGGGCCGATTGGACCCGGTTGCAGGCTTCGGGGAGAATGACCCAACGGTGTGCCGGGAAGTCTGGTCGGCTCCTGTCGTCGAGTGGGCAGGGATGTAGTACATGTGTGCCCGGCCTGCGACCGATGACCAGGAGAGTTGATGTCCACAGTTGGTGACCAACATTCGTCCGCCGCCGATCGCTTCCGTCGGTGGATCTCCCTCGACACCCCTAGTGGGGCCCTGTTGCTCATCGCCGCGGTCGTGGCGGTGATCTGGGCGAACTCACCGTGGGAGGCGGCATATCACTCCCTCGCCGAATTCGAGTTCGGGCCGGAGAGCCTGCACTTGCATCTGTCGCTGGAGGAGTGGGCCGCAGACGGACTTCTTGCGATCTTCTTCTTCGTCGTCGGAGTTGAACTCAAACAAGAATTCGTGATGGGCAGCCTCCGCCAACCGAAACAGGCCGGTGTGCCCATCGCTGCGGCTCTGGGTGGGATGGTGGTGCCCGCACTGTTCTACGTCGTGATCGTCGGCGCCGGCGACCCCGACGCACTGAACGGCTGGGCCATCCCGACGGCAACCGACATCGCTTTCGCGCTTGCCGTGCTGGCGATCTTCGGGCGCGGGCTGCCGCTGGCGCTGCGTACCTTCTTGCTCACCCTGGCCGTGGTGGACGATCTGCTGGGCATCACCATCATCGCGACCTTCTATACCGAGACCATCGACTTCCTGATGTTGGTGATCGCGCTCGCGCTGGTCGTGGTGTTCGCGTTCCTCGTGCGGATGCGGAAAACCCACTGGTGGATGCTCATCCCGGTCGCAGTGGCCGCGTGGGGATTCATGCACGCCTCGGGCGTGCACTCGACGGTCGCCGGGGTTCTCCTCGGTTTCGTGGTGCCGGCCAAATATGTGCACGGAGAGAAGGAATCGCGCACGCACCGGTTCGACGACGCGGTACGACCCGTGTCGTCGGCGGTGGCGCTGCCGATCTTTGCCTTCCTCGCCGCGGGGGTCACCGTGGTGGGTACCGATGCCGAGCTCATCCAGCCGGTGTCGATCGGGATCTTCCTCGGCCTCGTGGTGGGCAAGTTGATCGGTGCGATGGGGGTGACCGCGCTGATGACTCGGTTCACACCGCTGCGGTTGCCCGACTCGATCGGGGTGCGTGACCTGCTGCCGGTCGGTTTCCTGACCGGGATCGGCTTCACCGTGGCGTTGCTGATCGACGAGCTGTCCTTCGTGGACACCGATCCGCACGCCGAAGCCTCCAAGACCGCGATTCTGGTCGGCTCGCTGGTCGCGGCGACCTTGGCCGCGTTGTGGCTGCGGTGGGACGCGCGGCAGACACGTGCGGCGGATATGAACCGGGACAACGTGCCCGACCGCGACATCGACGTCATCGGCGGCTGACCTCCCACCGGCTCGCGCCGGCGGAACCCTTTTTCTCGCCGACGGAACCCTCTTTCTCGCCGACGGCACCCGCGGCCGCGCCGACGGCACCCGTGGCTGCGCCGACGGCACCCGTGGCTGCGCCGGTGGAACCCACCATGCCGTTGACCGAACCTGCAATTGCGTCGACGGAACCCACATGCCTGCACCGTCGACGACGAGCCACCATCGAACTCCCGCAGGTCCTCACCGTGTCCCGCAACGACAACGGCCGTCTACCTCGTGAGGTAGACGGCCGTTGATTCGTCGGTCGATGGCCCGTTGGGCGCTCAGGGAGCGTCGGCAGTCTCGCGGGTCTTGCCCGTGACCGGGTCGTAGTTCTCCCAGAAGGTCGCGCCCATGATGCCGAGCGCTTTCGGATCGAAGGTTGGGTCCTGGCCCAACTTCTGCTGACGCTCGTAGTCGCGAAGCGCCTTGAAGGCGGGCTGTTGCAAGATGATGATGCCCACGATGTTGAGCCAGGCCATCAACCCGACGCCGATGTCGCCCAGTGTCCAGGCCTCCGACGCGGTCGACACGCATCCGATGACCACCGACACCAGGATCAGCGCCTGCAGCAGTAGTGTCAGGTTGGCGCCGAGCGTGCTACGCAGTGGCTTGATCTCGATCGTCGCAGCCTTGCCCATGAGGAACCGCAGGTTGGTCTCGGCCATGTAGTAGTAGGCGATGATCGTGGTGATGCAGAAGAACAGCAGCGAGATCGCCACGAACGAGGAACCGGCGCCGCCCCAGAACGAGTCGAAACCGGTCTGGACGAAGGTCGGGCCCACTGCCACGTCGGCCGGCAGGATGCCGCCCTCGGCGATGACCGAACCGTCGGCGGATTCACCTTCGAACACCCGGTAGGCACCGGTGGACAGGATCAGGAACCCGGTCGCGGTGCAGATGAACAAGGTGTCGACGTAGACCGCGAACGCCTGGACCAGTCCCTGCTTGGCCGGGTGTGAGACCTCGGCGGCGGCCGCTGCATGCGGGCCGGTGCCCTGACCTGCCTCGTTCGAGTAGATACCGCGCTTGACGCCCCACATGATCGCCGAGCCCACGATGGCGCCGAACGCCGCATCCGCTCCGAAGGCGCTCGCGAAGATCGTGCTGATGACGTTGGGAACCTCCGAGGCATTGAGAGCCACGATGATGATGGCGAAGAAGATGTAGAGCACGGCCATGAACGGCACCACGATCGAGGCGAAGCTGGCGATGCGTTTGACCCCGCCGATGATGACGAACGCCAACACGATCACCGACCCGACCGCCACGACCCATTCGGAAAGTCCCCAGGCCTCGTTCATGGCGACCGCCATCGAGTTCGACTGGACGCTGGGCAGCAGCAGTCCGCAGGCGAGTACGGTGACCGCGGCAAAGACCAGGCCGTAGACCTTGAATGCGCCGCTCGCGTTGGTGTGGGCCATCGCCCGGCTGAAGTAGTAGGCCGGACCGCCGCGGTACTCGCCGGTCAGTCGGTCCTTGGTCTTGTAGATCTGGCCGAGGGTGCACTCCACGAACGACGTGGACGCACCGAGGAAGGCGACCACCCACATCCAGAACAGCGCACCCGGACCGCCGAAGGCGATGGCCGTGGCGACACCGGCGATGTTGCCGGTGCCGACGCGGCCCGCCAGGGAGATGGTCAGTGCCTGGAACGAGGAGACCCCCGACGGTGACTTCTCGCCGCGGAACATCAGCCGGATCATCTCCGGGATCTGACGAACCTGGACCAGCCGGGTTCGTATCGAGAAGAAGACGCCTGCGGCCAGGCAGAGGAACACCAGTGCGTTGCTCCAGATGTAGCCGTTGATATCGCTGAGAAAATCGCTCATCGGCGGAGTCCGCCCTCTCGGAGTCAGATGACCGGTCCCGGGTCCCCGCACCCGGAGTTCATGTGCGTAACACAATCGCATGTCGACCGGCGGGCCGCACGATGAACGGACATCGTTGGCACTCGGAATGGCGGAGTGCCAAAATCGGTTACACTGTGCAACGATCACTAGTCTTCCGGAGGTTATCGGTGCCCACTTACTCGTATGCGTGCACGGAGTGCGACAACAAGTTCGACATCGTGCAGTCGTTCTCCGACGATGCACTCACCGAGTGCCCGCAGTGCACTGGCCGACTCCGCAAGCTGTTCAATTCCGTCGGCATCGTGTTCAAGGGCAGCGGTTTCTATCGCACGGATTCGCGCAAGTCGTCGTCGGCGAGCGAATCATCGTCGACGTCGGAATCGTCGAGCAGCTCGTCGTCCGGCAGCTCCTCGGATTCGTCGAGCAGTTCGTCGGCGAAGTCCGACAGCACGTCGGCCACGGCGCCGGCCGCGTCCTGACCTGACCTGCTTCCCGCTCCGCGCGGCACAACGCAACGACGGGTCAACCCAGCTCGCGGAACCCACCGTCGGGTGTCAGAGCCCACCGGACACGGACGTCGTGCGGCGCGGCGGGTAATGATTCGACGAGTTCGTCGTCGTAGACCACCGCGATGATCTCGGCGGTCAGCCCGGTCAGCGTCCGGTCGTAATACCCGGCTCCGCGGCCGAGTCGGTTTCCCGTCTTGTCCACGGCATAGGCGGGCACGAAGATGACCGACGCCGCCTCGACGGCGTCGGAGCCCAATCGATGTCCGATCGGTTCCAACAACCCCCAGCGTCCACGCGCCAACGACTCGGCGCCGTCGTAACGCACCCAGTCGAGCGCGGTGGGTTCGCCTGCCGGTACCGCCGGCACGATGACGGACACCCCGCGGTCGATGAGCGCGTCCAGCAGACCCGGTGAGCCGGGCTCGGCGCCGAACGGGACATAGGCGGCGACGGTGACGTCGTACTCGAGCCGGAAGGGTGCCGATGAGACCCATCCGGCCAGGTTGTCGGCCGCCTGCTTGCGTGCCGCGAACGGTCGCGCCACCCGGCGCTGTTCGAGTTCGGCTCGCAAACGTCTCTTGGTGGATCGCACCCGACCGCCCTCTCCTCGTCCGCCTCGTCGGACCACGCCGTGAAACATCGCACCCGGGAATCTGCTGGCCACACGACAGGATGTTGCCGGCAAACAGCACTAGGGTGGTCGCATGAGCACCAGTGACGTGAGCCAGAATACCGACGTGTTCACCGAATACGAATCCGTGCCCAACACCCCACCGATCCCGCGAACCGCGGTGGTTCCCGCAGCGGGTCTGGGTACGCGGTTTCTTCCAGCAACCAAAACCGTTCCCAAAGAGTTGTTGCCGGTGGTGGACACTCCCGGAATCGAACTCGTCGCCGAGGAGGCGAAATCGGCGGGCGCCGAGCGACTCCTGATCGTCACCTCGCCAGGCAAGGACGGCGTGGTCGCGCACTTCGTGGAAGACCTGGTGCTGGAGAACACCCTTGCCACGCGCGGGAAGGCGGCGATGCTCGCGAAGGTGCGCAAGGCTCCCTCTCTACTCGAGGTGGCGTCGGTGGTTCAGGAGAAGCCACTCGGACTCGGACACGCGGTCGGTTGTGTCGAGCCGTACCTGGACGACGATGAGGACGCCGTCGCGGTGCTCCTGCCCGACGACCTGGTGCTGCCGGGCGGGGTGCTGGAAGTGATGTCACGTACGCGACAACGTCGTGGTGGATCGGTGCTGTGCGCGATCGAGGTGCCCGAAGATCGCATCAGCGCATACGGGGTCTTCGAGGTGGAGGACCTGCCCGACGCCAACAACCCGAACGTCAAGCGGCTCAAGGGCATGGTCGAGAAGCCGGCCGCCGAGGACGCGCCGTCGAATCTCGCCGCCGCCGGGCGATACATCCTGGACCGCAAGATCTTCGACGCGTTGCGTCGAATCGAACCGGGCGCGGGTGGGGAATTGCAGCTGACCGACGCGATCGCGCTGCTGATCGAGGAGGGCGAGCCGGTTCACGTCGTGGTCCATCACGGGACGCGGCACGACCTGGGCAATCCGGGCGGGTACCTGAAGGCCGCGGTTGACTTCGCGCTCGATCGCGACGACTACGGGCCCGACCTCCGCGACTGGCTCGGCAAGCGCCTCGCCGACAGCTGACCGACGGCGACGACAGCGCGCCTGCGCCATTCGGCGGCAACCTCCGGCTAATGTCTGGTCAAGTCTGTCAGCCGAGATGGGGCGAGAGGTGAGATGCGTTCGGTCGAAGATCATCTGACCCGGGTGACCGCTGCCGCGGTGGCGCCCCGGCCGGTGCGTGTCGCGATCTCTGAGGCGCAGGGCCTGATGTGTGCCGAAGAGGTGGTCACCGAACGGCCCATGCCCGGCTTCGACCAGGCCGCGATCGACGGCTATGCGGTGCGGGCGGTCGATGTGGACCTGGCCGGCACGATCGCACCCGAAGACATCGAGGACTTCGATCCCGGTGGGGCGGAGCTGGTGGATCTCGAACCCGGCACGGAGATGATCGTGTCCCTGCCGGTGGTCGGGTCGGTGGAACCCGGCGCACGCACACCCACCCGGCTGCAGCCGCGCCAGGCGGTCCGCGTGGAGACCGGCGCGCCGATGCCCACACTGGCCGATGCCGTCGTCCCGCTGCGGTGGACCGACGGCGGCGAGAAGAAGGTCAAGGTCGGCCACGCAGTCGAGAGCGGTGACTATGTTCGCCGGATCGGCGACGACGTGCAGCCCGGCGACGTCGCGGTGCGTGCCGGATCGATCATCGGGCCCGCGCAGGTGGGTCTGCTGGCAGCGGTCGGCCAGGCGCGCGTGATGGTCCATCCGCGGCCGCGGCTGTCGGTGATCTCGATCGGCAGCGAACTCGTCGACATCGATCGTTCGCCGGGGCCGGGACAGATCTACGATGTCAACAGCTACGCCTTGGCGGCCGCGGCCCGCGACGCCGGTGCCGACGTCAACCGGGTGGGCATCGCCGAACGGGAGATCTCCCGAATGCGGGAAGTCGTTGAGGCGCAACTGATCCGGTCCGAGATCGTGGTGATCTGCGGGGCCGTGGGAGGCAGTGCGTCGCGGGCCGTCGCCGAGGCGCTGAGTGATCTGGGTGAGCTCGAGATCCTCCGGGTGGCGATGCACCCGGGGTCGGTACAGGGATTCGGTCGTCTCGGGCGCGACGAGGTGCCGACCTTCCTGTTGCCGTCCAATCCGGTCAGTGCATTGGTCACCTTCGAGGTGATGGTGCGCCCGTTGATCCGGATCGCACTCGGCAAACGTCAGCCGATGCGACGGGTCATCACCGCCCGGACCATCGGACCGATCGCCTCGGTGCAGGGCCGTAAAGGCTATCTGCGCGGCCAGTTGATGCGCGACGAGCGTTCCGGTGAGTACCTGGTGCAGGTGATCGGCGCGTCGCCCACGGGCAGTTCCCACCTGCTCGCCGAACTCGCCGAGGCGAATTGTCTGATCATCGTCGAACCGGATGTGGAGGAACTGGCCATCGGCGATGAGGTCGAGGTCGCGTTCCTGGCGCAGCGCGGTTGACGCGGACATAAACTCACTCTCGTGTTGAGGTGGTTGTCGGGGGCGCAGATCAATCCTGGCTGGCCCGCGACATTGGGTCCCCTGCATACGCAGGCGGGCGCGGTGATGTTGCGCCCGGTCAAGATGCGCGACGCCAAGGCCTGGAGCACGTTGCGCATCCGAAACCAGAACACGCTGATGCCGTGGGAGCCGACCGGGATCGGGTCGTGGGCCGAACGTCACCAACCCAGTGCCTGGCCACCGCTGTACTCGGTGCTCCGGTCGGAGGCCAAACGCGGCAGTGTGTTGCCCTTCGTGATCGAGCTGGACGGCGTCTACATCGGGCAGCTCACCATCGGCAATGTGCAGCGCGGTGCGGTGCGCAGCGCGTGGATCGGGTATTGGGTCGACGCATCACATGTCGGCCAGGGAATCGCCACCGCGGCAGTGGCACTCGGCGTGGATCATTGTTTCGGTCAGGTCGGGTTGCATCGTCTCGATGCCACCGTGCAGCCCGCCAACGTCGCTTCCCAAGCGGTCCTGACGAAGGTCGGCTTCCGTCGCGAGGGCTTGTTGGAGCGCTACATGGACGTCAACAAGCGCTGGCGTGATCACATCCTGTTCGCGTTGACCGCCGAAGAGGTCACCGGCAGTGCCGCAGAGACACTCGTCCGGTCCGGGCGCGCCTCCTTTCACTGAGCCCGGTCGCGGGCGCGGCGGGCTGAGAACGCCCTGTGAATCCGTCGAATGTTCATGGGCCTCGGCGCGTCTGCGCTGGGTGCACTCGCTGCGCGCCTAAATTGTGAGGTGGCGTCGTGTAACCAGAGTGAAAGAAGGGAGAGTCGCATGCCGAACTCAGTCTTGTGGGTCTGCCTCGTGGCCGTATGGCTTTTCGTGCTGGTTCCGATGGTCATCAAGGGCCGACCGCAGATGCGGAAATCCACAGTGGCCGCGAAGGAGACGCGTCTGTTGCACCGCGGCGGGACGCGAACCCGCAGCGACCGTCGACGCTCGGCCGGATCTCACCCGCATGACCCGTCGTGGACGTCGCGGCGCGCGAAGTCCGACGGCGCCGAGTCGGCCACCACGGTCGTCGACGAGGAGGATGACGAGCGGGCCGAAGGCGACCAGTCCGACGTCGAGAACGTCGATTCCGGTCGGTTCGACGCTGACCACGACACGATCTCTGCCGATGCGGACGCCGACGACGACGCAGTCCAGACGACGATGCGGCGCGCGAGGGTGGCCGACACCGTTGCGCCGAGCGTCGACGACACCGACGGTTCCGATATCTCCGCCGATTGCGACCTGGAAGACGAGTCGGACGCGGACCACGATGCCGATCACGACGAGGAGATCACCCTCGACGGAGAATTCGTCGACGCCGAGCGTGACGAGGTCGACGAGGAACTCGACGACGTGGAGGATGCCGAGATCGCCTCGATGGAGGAGATGGCGACCGGGGAGCACGAGCCGGCCGACCTGGATGACGGTGACCTGGAGGACTCGGCTGACGATTACGAGTTCGACGACGAGTTCGTGGACAGCGATTCCGAGTTCGCGACCGACGACGCCGATGACGCCGATGACTACGAAGATGATTACGACGTGGACGACGAGTATGGCGCCGACGACGAGTATGACGAGGCCGGGTTCGACGACTCGGACGCCGACGACTCGGACGCCAACGACCATGACGCCGACGACTATGACGCTGACGACTATGCGGACGCCGACGAGTACGAGGATCTGGCGGATGACGTCGAGACCGACCGCGACGGTGTGGCCGAGGCACCCGCCCGTTCCCGGCGGCGAAGCGCGGATACCGCTTCGCGGTCGCGACGACGTTCGGTGTACTCGCCGGATGCCCGCCAGTCCGAACTCCGCTACCGGGAACGTCAGCGTGTTCTGATCGGATTGCTGACGCTGCTGGTGATTGCCGGTGGCGTCGGCTTCTTCGTCGGGTTACCCGGCTGGATCGCCACCGGTGTCCTCGCCGTGATGCTCGTGGCCTACCTCGGCTACCTGCGCCGGACCGTCGCGCTGGAGCAGAAGATTCGCGCTCAGCGGGCCGCCCGGGCGCGCCGGTCCGAACGTGAACTCGCGTCGCGTCGGCGTCGGGCCGACGCGGCGGCGGCGTTCGAATCCGCACCGCCGCCGCCCCGGTTGCGGCGACCCGGGGGTGCCACAGTTCTCGAGATCGACGACGAGGACCCGGTCTTCGACCATCTGCCGCCGTTCCAGCGTCGGCGCATCATGCGCGAGGACGACGGCCTCAGGCGGGTCGCCGGCTGATCGCCGCAGGGTGATCGGCGATCCACTTGCGGCCGCGACGCGTTGCCTGCGACAACGCGAGGCGTTCCCCCACATAGGTCACCGGAGCCCCGACCACCGGGATGTAGGCGAGCATCCGCAATGGCAGGACGGGTTGCGGACGTCGATCGAACTCGTCGGAAAGACCGCGCAGGATCGTGGCGATTTCCCAGATCGCGCCGATCAGCGTGGCGCCGTGGTGCTGGTCGGCGTCGTGCGCGTCGGTGTCGGCGCGATCGGCAGCGTGGTCGACCGTGGTGGCCGACATCTCCCGGTTGCACAGCACCGACGCCAGCAGCTGCACCTGGTGGGCGCGGTCGGTGACCCCGTACTCGCGGGCGATGGCGATGAGCACGATGGCCTGATTGGCGAAGCCGAGCACGGAGGCCAACGGAAGTCGACGCGTCCAGCCGCCGAAGACGCCGGGGTAGGCCACGGCCACTGTGTTGACGGTGCCGATCCGATTGACCCACCAATCGGCGCGGTCGTGCATCGAGCGGCGCGTCCAGCCCTGCGTGCCCGGCCAGTCGGCGGCGTCGAGGCCCTGGGCGAGTAGATGCAGCGCGCGTTGTACTCGGGAGTCGGGGTGGGGGTCGTCGTGGAAGGTGTGCTTCTTGAGCCCCAGTGGGTCGCGCCGGGACAGCGTGTCGAGCACCGGGTTGATACCGGCCACGGCCCGGTCGAGCACCCCCGCGACCTGGTCATCGGACATTTTCGCCATGCCGCGAGGTTAGCCCGCTCCCGGGCCGGCAAACATTTCGCCGAGTCCGTGAGCGAGCCGGTTTCGTGGCGGTGCGGTGGTTTGGTTGCAGCGGGGTGTGGGCTGCTAGAGTGGCCAACGGCCGGTCACACGACCGCCCGGGGCTATGGCGCAGTTGGTAGCGCGACTCGTTCGCATCGAGTAGGTCAGGGGTTCGATTCCCCTTAGCTCCACAGAATCCGCCTTGGAAGCACCCGGCACAGCGCCGCCGCCGACACAATGTCGACGGCGGCTTTGCGTCGGGCGCTTTTGTCTGGAGCATTTCGGTGTCGAGTGCGGTGAGGGTACTCACGCCTGGCCGATCGTCGATCCGCTCCGCCGCGAGCGACGTATATTCTCCGGTGTGCTGTGTGAATTAGTGCCCCGCGCCGGAAGTTCGTTGATGAGTTCGACGTGCAGGCAGTGCGTCGCCTCGTTGGCGTCACCGCCCAGAGGGGCGTGATCTTGGATGGCAGACCGTCGGGGTGACCATACAGGTCAGGGTGACGAGCAGACCGGGCGCCGAGCGATGCTCGTGGTCGCATCCATGGCGCAACCGGTGATCGTTATCGGCGCTGATGGATGCGTCGAGATCGCCAACGCGGCCGCGCGCAGCGTGTTGGATCTGGGATCTGACATCACGAGGGCGCGAATCGACGATGTCGGCCTCGACTTCGCCGCCACCGAGATGTCACCGATCCTCCGGTGCGTACAGGCCGGGGAACCCTTCGACGATCACATCGCCACGATCATCGCGCCGCAGGGACGGCGCTGGCTGTCGTGCAGCGGCCGCCAGATCGCGCACGACGGGACGCTCGCGGCGGTGGTCACGTTCACCGATATCACCGAACGTCACCAGGAAACCGCTCGACTCGAGTGGGACGTGAGTCGATTCGAATGGCGGGCGTTTCACGATGATCTGACGGATCTGCTGAACCGCGCAGGCACACTCGCCGCCATCGGCGATCACTTGGCGACGCGTTCGGCGCCGCAGGACAGCGTGGGCGTGTACTACGTGGATCTCGATGGTTTCAGGGTGATCAACGATTCGCTGGGGCGGACGGTCGGCGACGACATCCTCACCGCGGTGGGCGGCCGGTTGCGGGACGCCTTGGGCACCGATGCCGCCATCGGCCGACTCGGTGGCGATGAGTTCGTGGTGGTCGAGCTCATCCGCGACGACCTGAGCGCGCGCCTCGAGAACCAGGTCTCGCGCATCCGAGAGCTCGTGGACCAGCCCATTGCGCTCGACGGGCGAACCGAACGGATCACCGCGTCGGTGGGGGTGGCCGTGGCCCGCCATTTGGTGGATGATCCCGCACCGGTAGACATGTTGCGCGACGCCGAGATCGCCTTGCAGGAGGCGAGGACGAACTCGGCCGGCCGGCCGTACACCTCGTTTCGCCCGCAGTACCGTTCGGACCGGTTGCGGCGGCAACGCATCGAGTACGAACTACGGAACTCGGTGAATTCCGACCCCGGCCAGCTGTACTTCGACTATCACCCGGTCGTGGATGTCGGGCGCGGGCACGGGCGGGTCGCGCTGGAGGCGCTGATGCGTTGGCGCCACCCGGAGTTGGGCCAGGTGTCGCCCGGTGAGTTCATCGCGATCGCCCGGCGCACCGATCTGATCGAACAACTCGGAGCACACCTCGTGGACACCACGATGCGTGAGTTCGTCGTGAACGAGCGGACGACCGATGGACTGACGTTGTGTCTGAACTTCACTCGTCGTGAACTGGCCGACCGTCACTTCGTACCGCGCCTGCAGTTGGCGCTCGGTGACGCCGGATTGGACCCCGGCCGCTTGTGCGTGGAGGTCTCCGAGCGAGATCTCGCCGCCGGGGACCGCACGGGCATCCGGGCGACGATGACGTCGATCCGCGACCTCGGATGCCAGCTCGCCATCGATGACTTCGGTACGGGCGGAATGTGTTTGAGCGACCTATACCAAATGCCCATCACCACCATCAAGACGGCCAAGGCGTTTGTCGACGACATGGAGGACGGCGCGGCCGACGAGGCCGACCGCGCCGAACAGATGTTGACCGGCATCGCATCCGCCGCGCACGCGTTGGGGATCACGGTGATCGCCGAGGGGGTGGAGACGTCTCGGCAGGCTGCGGCGATCGTGCGCGCCGGGTGCGACTTCGCCCAGGGGTTCTTCTACGCCTTCCCGCAGCGGCTGGTCGACATCGACTGAGTGTGGTCAGTGCACCAGGATGCGCCGCGCAAATCCATTCAGGTGTCTGCGCAAGGTGGCAATTCGCTGTTGCCGAACCGCTTCGGGGTCGTCGCCGGCGAAGATCGCCGACGGCCTGGTCCGAACGTTCGCCGAACACTCGAACCGCGAACACATGAGAATGCCCACCGTGTCGCCTTTGCGCCCCGCGGCTCCGGCGAGTTTGGCGCTGTAGAACGACACTTCGTTGGGCAGGTGGACATCTTGGCAGAACGAGCATTGCGGCCGGGTTCGTGGTTGCCGACCGCCCAGGCGCAGCATGATTCCGACGTCGGTGTCGTCGTGTGGAATGACGAGATAGCCGACCTGCGGCAGTTTCGGATCCCGCCAACCCAGGAAATCCATTTCCTCCCAACGCAATTCGGCATAACCGAGGGGCAGGCTCAACGCCTTGCGTTCGCGGACCGAGGCGTTGACGAGCGAGGAACGGATAGCGGATTCGGTAAGTGCATACATGTGTATCGATGACCTCATGTCGTGGGGTGTGAAGGCATGCGTCTGCCGACGTGGTCCGAGCGGAGTCACGTCGACGGGGCAGGGCGGTCAGTTGTCGGCGCGCACGACGCCGGCAACCTCCGCACACCCGGTGGGCAACGACACGAATGAGTACACGGTGGGTCATCGTCGTCGTCGACGGTTGAGGTGTCAACGTCATTTCGGCTGCCGCGCATGTCACCAGGAGCAACAGGCATGACGCGCATCACGATGATTTGGCCGGGTCGACGGGCCTCGCGTAGCCTGGTCTCATTGATGCACCGATCAGGTGCGGTCAACGCGTCGTAGAACGCTTCTTCGACAGGCTTCAAGCGCCTGCTCTTTGACTTCATACGGCGAACGAACACGCACAGATGCGTCTTCGCCATCCGACCCCGACCCGCGGTCTGACGCTGCTCGGTGTCCACAGAGAAAGACGGACCTTGTCCACTACTTTTGCTTCACTCGGCGTACCTGCCGAACTCGTCCGTGTCCTCGCTGCCGAGGGCAAGACCGAGCCGTTCCCGATCCAGGCCGAGACCCTCGGCGACACCCTGGCCGGCAAAGATGTGATCGGTTCCGGCAAGACCGGCTCCGGTAAGACCCTCGCATTCGCCATCCCGATGGTCGCCGGGTTGGCCGAGATGGAGGTCACCCGACGACCGGGCGCACCCACCGGCCTGGTGCTGGCGCCCACCCGCGAACTCGCGACCCAGATCGCCGCGGTGCTCACCCCGTTGGCCAAAGCGCTGAACCTGACCGTGACCACCGTCTTCGGTGGCGTCCGCCAGAATCGGCAGGAGGAGGCGTTTCGCCGTGGGGTCGACATCGTGGTCGCGTGCCCCGGTCGGCTCGAAGACCTGATGGGCCAGGGCATCGTGCGACTCGACGATGTCGAGATCACCGTGCTCGACGAGGCGGATCACATGGCCGATCTCGGCTTCCTTCCCGGTGTCACGCGCATTCTTGCCGCCACCCCGCGCGACGGGCAGCGCATGCTGTTCACCGCCACGCTCGACAACGGGGTCGACAAGGTGGCCAAGCGCTTCCTGAGCAAGCCGACTGTGCATTCCACCGAGGAGACCACGGCTCCTGTTCAGATGACCCACCACGTCTTCGAGGTCGACCCGGGCGCCAAGAACGATCTTGTGCGCGAGCTCGCCTCCGGGCGCGGGCGTCGAATCCTGTTCACCCGCACCAAGCATCAGGCCAAGAAGCTGGCCAAGAAGCTCACCGACGGCGGAATCCCGGCCGTCGACCTGCATGGCAACCTCAGCCAGGCCCAACGCGACCGGAACCTCAAGGCCTTCGGCGGCGACGGGGTCCGCGTGCTGGTGGCCACCGACGTCGCGGCGCGTGGCGTGCACGTTGACGGTGTGGAACTCGTGGTTCACGTCGACCCGCCCGCCGAGCACAAGGCCTACCTGCACCGCTCGGGACGTACCGCACGCGCGGGCAGTAGTGGCGACGTGGTCACCATCTGCCTGCCGGATCAGCGCCGCGACGTCGCGGGACTGCTGCGTAAGGCCAACATCAAGGTGGCGCCGACCCGCGTCGACGCGGCCTCCGTCGAGGTCGACGACCTCATCGGTGCCCGCGCCGAGTTCGTGGCGCCGCAACCCAAGCCGGTGCAGAATCCGCCCCGTAACGCCGCACCCCGTGGCCAGCGCGGCAACGGCGGACGGGGACGTGGGCAGGGCGCGCGTCGCCCGAGTGACGGCCAGCGGCGCCGTGGTGGCGCCGCCCGCCGTGGTGGCCGCGGCGCTGCCACTGCGGGTAGCCGGAGCGGCGCGGGAGCTCGGTAGACCGCGGGGCACCAGCGTCATCCGGACCGTGAGGCCGACCGATCTGCCGGTTCGGCTTCGCGAGAGATCACGCGACGCCGAGCGCTCGCATGCCGGCCGTGACGCCGGCCGCGAGCAGGATCACGATCATCAGGGGTGCCCGGCAGACTGCTGCGACCACGCCGACGGCCACTCCGGCCGGACGGGCCCAGCCGGCGAACTCCTGACCGGCGAACACCGCGCCCGTCACCGCGACGCCGACGAGCAGCAGGATCGCCGCCCGGTCGAGCAACGCGGCCGCGGTCGGGCTCACCTCGTAGCGGTTGCGTAACGCCGGTCCGGCCACCCGGATGAGGTACGTACCGACAGCGAGCAGTGCCGCTCCGGCCAGCAGGTCGATGGTGCTCATGGTGCGTACTCCTGCAGTTGATGGTCGACGGGGGTGCCCTTGGCGGCCGGGGTGCCACGTCTGTCTCCGGGGTCGCGTGCGATCACGGCCAGACCGGCCAAGGCGCACAGGATGGGCACCCCGGCCGGTAGGAGCGGTGTCGCCGCCACGGCTGCTGCTCCGCCGACAAGGGCGGCGCACAGCGTTTTTCGTTCGCGCAGTGCGGGGATGGCGAGTGTGGCGAGCAGTGCGGGGAAGGCTGCGTCGAGACCGAGCGACGCCGGGTCCGCGACGATCTCGCCGATCGCGACCCCGATGGCCGACCCGAGTGGCCAGCTGACCAGCACTCCGGCGCCGCAGAGAAGGAAGGCGGCGCGAGCCCGCCGCTGATCGGTTTCGACGGCCGTGACCGCGGCGGTCTCATCGTTGATCAGGTGGGCGGCGAGCGCTGTCGGCCATCCGCGTGGAAGGAAGCGCCCCATCGACAGTCCGTAGCCGAAATTGCGTGTGTTGACCACCAGACCGGCGAGCGCGGCGAGTAGGGGCGCACCGCCCACCGCGATGATGCCGACGAACACGAACTCCGAGGAGCCGGCGAGGACCACAGTCGCAATGACGACGATCTGCCACCAATCCAGGCCTGCGGAGTGGGCGGTGACGCCATACGACGCGCCGATGACCAGCACGGACATGCTCATGACGAGCACTGTGCGAACAGTGGCACGATCAAGTGTTCTCCGAAGCGAACGCATGTCCACTATAGTGGACCTATGCCAGGTGTTCGTCAAGATGGACGATCGTCCTATGAATCGAACGATCCGACGGATGTTGCTCCGTCGGATCCCAAACGCGTCGTTGCTGCCGCGCTCAAGCGGGAACGGACCCGGGCGGGATTGTCGATCGGCGAACTGGCTCGGCGCGCCCGGATCGGGAAGTCGACCCTGTCGCAGCTGGAGACCGGCGAGGGGAACCCGAGTGTAGAGACGCTCTGGGCACTCTCGACGGCGCTGGGAGTGCAGTTCTCGGCATTGTTGGACACACCGACCCGGTCGGTGGAGGTGATTCGATTCGGCGACGGTCCACTCATCCCGGCTGCCGCAGCCGACTACTCGGCGACCCTGCTGTCGACAGCACGGCCCGGAACGCGGCGCGACCTGTATCTGATCCGTGCGCAGCCGGGTGAGCCGAGAATCTCCGCGCCGCACGCCCGCGGCGTGGTGGAACTGGTGGTGATCAGTAGCGGTAGAGCGAAAGTCGGGCCCACCGGCAGCGAGGTGGAACTGGCCGCGGGTGACTACGTGTCGTATGCGGGCGATGTCGAGCACGTGTTCGCCGCGCTCGAACCCGAAACCGTTGCCGTCATGATCAGTGAATCGACCTGATCGCGGAATGATGCCTATCGGCGAAGGATCTGATCACGCCGGTGCGAAGCGGCGGCAGAGGCCGGCGGCCAGCCACGGGCGCGCGCCCCAGGCGAACGCCCGGCCGGTCACGGCCGCCCACGTCGGCGACATCCGTCCGTACGCCGCCAGCATGGCTACCACCGGGTCGACACTGATGTGGACGTCGGGATGGCGCGACTGCGGTGGGTCGATCACGAGTCGGCCGTCGGTGAACTCGTAGACGTACCTTTCGTCGCACCCGCGGAGGCGGATGTCGTAGGTCGCCGAATGTCCGCCGCACGATGACTCCACCAGCCATCGAGGCAGCACCTGATGGCGCCCGCGCGCCACGAGGGGCGCCACCTTCGGGTCGATCTGCCACGACGCGCCGACGGCGGTGGCCACGTCGTGACCGTGGATGAGGAACTCGCCGATAAGGATGCCCAGTGCCGCGTCGGACCGAACCCGTGAATCCGCATCGAAGTTCATCACCGGTACCCGGGCGCCGAAATGTGACACGGCGTAGAGGAGGCGGTCGAGGTCGTCGAGGAATCGCTCGGTAAGCCGATGGATGTCCCGGGTTGACATGTTCGCTATCTGCTTGGCGTTGAAATCGGGTAGGTCCTTGGGCCGGTGCGGCCACGAACCCGTGCCCTCGATCAGTTCGAGGTAGCGGCCCGGCGTGGCGGCCACGTGGCCGAGGCAGTCGACCACGGTCCATCCCGGGGTACTCGTGAGGCGGGCGTCGGGTTCGGCGACGGTCCGCACCAACTCGGCGAAACGTTCCCCCGAATCGCGCGCGGCGTCGATGTAATCGAAGCGCGAGTACATTGTCCTCACCCGTGCACCCCCTGAACAAGTGGATGCCAGGATATCTCGGAACCGTTTGGCGGACAGGGGAATCACGACTGTTCACCTGGAATGTGCGGTGGTGAACTCAATTGCTGTCAGTGATCTGGTGTGCGCCGCCGCAGTGCGAGATCTGGGACAGTTGTCTCAGTCGGTGGTCCCCGATGGCGCTGCCTGCCTCGTCAGATCACCGACTCTTCGCCTCGGGTCGATGCTTCGCCGGACCGCACGACAATCACGCCGACGACGATCAACACACCACCGACGAGTTGCACAGCGGTGGGTAGTTCGGCGAGTGCTGCCCAGGCGAAGGCGACTGCGAACAGCACTTCGGACAGTCCGACGAAACTCATCACCCGCGACCCCAGGCGTCGGCCGGCGGCAATACCCATGGAGTAGGCAACAGCCGCGCTCACCACCCCCAACACGACAGCTGGTACCCACCACGGCATCGACCGGCCGGCGAGCGTGACGTCGAGTGACGACGTCGCCATCGGCAAGACCCCCACCAGGCCGGCCACTGCGAGGATCACCGCACCAACCGTGAGCCCGCCCGCCGCCAGCGTCAACGGCGGTAGCGCGATCCGGTCGTCGGCGGAGATCACGAAGTATGCCGCCGCACCCACCATCGCGATCAGGGCCCACAAGGCACCGATCACGTCGGTGCCGACGTCACCGCGCAGATCGAGCACGAGTGCGAGACCTGCCAGCGCAATCACCGCACCCATGATGGTCAGCCGCCCGGGGCGTTGGCGGTGACGCAGCCACATCCAACCGATGACGGCCACGGGTGCGGTGTACTCGATCAGCAGCGCGACCCCCACCTGTAGGTAGGTCACCGCGTAGAAGTAGGCGAGCTGGCAGGTGGCCACGGCGAGAGCGCCGTAGGCGAGCAGGATCGGCCATGCGTGGCGCATCGCACCCCAGCGGCCGCGCAGTGCGACGACTCCGGGAACGAGAAGAATCGCCGCGCCGAGCGCGATCCGTACGGTCACGGTGGCGCCGGCGGTCCACCCGGCATCGATCATTGCCCGGGCGAGCACGCCGGACAACCCGAAGGCGGCCGAGGAGCCCAGGCCGAGCACCAGACCCGTCGACGTGCGTGACCGGATTGTCACGACACCGGTCGGCGTGCATCATGCCCGGTACGGGGACACCATTGGCTCATCGGCACAATGTAGCGAAGCCGACGGTGCGGGCGAACCTCGTCACAGGGCGAGCGTGCACATCGGCACGACCGGTCAGCCGAGCGGACTCAGTGCGTCGGACGTTGCCGCGAGTTTCCCCGATTCGTGATCGCGCAGCAACGATGCGACGGTTTCGGCGGAGTCTGTCTTGTTGGTGCCGATGAAGCCCGAGGGACCGCGCTTGATCCACCCGGTCACGTACATGCCGGGGCGGGGCACACCGTCGTCTACGACGCGGCCGGCATCGTGCGGGATGACGCCGCGGACGTCGTCGAAAGGCAGGCCCGCGATGGCCACGCCGCGATATCCGATCGACGTGAGAATCAGCGATGTGTCGATCGATTCGGAGACGCCGGTGGGTTCGACGGCCCCGGAATCTCCGATGCGTGTGTGGTCGGTGACGAGGCCGCTGACGTGGCCGTCGGGGCCGAGGCGGACCGCCGACGGCGAACGGTGAAAGGCCAGCCGGATGCGAGGTCCGTCACCGGGTGGCCGACCGGCCACCTCTGCCAACACTTCCAGTTTCGCTCGCGTCGTCGCGTCGTCGACGACCAGGTCGGCCGCCGAGCCGAGATCGGCGGGGTCGATGACCACGTTGACGCCGGTGTCGACCAATCCCACCAGCTCGGGCAGGGTGAATGCGGCGTGCGCGGCACCGCGGCGACCCAGCACCACCACTTCGTCGATCGCGGAGTGTCGCAGGGCCGCCAACGCGCGCCGCGAGATCGTGGTGACGGCGAGAGACGCCGGATCGGCCGTGAGGATTCGGGCCACGTCCAGGGCGACGTTGCCGTTGCCGATCACCACGGCCCGTCGGCTGGAGAGGTCCACATCGAGATCGGCGTGATCGGGATGGCCGTTGTACCAGCCGACCAGCGCGGTTGCGCTCAGGACGCCTGGGGCGTCGGCATTCTCGATGTCGAGCCGCCGGTCGGTGGGCGCGCCGCCGGCCCAGATGACGGCCTGATGACGGCGCTGTAGTGCATCCAACGTGACGTCAGCCCCCACGGCGACGTTGAGCCGGATGTCGCAGCGCGGTTCGCGTGCGATGTCATCAAACAGTCTCATCACCGATCGGGTGGCGAGGTGGTCGGGTGCCACCCCGAAGCGGGCCAGGCCGAACGGGCGGTCCAGACGTTCGTAGATGGTCACCGAGACCTGTGGATGCCGCAGCAACTCGTCGGCCGCGTACATCGCCGACGGGCCGGAGCCCACGATGCCCACCGACAACGGCGCATCGACACTCAGTTGCCTCGGCTTGCTGATGGGGGCCAGTGGGAGTCGTTGCGCGGTGTCGACCGGGAAGCGGACGGCATCTGCGGCGGGCCCATCGAAGTGGGCGGCGTTGATGTCGGCGAACCGTGCCTGTTCATCGGGGAGTCGATGGCCGGGCACGATGGCGCTCACCGGACATGCGCTCACGCAGGCACCACAGTCGACGCACGTCGACGGATCGATGTAGAGCATCTCCGAGGTGCCGAACCCGGGCTCCTCGGGAGTGGGATGGATACAGTTCACCGGGCATGCGTAGACACACGAGGCATCTCCGCAGCACGCCTGTGTGACGACGTGAGGCATTTCGGTTCCGTTGCAGCAGTGGGCGGGTGCGGTATCAGGCCGCGGTGTAGGTGGGCTCGCTGCGGAACCGTGACGGGCGTCCGCCGATACCCAGCAGCTTCCACAACAGGCGCGAGACGGGGTTCATCAGCCCGCACTGCTCGCCGAGCATCCGGACATCGCCGAATACGTTTCGTAGGAACTGCTTTGACTCCGGTGACCGCCAGAAGATGTCGCGCATCACCTCATTCGGGATGTCGAAACGCCGCTGGAACGACCTCGGCGGCACCACGATGGCACCGCACAGGATGCGCATGGTGAGCGGGAACATCAACGACAGCAGGAATCGCTGGACGCGACCCTTCTGCGGCACAGTCTCGCGCAGGAGGTGGTGCGCGAAGGAGATGTGGCGGGCCTCCTCAGCGACGTGCAGCTGCATCACCGCGGCCATGGTCGGATGCAGGTTGGCGCGCGTGCGTAGGAAATCTTTCTGGATGTGGTCGATCGGTTCCTCGCCGCCGAGCACACCGAAGAAGAACACCGTCGGGAAGATCGTCGACGCCAGAGGTACCAGCGGCGAGATCAGGCGATAACCGATCTTGGCGCCGGGCACGTCCATTCCGGAGCGGTTCACGAACTCCTGGAACATCAGGGTGTGATTGCACTCCTCCTTGGATTCGTGCGTGGTGTAGCGGAACTCCTTGGCGCCATTGGGCAATTTGAAGCTGTACTGCATGAGGCCGCGGATCAGAATCGATTCGAACTGCAGTCCGACCTTGGCGACATTGGCCTGTCGCCACATGCCGATCTCGATCTGCTTGTCGCGGGGTAGCTGCTGGTACCAGGGGTGTCGACCGACCGGGTCGACCTCGGCGGACAGAATCCAGCGCTCGTCATAGGGCACGATGGCCATCTCCGGGGAGTCCCAGTCGATATCGATGTAGGGGTCGAAATTCCGATGCACTGACGCGCTCGACAGGTCGTCGAGCACCTGTGTGTAGTCGTCTGCCGGCGCCTGGGGGGCCTCGGGGACGTAGGTGGCGCCGATGCGGTCGATGGCGTTCGTCATGATGGCTGCGGGTCCTTTGCGTGCTCAGAATCCTGCTGTCCGGGTCGGTTGACCAAGATCTCGACTCAGGTGGCCGAGAGCTCGGTCAATGGTTTCTGAACGTAGTTCGACGGCAGGTATATGTCAACATTCAATGTCACAATTCGCAATGGCACTGCGTGCCGCACCGGCATCGGCGATGCTGCGACAGGATGGTCGGCATGGAGAAAATCCTGTTCGTGATCCTCGCGGTGCTCGGCATTGCCGCCGCGCACGTCATCGGCCCGCGGATTCGCGTGGCAGCGCCATTGCTGCTGGTCGTTGCCGGCGCCATCATTGGTGTGCTGCCGTTCGTGCCGGAAGTAGAGGTCGATCCGGAATGGATCCTGATTGGCGTGCTACCGCCACTGCTCTACTCGGCGGCGGTGTCCATGCCGACGATGGACTTCCGGCGAGACTTCGCGGCGATCAGTGCGATGTCGGTGGTGCTGGTGGTCATCAGTTCGGTGGTCTTGGGTGTCTTCTTCGACCAGATCATTCCCGGCGTGGATCTGGCCACCGGGATCGCGTTGGGGGCCATCGTCTCGCCGACCGACGCGGTCGCGACGTCGATCGCCAAACGACTGGGCGTGCCTGGTCGGGTGATCGCCATCTTGGAGGGTGAGAGCCTGCTCAACGACGCCACCGCACTTGTGCTGCTTCGGGCTGCGGTCGCGGCAACCGCTGCCGGTTTCTCGTTCGGTCACGTGGCCGTCAGCTTTCTCTGGGCGGTCATCGCCGCGGTGGCGATTGGTGCCGTAGTCGGTTGGGGAAACCTCTGGGTTCGGCGCCGGGTCGGTGACGCCACCGTCAACACCGCGATCTCGTTCACAGTGCCCTATCTGGCTTACCTGCCGGCCGAGGAGCTCGGGGCCTCCGGGCTCGTCGCGGCGGTCACCGCCGGCCTGATCACCGGTGCCGGCGCGGTCCGCTACCTCTCGCCCCGTCATCGGGTTTCGGACGCGCAGAATTGGCGAACGGTGGAGTTTCTGGCCGAAGGTGGGGTCTTTCTCTTGATGGGGTTGGAGTTGTGGGCTCTGTTGGTCGACGTCCGTAATGACCACGGCGGCATCGTCACAGCTGTCTGGATCGGGTTGTCGGCGCTGGCCATGACCGCGGTGGTGCGGGCGCTCTACGTGACCCCGCTGATCGTATGGCTCGACCGGGTCGCACGTCGACGTACGGCAATGCGGCCATATCTGGAGAACATGGACGCCTCCATTGTCGAGAAGTCCCGCCGGGCGGCCGCAGATGGCACCGGGGTCGCGGCCACCAGTGCCGAGCGGGGACGACGGCCCTCGCTACGGTTCGGTCGGGCAAAACGGAACCGGGCGAGAGCCGAACAGCTGTCGACGGCCGCATTCGCCGAGAACCCCGAATCGGCGCAGCGGGTGCGTGACCGGATCACCCGTGCAATGGCCGATATCGACTACTACACCGCCTCGCCGATGGGCCCCAAAGAAGGCGCGATCATCGTCTGGGCTGGGATGCGTGGTGTCGTGACCCTGGCGGCAGCGCAGACCCTCCCCGCCGACACTCCGTCGCGAGAACTGTTGGTGCTCATTGCGTTCGTGGTCGCTGCGGCCTCGCTGATCGCGCAGGGTGGAACTCTCGGTTGGCTGATCCGGGTGCTGCGGTTGGCTGATGTGTCCGACGACCGCGCGGCCGAACGCACTCGTCTGCATGCCGAGCTGTCGCGCACGGCGTCGGAAACCCTCGCTGGATCCGATGTCGCGGCACGCTTTCCCTGGATTCGTGAACGGATCGAGAAGATGGAACGCCAGGCCGATGCCGACGACACCGTGATCGGCACCAACCTGGCATTCCGGGCCGCGTTCGAGCAGACCCGCCGCGAGGTCATCGACGCTCAGCGGGAAACCCTCATGCGTATGCGGTCGACCGGCACCTACCACTCCAACCTGCTGAGTCACGAACTGGCGCAACTCGACGCGGAGGAGATCAGTCTGGACATGCGCGTCGACGACGATTGAGCTCGCAGTCAGCGTCGGGTGTCGTAGGGCAGTAGGGCCATTTCCCGGGCATTGCGGATCGCGGTGGCGACCTGGCGCTGTTGTTGGGGGGTCAGGCCGGTCACCCGGCGGCTGCGGATGCGTCCTTTGTCGGACAGGAACTGTCGGAGCAGGGCCACATCCTTGTAGTCGACGGGGTTGTTGCCGTCGACATGGATGCCGTGACCGTGCAACAGATTGCGCGCGCGTTTCGTCGGGATGTCTCGGGACGGTCGAGTTGGTTTGCGGGCCACTGTGTTACCTCGGGTTCGAATGGGTGATCACCAGCTGGACTTCTGGATGCCGGGGAGTTCGCCCCGGTGGGCGAGTTCGCGGAAGCGCACCCGGGAGAGCCCGGCCTTGCCGATGTAGCCGCGGGGGCGTCCGTCGACGGCATCGCGGTTGCGCAGCCGCGTCGGACTCGCATCGCGGGGTAGTCGCTGCAACCGGCGCTGGGCGTCTCCCCGTTGCCGGGGGGACGACGTCGACGCGGCGATGGTCCGTTTGAGCTCGGCGCGGGTCTGCGCATACCGGGCGACGATCTCGCGCCGTTGTCGGTCGCGGACGATCTTGGACTTCTTGGCCATCAGCGGTCCTCTCGGAAGTCGACGTGCTTGCGCACGACTGGGTCGTACTTGCGCAACACCATCCGGTCGGGGTCGTTGCGCCGGTTCTTGCGCGTGACGTAGGTGTAGCCGGTGCCGGCCGTCGACCGCAGCTTGATGATCGGTCGGATCTCGTTGCGGGCCATCAGATCTTCTCTCCGCGCGCACGGATCGTCGCGAGAACCGACTCGATTCCGACCTTGTCGATGGTCTTGATTCCCTTGGCGCTCACGCGCAGGGTCACGTAGCGGCCCTCGCCGGGCACGTAGTAGCGCCGGCGCTGGATATTGGGGTTCCACCGCCGCGACGTGCGGACGTGCGAATGTGACACCTGTTTGCCGAACCCGGGTTCGCGGCCGGTCACCTGACAGCGTTGGGACATTGAGGTGCTCCTCTCGTGCTATTGGAAATGATTGGCGTTTGTGTGGCTGTCACGGTACCGTCGGTCTCGACTAAATGGAAATTGTTGTCAAGAAGGTGGTAGACGGTGAACGACGGAGGACCGGCTCGGCGACGTGGCGCGCCATCGACGACCGACGAGCGGACGCCGATCGTGCTCGTGACGGGGCTTGAGGCGGCGGCGGTATCGCGGGTCGGGGATGCTCTCACGGGTGAGATGAGTTTGGATACCGCAGGGACCGTCCTGGTGCATCACGACTTCTCGCACGTCGCTGACGGCAGGGTGGCTCGGCTCATGAGCTGGGTTGACCCGGATGGGCGGCGACGCGAACGGACCATCGGCGTCGAACTCGCCCACGGATGCGTGTCTTGCACGCTTCGTGAGGATCTGCTCCCGCTGTTGCGCAGGCTCAATCGACGTTCGTCGGTGCGCCGGATCGTGTTGACCCTGGATCCGATCCTCGAACCCGAGCGCATCGCCTGGGCGATCGACGAGGTCGTGGTCGAGTCAATGCCCGGCTTCGTCGACGGTCCGGCATCGCGTGATGTCCGGATCGAGGCGACGATAGCCTGCGTCGCGGAGCAGGATTGGCTCGAGTCGGCAACCGGCGACAACACTCTCGCCGAGGCCGGGTTCGGTCATGTCGACGACGACCGCACACTGGCGCAGGTGGCAGTCGGCCAGGTGGCATTTGCCGACGCGCTCGTGGTGGCGGGCTGCGATCCCGCTATGCGGGACGCGTGGGAGTCCGCGCGGTTGACCGCTGTGCTGAAGCGACTCGCCCCGAACGCGCCCATCATGATCGAGTTGCCGCAGCGTCCGGTGACGACGATTCTCGTGGAGCGCCTGCTCGCCGCGGTGGCGCCGATGTCGCGCCGGGGCCGTGTGGACGCCCCACACGACCCGTTGTTGCGCGGCGAGCCGCCACTGGACGCCGACTGCGGCGTGTCCTGGGTGGAATTCCACTCCGAACGGCCCATGCACCCGGGGCGACTGCACGATGCCATCGACGCCCTGCTCGACGGGGTGGTGACCGCACGCGGCAGGCTGTGGATCGCGACCCAGCCCGCAGAGGCCTTATGGCTCGAGTCGGCCGGTGGTGCCCTGCAGGTTGCCCGCGGTGGCGCATGGCTTGCCGCGATGGACGAGTCGGAGGTCGACCGGGAGCCCGCGGAACGGCGCGCGATGGCGGCCCTGCGGTGGGACGAGCGCTACGGCGATCGGCACACATCTCTGGTGGCCCTGGTTCATCGCGCAGACGCATCCGAAATCCAGGACGCACTGCGGGATGCGTGTCTGAACGAAGTCGAATTCGCCGCCGGACAGGAGTTCTGGGCGACCCTCGACGATCCGTTCGGCGGATTTCATACCGATCCCTGCGACGATCTCGATCTGTCCGACACCGAGACCGTCGACGCCGTGTCGATCACCGACAACACCGACCAACGAGAGGCCTGACCGATGAAACGAGACATCCACCCCGACTACGATCCCGTCGTCGTCCGCGATGCGTCCACGGGTTCGCAGTTCCTCACCCGATCGACTGCCACGTCCGACGATCACGTCGAGTGGACCGACGGCAACACCTATCTGCGCATCACCGTCGACGTGACCAGCGAATCGCATCCGTTCTACACCGGCGTGGCACGCGTACGCGATGTGGCCGGCCGAGTAGAGAAGTTCAACCGGCGCTACCCGAGGTACGGTCGCTGACGCCGGCTGGAGAGGCGTCCTGTCGAAGCGTCGAAGCGGTTCTGGTCACGAGGTGATCAGCGGGCCCACCCCGGACAAGAAGAAGATGAACATCGCCAGCAGGAACCACCCGGCGCCCTGCCAGATCTGCCACCGTCCACCGGAGCGCCAACTTCGATAGGTGCGCCACAACGCGGTCAGCGCACCGATCAGCACCACGATCGGCGCGAGCACGATCAGTGCGGTCTCGGCGGTGCCGTCGGTGGCACCGGCGACCGTCGCCACGATCAGTGCGATCACCAGTGTCGCGACACCGTGCACGATGGCCGAACGCACCTCGTTTCCGCGCGGTGCCGGTCCGGTCCGCCCGAAGTCGTTGGGTGTCGCACGGTTTTCGTCGGTGTTCGACGGTGCGCCCGGTGTCCCCCGCTCGCGGTGTAGTTGCTCATGGTTGGTCATCGCTCACCTCAACTCCACCCTACGCGGTCGATGAAACCTCCTGTGACCGGGACTTTCTGCCCTTTGCTCGAACGGCCGCGCAGGGGCAGGATGACAGAGGAGGACCTTGGTGGACACGAGTGAGGAGTGGACCGAAATGAGCGCGATTCTCGTCGGTGTGGACGGATCGGATGCCTCGGACGCCGCCGTCCGGTGGGCTGCGAAGGCGGCCGTGACCGAAGGCGTGGAACTGAAGCTGGTCGGTGTCTACGACATCAGCACCAGCAACTACGCACCGGGTCTGATCATCCCGCAAGACGTCGTCGACGCGATCCGACAGGACGCCACCGACGCGGTACACGCCGCCGCCGAGCTGGCCAAGCAGACGGCTCCAGAGGTGACCCTGCACACCTCGACCGCCGAAGGTGACGCCGCGCGTGTGCTGCTCGAGCTCGGGAAGGATGCCGGCACCATCGTGCTCGGTACTCGCGGACTGGGCTCGATCAAGGGCTTGTTCCTGGGGTCGGTCAGCGTCAGTGTCGCCGCACACTTCCACGGTCGCGTCGTCGTGGTTGCCGGTGCGGGCGGGGACGGGCCGGTTGTGGTGGGTGTCGACGATTCGCCGGTCAGCGATGTGGCGGTGGCCGAAGCCTTTCGACAGGCCGCGCTGCGCAACACCAAGCTCGTGGCCGTGCACACCTGGACTCCCCTCGACGTGGACGCCCTGCACGGCTACGGCATCGAGCCCGCCGAGGTCACCCGGATGTCGGGCGAAGCGGTCGAGGCCGTCGCCGAACGCCTCGCCGGCTACTCGGCCGACCATCCCGACGTCGTCGTCGAACGGGTGGTGATTCCGGAGGAACCGGCCAAAGCCGTGCTCGATTCGGCCGGCGATGCACAACTGATCGTGGTCGGGAGCAGAGGCCGCGGCGGCTTCACCGGGCTGCTGCTGGGCTCGACCAGCCAGAAGATCCTGCACCAGGCCGAGTGCCCGGTGATGGTCGTGCGGGAGTGATCTCACCTCTAGGGCGCCGCATACCGGACGCTCTCGGGTTCGGTGGGTGCCGACCTACCATGGTGGCGTGTCGCTGAAGAAGCTGGAACTGTCGGTGGGAGAGCTGGCGCAGCGGGCCGGCATCGCGCCGTCGGCGGTGCGCTTCTACGAGGACCAGGGACTGATCTTCAGTCGACGGACCTCGGGAAATCAGCGCCGGTACCATCGTGCGATGCTGCGCCGCGTCGCCTTCATCCGTGCCTCGCAGACCGCCGGCATTCCGTTGGCCGTGATCGCCGATGTGCTCGGCGAACTCGGTGACCACGAGTCGCCGCCGAAGTCGATGTGGGAGGCCGCCTCCAAACGATGGATCGACGACATCAACAACCGCATCGCCCTGCTGGAGAACATGCGCGACATGATCGGCTCCTGCGTGGGATGCGGTTGTCTGTCGCTGGGGGAGTGCCATCTGCTCAACCCCGGCGACGAGATGAACAAACTCGGTCCCGGACCGCGGCGGCTGATACGTGACTGAGTGCTCCTGAGCGCCGACGATGATCGATGCCGCCGGGCATCGTGACGTCGCGGGTCGATAGTGTCGTGATCATCATGGCCCCAGATATCGACACGACAAGACCGGCATCGTGAGACAGATCCCCCGCGGAATCTGGGTTCTGCTGGCCGCCAACGTCGTCATCGCACTCGGATACGGCCTCATCGCGCCGGCACTGCCGGCATTCGCGCGCAGCTTCAACGTCAGCTTCACCGCGGCATCGGCGGTCGTCTCCGCATTCGCGGTCATGCGGTTGCTGTTCGCCCCCACCACCGGTCGCCTCGTCACCGTCTTCGGCGAGCGTCGGATCTATCTCATCGGACTGCTCATCGTCGCGGGTAGCACGTTCGCATGTGCTTTTGCCCAGGGCTATTGGCAACTGCTGCTGTTCCGCGCGGCCGGCGGGGTCGGTTCCACCATGTTCACGGTGTCGGCAATGGCGCTGCTGATCCGGATGGCGCCCGGCGAGATCCGTGGACGAGTATCAGGATACTTCTCCGCCGGATTCCTGATCGGAAACATCACCGGTCCGCTGATCGGCAGCGCCCTGGTCAATTTCGGTCTACGGATGCCGTTCGTCGTGTATTCGATCGCCCTGATGATCGCGGCGGCGGTGGTGGCCACCCAGTTGCGTGACCAGGGTGGGCGACCCGACCCGTCGTCGGCTCCGAGCGCCGGCGTCATCGCATTTCGGACCGCACTGCGCAACAGCACCTACCGGGCCGTCCTCGCGTCGAACTTCGCGCAGGGATGGGCGTCGATGGGGGTTCGGGTCGCGGTGGTGCCGTTGTTCATCACCGACGGACTCGACGAGGGAGCCGCGATGGCCGGGGTGGCGCTGGCCGTCTATGCGGTCGGCAACGTCGCCGCCATCGTCGTGGCCGGACGACTGTCGGACACCTTCGGTCGGCGGCCGGTGATGCTGCCCGGCCTCGCCATCGCCACGATCGCCACCGGTGCGCTCGGCCTGTCGCCCAATCTGTTGGTGGCGCTGGGACTCTGTCTTGTCGCCGGCGTCGGCTCCGGCCTGTTCGCACCGACACATCAGGCGGCGCTGGCCGACGTGTTGGGCAATCGGCAGCAGGGCGGGTCGGCATTGGCCGCCTACGGTATGTCCTCGGACCTCGGCGCGGTGAGCGGACCCGTGGTGGCCGGTTTCGTCGCCGACCGCGCCGGATTCGGCCCGGCATTTCTGTTGACCGGTATCGTGACGGCGGTGGCGTTCGTCCTGTGGTCGTTCGCCGGCGAGACCGCCCCCGCGGTGGTGGGCAGCGGCCCACACCTGACCGAGGTGGAACGCGACCCGAACGATCCCTAATCCGGGTGAGATCGCCGGTGACGAACTACCGTTGAGCCATGAGTGCCATGGCAGCCGACTACTCGCTGGGATCGCGGTCCGAGGTCGGCAGGCTGCGTGCGGTGATGCTGCATCGTCCGGGCGACGAACTGCTCCGGCTCACCCCGCGCAACAACGATCAGTTGCTCTTCGACGGACTGCCCTGGGTGGCGCGGGCTCAGGAAGAACACGATGCCTTCGCCGACGTGCTGCGGGCCAACGGCGTCGACGTCCACCTGCTGGGTGACCTGCTGACCGAGACGATCGGACACAGTGGCGCCGCGCGCATTCAGGGCATCAGTTCGGCGGTCAGTCCGCGCCGTCTGGGGACACATCTCGCCGAGGACCTCGCTGCTCACCTACGGGGTCTGCCGGCGGCCGAACTCGCGCATGTGCTGACGGCCGGGATGACCTTCGACGAGTTGCCGGTGACCCCGGCGGCTGCGTCGTCGTCGTTGGTTCGACGGATGCACCACGGCCCCGAATTCGCGATCGAACCGTTGCCGAATCTGTTGTTCACCCGGGACAGCTCGTTCTGGATCGGTCCGCGTTTCGCGATCACCTCGCTGGCACTTCCTGCGCGGGTGCGGGAGACGTCGTTGACCGACATCATCTACGCCCATCATCCGCGGTTCCGGGGCGCGCGCCGCGCCTACGAGTCGCAGGTCGCGCCCGTCGAAGGTGGCGACGTGCTGTTGCTCGCACCAGGAGTGGTGGCGGTTGGGGTGGGGGAGCGAACCACCCCGGCCGGCGCGGAAGCGCTGGCCCGCAGTCTCTTCGACGACGAGTTGGCGCACACCGTGCTGGCGGTCCCGATCGAACAGGCCCGTGCGTTCATGCATCTCGACACGGTGTGCACCATGGTCGATGTCGACGCGGTGGTGATGTATCCGAACATCGCCGAGACGATGTCGGCGTTCACGATCCGATCGGTCGGCGACGTGGTGAGCGTGTCCGGGCCCCGACCCTTCGTGGACGCGGCGGCCGAGGCGATGGGAATCGAGAAGCTGCGGGTCATCGACACCGGGCTCGACCCGGTGACCGCCGAACGCGAACAGTGGGATGACGGTAACAACACGCTGGCGCTGAGCCCGGGCGTCGTGGTGTCCTACAACAGGAACGTGGAAACCAACCGCCGCCTGCGGGATTCGGGGATCGAGGTGTTCGAGATCGAGGGCCGTGAGCTCGGGTCGGGCCGCGGTGGACCGCGGTGTATGTCGTGTCCGCTGGCCCGCGACGAGCTGGGCGGGACCTGACAATGGATCTGGGTGAGAGTCTCACGATCGATCCCGACGGTGGCCCGCCGTTCGAACAGGTGCGCAGCGGCATCATCGAACTCATCCGGCGCGGCGACCTCCTGGTGGGGCAACGCATCCCGACCGTCCGTCGGTTGGCGGCCGATCTCGATCTGGCGCCCAACACGGTGGCCAAGAGCTACCGCGAACTGGAGTCCGCCGGGGTCATCGAGACCCGTGGTCGGCACGGTTCGTTCATCAAGGCCGGACAGGACACCGCCCGCGACCGGGCCCAACAGGCGACCGTGGACCATGTCGCAGCATTGCGGCAACTGGGTATCGACGACGACGCCATCGTGGCCCTGGTGCGTCAGGTCGTCAACGGGTGACCCAGTGGCCCCGTCGGTAAACAGCACCACTCAGCCCCAGCTGGGCAACCAGATCTGCTGTTGCCACTGCGCCGGCGAAATGGGACTGGCCGTGAGGATCGGCCACAGCCAGATGAAGTTGACCACCACCAGTGCCACGTAGACGGCAACGACGAGCACCGCCAGGGTGCGGCGTTCGGGGCGCCATCGGGCCGTTCGTCCTGCGGTGCGGAGCAGGTCGCCGCAGGCCAGTGCCAGGCCCATCGCCAGGAATGGTGCCATCACCGTTGCGTAGAAGAAGTACATCTGGCGGTCGAGGTCGGCGAACCACGGCAGCAGTCCGGCCAGGTAGCCGGTGAGTACCGCCGCATATCGCCAGTCGCGGCGCACGATCCATGACCACAACCCCCACAGCACCATCGGCAGGGCCAACCACCACATCGCGGGCGACCCGATCAGCATCTGCGCGCGGACGCACTCGCCTGCCCCGCACTGGTCGGGGCCGTTCTCGATGGCGTACAGCATCGGCCGCAAACTCATCGGCCAGGTCCACGGCTTGGATTCCCACGGGTGGTGGTTTCCCGCCGAGTTGGTGAGGCCGGCGTGGAACTGCAGGATGCCCGATTCGTAGAACCAGAACGAGCGCCACGCGCCCGGTACCCAGGAGAACGAGCCGCCGACCCCGATCTGATTGCCCACCTCGTATCGGTAGACCGCGGTCTCGCTGTTGAACCAGGGTATGAAGGTGACAAAGTACAGGACGACGGGCAGCACTGCGAGACTCATCCCGGCCGGGAACAGATCGCGCCGCAGTACCCCGAGCCAGGGGCGTCGTACGTGATAGGCCTTGCGCGCTGCCACGTCGAAACCGACTGCGAGGAGTGCGAAGAACACCACGAAGTACGCGCCCGACCACTTGGTACCGCAGGCCAGACCGAGCATGACCCCGGCGGTGAAGCGGTACCAGCGAAACCCCAGCCGGGGGCCGAACGCGCTGTCGGTGATCCGGCCCTCAACGTAAACCCGATGCATCCGGGCTCGGACCTGATCACGGTCGGCGATCAGCGCGGTGAACGCCGCCACCAGGAACGCCGCCTGGAAAATGTCGAGCATCCCCATCCGGGACTGGACGAACAGCACGCCGTCGCAGATGGCGAACACCCCGGCGATGGCGCCGACCAGCGTCGAGCGCGTCATACGGCGAACCGTGCAGTAGATCATCACCACGATGGCGATGCCGGCGACAGCCGGGGCGATCCGCCAGCCCACGGGCCCGTAGCCGAACATCGCCTCACCGGCCGCTAGCAACCATTTGCCCACCGGGGGATGGACGACGAGCCCATAGGCCGGGTTGTCCTCGATCCAGTTGCCGCCGGTCAGTACCTGCCAGGCCTGGGGGACATAGTGTTTCTCGTCGAAGACCGGTGTGCCCTGATCGGTCGGCCGGGCCAGCCCCCAGAGTCGGGTGATGGTGGCCACGGCCGCGATCACCACCCCGACCAGCAGACCGCGCCGGCGGTCGGGGGCCCCGAACACCGGGGTCGGGATCGACGGGCCGGGCGCGGTGCCCAGGTCCTCGGCCCGGCCGTGGTCGACAGGTGCGGGGAGGTCGCCGTCGGTCGGTGAGTCTCGGTCGAGGACGGCGGAGTCGGTCACCCGATCGATCGTAGTGGTCCCTCGTAAGCTGACTGATGATGAATGCAGGACGACACCCGGCCGGCGCACCGACACCACACCCATCCGACGACGATGAGGGCTGCCTGTTGTTGGCGGCGACTCCGATGGGGCAGGTCGAGGACGCCTCGCCGCGACTTCGCGCCGCGCTGGCGTCGGCCGACATCGTGGCCGCGGAGGACACCCGCCGGGCCCGGGCGTTGGCCAACGCGCTGGAAGTGTCGATCGGCGGCAAATTGGTGAGCTACTACGACCAGGTGGAGGCATCCCGCACGCCCGGGTTGGTCGGCGCTGTCTCCGAGGGGGCGACAGTGCTGCTGATCACCGACGCGGGCATGCCCTCGGTGAGCGATCCCGGCTACCGCATCGTCGCCGCATGCGCGCAGGCCGGGCTTCGGGTCACCTGCCTACCGGGGCCGTCGGCGGTGACGACGGCGTTGGCGGTGTCGGCGCTGCCGTCGGAGCGCTTTTGCTTCGACGGTTTCGCGCCCCGACGCCCGGGTGCGCGGCGTGACTGGCTCGCCGGCCTCGCCGACCAGCCTCGCACGACCGTCTTCTTCGACTCACCCCATCGGCTCGCCGACACCCTGGCCGACGCGGTCGACGTGCTGGGACCCGATCGCCGCGCCGCGGTGTGCCGGGAATTGACCAAGACTTACGAGGAGATCCGCCGCGGCACACTGGCCGAACTCGCGCAGTGGGCATCCGACGGCGTGCGCGGGGAGATCACCGTGGTCGTCGAGGGAGCCATCGCGCGGGCGCCCGACGCCACCGAACTGGTCGACGAGGTCGAGCGCCTCGTGGCCGGCGGCATGCGCCTCAAGGATGCGTGTGCGCAGGTGACCCACGCCGGCGGTGCTTCCCGACGTGAGGTGTACCAGGCGGTGCTGGAGCGGCGTCGGCAGGAGCCCGATCGATGACGGCGCCCTGGTCGGGTTGGTCGGTCGCGACGTGCAGGGTGACCCCGGGTGCGAGTCGGTAAGGCCGGCTGGTGATGAGGGCTCCCACCGCACGCCGCAACCGGGACATCTCGGCGCGCACCGTCACCGTGTGGCCGGTGTCGCCGAATATCAGTCGGCTCAGTCGGGCCGACGTGAGACCCGAATCAGCGGCCTCGGCCAGCAGGAGCAGGATCTGCGCGTGACGTCGGGTCAACACCGTGCGCCACTCGTCGCCGTCACCTTCGACGGTCAGCGACGGTTCCCCACGCAGGTCGAGTGAGGCCACGATCGGGTTCGCCGGACCGACGCGGCGCAACAGCCACCCGGTGCCGACCGGCTGGGCGATGCAGCTCCCGATGCCGGGGACGAATTGCGGCACGTCCTCCGACGGTGCCGCGACGGCCGCAGGCGAACTGCAGCCCCGGCTGTCGGCGACCCATCCATCGCGATCGACCAGCAGAGCGGGCCCGCGGATTCCGGCGAGGCTCGCTCCGGCGCTCCGGCGCAGTTCCGCGAGCGAACGGGCGTGGGCGGCGGCGATCTCGTGTTCACCCAGCGCAGCGAGACTGGTGGCGAAGGCGGTGGAGGACGGCTGAACTGCGGTCGCCGGCCCGGCCAAGCCGACGATGCCGGTCAAGACCCCGGTCCGGGGGTCGTGGACAGGGGCCGCGGCACAGTACAGCGACTGCAGCGCGTGGTTGTAGTGTTCGGTGCCGAACACACGGATCGAGCGGTGTTCGGTCATCACCAACGAGACGGCGGTGGTGGCGGTGGACTGCTCGTCCCACCGGCTGCCCTCCACCAACTCCAGGGTGTCGGCGACGTCGAGCCAGCGTTGGGTTCCGCCGCGCCACAGCAACACTCCATCGGCGTCGAACACCCCCATCATCAGTTCGGAGTCGTCGGCGCTGTCGGCAAAGATCTGCTGCAGCCGTTCGACCCCGACAGCCAACGGATTGGCCGCCTGTCGGATCTCGACGTCGGAAGTCTCGAGATGGACCGGAGCATGCTGATCTGCCCGCGCGCCGGCCGCACTGACACGCCGCCAGGACGCTGCCACTTCGGTACGTTCGGTCGGCACCGGCAATTCGGCAGTGACCTCTATCGCTGATTCATCACCCCGACCGCGAGCCGACCCCGTACCTCCCGTACCGGGAAGTATGGAACCTCGCATTCTCACATGCTATCGCAGGGAGTTCGCTCGGCCGGATCGGCCACCGACCTCGCCGACGATGCTGGCAGCCTTGTCGAGGCACTCCTGCCATTCGTGGTGCGGGTCGGAATCGATGGTGATGCCACCGCCGACACCGAGAGCGGCCGATCCGTCGGGGGTCACCGTGACGGTCCGGATGGCGACATTGAGATCGAGCGCGTGGCCCGGCCCGGCCATTCCGACTGCGCCGCAATACACGCCACGCGCCTGTTGCTCCCAGTCGGCGATCAACTCCATTGCGCGCAACTTGGGCGTACCGGTGACCGACGCCGGTGGGAAGGTAGCCCGCAGCAACTCGGTGTTGCCCACCCCGGGATCGACCAGCGCCTCCACCCGCGAGACCAGATGCCACACCCCGGGCGCGGCGACCACCGACAGCAGATCGGCGACACGCACCGATCCGGTACGCGCGAGCCGGCCCAGGTCGTTGCGGACGAGGTCGACGATCATGACGTTCTCGGCGACGTCCTTGGCTGAGTCGGCCAGTGAGCTCGGGTCGGCAGAGGCTGCCCGAGTGCCCTTGATGGGTGCCGACGAGACGAGATTGCCGGTCCGGCGCAGGAACGACTCGGGTGAAAAGCTTGCCACCGTCCCCCACGTTCCTTGTAGGAAAGCGGCTTTCGCGGGAAGAGTGGCGGCCGTGATGTCGCCGAAGAACTCGAGTGGTTCGCCGGTGACAACGCCGGTGAAGTGGGTGCACACGCAGGCCTGGTAGACCTCACCGGCGCGGATCGCCTCGAGACAGGCATCGATGGCGGCCAGATGGGGTTCGCGTGCCGGTGGTTGCCACCGCGCCGACCAGGCCGCGGTGGCATTTTCTGGGTCGGCATTGGTCGGGCCGGAGTCCAGCGCGTTCGCGATCCACGACGCGCACGCCGCTCCGTCGACGTGCTGGTGGGTCCAGCGGCCCCCGCGCAACACCAGGATCTCGTCGGTCATCCCACCCACGGCCGGTGGCAGCGGCGACTCGGTGGCGCGTACCGGAAAGCCGAGATAGCCGAGCCAGAAACGGTCCGGGTCATCGGGCGGGGCGAATCCCGGTCGCAGTCGGATCGACGGTGCGATGACCGCGTCGGCATCCCACCAGTCGCCGACGAGCGCGGCCGGTGGTGGCATTCCGGCCGCGGCCGTATGTGCGTGCAGCGCACGCAGAACATCGAGCGCCGGGGTCGTCACGCCTCGTGACGCGGGAAGATCGGCGCCGGCTTGGGCAGAGCGGTACCGGCGACGAGATGGTCGTCGACCGCGCTGAACTGTCGTCCGTCGGCAGCAACCGCGAGCAGATCGAGCATGCGACCGGTGGAGGCGGGCATCACCGGCTGGGCCAGCAGGGCCACCACGCGAACCACCTCGGCGCAGACGTAGAGCACGGTCGCCGTGCGCTCGAGGTCGGTCTTCGCGAGCTTCCACGGCTCGTTGGCGGAGATGTAGCGGTTGGTCTCGGCCAGTACCGACCACAGCGCCTCGATGCCGAGGTGGATGGCCTGTGCGTCGAAGTGATCGCGGACCCGGGGGAGGAGTTGCGCGACCCGGTCCAGCAGCGCCGCATCCTCGTCGGTGCGGGGACCGGCCGCAGGCACTGCACCGTCGAAGTACTTGCCGATCATCGACAGCGTGCGTTGGGCGAGATTGCCGAACTCGTTGGCGAGATCGGCGTTGATCCGACTGATGATGGCCTCGGTGGAGTACGAACCGTCCTGCCCGTAGGAGAACTCACGCAGGAAGAAGTACCGGACCGGATCGAGGCCGAACTCGTCGATCAGCACATCCGGGTCGACGACGTTGCCGACCGACTTGCTCATCTTCTCCCCGCGATTGAACAGGAAGCCGTGGGCGAACACCCGTCGGGGCAGATCGATACCTGCGCTCATCAGGAATGCCGGCCAGTAGACGCAATGGAACCGGATGATGTCCTTGCCGATGACGTGCAGATCGGCGGGCCAGTACCGGTCGAATGCGGCCTCGTCGTCGGGGAATCCGACACCGGTCAGATAGTTGGTGAGCGCATCGACCCACACATACATCACGTGCTCGGGATGACCGGGGACCGGAACACCCCAGTCGAAAGTGGTGCGGGAGATGGACAGATCGGTGAGACCGCCCTTGATGAAACTCACGATCTCGTTGCGGCGGGCCTCGGGCCCGAGGAATTCCGGGTTGGTCGCGAACAGGTCGAGCAACTTGTCCTGATATGCCGAGAGCCGGAAGAAATAGGTCTGTTCCTCGGTCCAGGTCAGGACGTGCCCATTGTCGGTGGCGACCCGGCTGCCGTCCGTGGCGATCGTCGTGTCCGCGTCGCTGTAGAACAGTTCGTCGCGGACGTCGTACCAGCCGGAGTACGTGTCGAGATAGATGTCGCCCGCGTCGGTCATCCGCTGCCAGATGGCTTCCGATGCGCGTTTGTGGTCGGCGTCGCTGGTCCGGATGAAGCGGTCGAAGCTCGACCCGAGCCGCTCCTGCAGGGCCTGGAACCGGTCTGAGTTGCGGTCGGCGAGCTCCGCGGTGGCGATGCCTTCGGCTGCCGCTGTCTGCTGCATCTTCTGGCCGTGCACGTCGGTGCCGGTGAGGAAGCGGACGTCATAGCCGTCGAGACGCTTGAATCGGGCGAGGGCGTCGGCCGAGATGTACTCGTAGGCGTGGCCGATGTGCGGGACGCCGTTCGGATAGGCGATGGCCGTGGTGATGTAGTACGGCCGGCCGGCGCCATATGAGGCGTGATCAGCGGATTCGGTGCGGGTCGAGTCGGTCATGGTGTCGCCAAGGATACTTGGTGGCCTGTCTCGCGCATCGCCCGTACCGCCATCGACGGATCCCGGTCGTCGCCTGCTCACTCGTTGCGACGGTACGGCTCGCAGCCCGGTGGGGCCTTCGGTGCGTCACGCTTGCGAAGTTCGGGTATCTCCTTGGTGACCGGATGTGCCTCGTGCAGGGAGAATTTCTCGCCGTGATGGGCGAGGTCGATCGAGGGGCCTGACAGCAGCCGATAGGTGGCACTGTCGCGATCCATCGCGACGACGATCTTCGAGTCGCCGACCGCCATCCGGAACGACAGGTAGGTGAGACGACTCGGCAACCGCGGCGCGAAGGTGATCTGGCCGCCGAAGTCACGCATCCCGCCGAACCCCGCGACGCAGTCGGTCCACGCGCCGGCCAGCGCTGCGATGTGCAACCCGCTCGACACGTTGTTGTGCAGATCGTGCAGGTCGGTGAACACCGACTCGCACATCAGGTCGTAGGACAGGTCGAGGTAGCCGACTTCGGCGGCGACCACCGCCTCACAGCACGCCGACAACGACGAGTCCCGCACGGTCAACGGATAGTAATAGTCGAAGTTGCGCAGCTTCTGTTCCGGGGTGAACGCCGCCCCGAACATGTACATGGCGAACACCAGGTCGGCCTGCTTGACAACCTGTTTGCGGTAGAGGTCGTAGTACGGGTAGTTCAACAGCAGCGGGTAACGCCCCACCGACGACTCGAAATCCCATGCGCCGAGCAGTGTGAATGATTCGCACTGTTGATGGACGCCGAGGGCGTCGTCGAACGGGATCGACATGTCGTCGGCACAGGACTCCCAGTGGGCGGCCTCGGCGTCGGTCACCCCGTATTCGCGCGCCAGGTCGGGTCGTCGGTGCACAGCGGCCACCGCATCCCGAAGATTCTGCTGCGCAGCCAGATTGGTGAACACATTGTTGTTGACCACCGCGGTGTACTCATCCGGGCCGGTCACGCCGTCGATACGAAACTTGCCGTTCACGTCGTGGTGTCCCAGACCCGCGAACAGCCGGGCGGTCTCCACGAGCAGTTCGACGCCGCACTCGGTCTCGAACTGCTCGTCGTCGGTGGCGCGCAGATACCGGGCCGTCGCGTTGGCGATGTCGGCGCTCACGTGCACGCCTGCCGTGCCCGCCGGCCAGTACCCCGAGCACTCGTCGCCGTTGATTGATCGCCATGGGAACATGGCACCACGTTGTCCCAGTTCGGCCGCGCGACTCTTGGCCTTGTCCATTGTGGAGTGCCGCCAACGCAGCTCCTCGCCGGCCGCGGCGGGCACCGTGTAGGTGAGCATCGGCAAAATGAAACTCTCGGTGTCCCAGAAGGTGTGGCCGTCGTAGCCGGGACCGGTCAGGCCCTTCGCCGGGATCGAACGGGACTGGCCGCGCGCACCGGCCTGCAGCACGTGGAACAGCGCGAAACGCACCGCCTGCTGCAGTTCGGGATCGCCGTCGAGTTCCACGTCGGCGTCGCGCCAGAAGTCCTCCAGATACTCGATCTGGTCGGCTTTGAGTGCCTCCCAACCGGTTTCCATCGCCATCGCCAGGGCGGCGTCGACCTGCGCGCGCAGGGCCGGTACCGATCTGCGCGCCGACCAGCCGTAACCCATGTACTTGGTCAGCGACAGCTTGGTGCCCTGCGGGACGTTCGCCGCCACGGTCAGGCGGGCCAGGTCGTCGTCTGCGCGGATGAAGGCGTCGGCGCGGTCGGGGAACTCGATCTCGTGATCCATTCCGGCCGCGATGTGCAGACCCGACTGCTTGGTGTGGTGAACCAGCATGCCCCAGTAGTTGCGGCACGCCGAGAGGTCGGAGACCAGCGGGGCCTCGAGCGCGGCCGCGAGCCGGGGATCGTTGCCCGGCGCCGGCACCGGCTCGTTGGCGAGCAGGTCCGACTGCAGCACCAGCTTCATGTCCTCGTCGATCGGCTCCACCTCATAGTGGATGGCAGCGATGGTGCGCTTGGTGAAGGAGACGAGCCGTTCGGAGCGGATGCGGACCGTGCGGCCGGTCGGCGAGGTCCACAGGGTGTGCCTGCGCAGTGTGCCCGTGCGGAAATCCAGCGTTCGTTCGTGTTCGACGGTGCGGCCGTAGCGCAGATCCATCGGCTCGTCCTCCACGAGCAACCGGATGATCTTGCCATCGGTCACGTTCACCACGGTCTGCCCGGATTCCGGGTAGCCGTAGCCGCTTTCGGCATAGGGCAGTCCGCGCAGCTCGTAGAAACCGTTCAGATAGGTCCCCGGGTGGTCGATCGGCTCGCCCTCTTCGAACGTGCCTCGTAAACCGATGTGGCCGTTGGACAGTGCGAACAGCGTCTCGGTGCGACCCAGCATGTCGACGTCGACGCCACGCCAGCGCAGCTGCCACGGGTGGACGTCGAACCCGTGTTCCATGGCGCCCGGGCTCACGCGGAGACCAACTCGTCGAGATCGGTCACGACCCGGTCGGCACCTGCCGTGCGCATCGCTGCGGCTTGTCCGCCGCCGACCCGGTCGATCGCGACGACATAGCCGAACTTTCCGGCCACGGCCGCCTGCACACCGGAGATCGCATCCTCGAACACCACGGCCTCATCGGGGGTCACCCCCATGAGTTCGGCGCCGAGCAGGAAGGAATCGGGCGCCGGCTTACCGCGCAGTCCGCGCGACACGATGTCGAGGCCGTCCACCCTCACCTCCACGAACTTCGTCAGGTCGGCCGCATCCAACACAGCTGCTCCGTTCTTCGACGACGTCACCACGGCGATCCGCAGGCCGGCGGTCCGGGCTGCTTCGAGGTATCGCACCGACCCAGGGTAGGGATCGACACCGTTGGTCTCCAGGGTCGACACGAACATCGCGTTCTTGCCGTTCCCGATCGCGGCGACGGTGTCGTCATCGACGTCGTCGATCCCGCGCGACCGCAGGAATGCGCGCACACCGTCGTCGCGCGGTCGGCCGTCGACGTGGTCGAGGTAGTCCTGCTCGGTGAACGGTTCGAAGTTCTCGGGATCCCGTTCGGAGAGGAAGGCATCGAACGCCTGCTTCCATGCGTCGCGATGCAGGACGGCTGTGGACGTCAGCACACCGTCGAGATCGAACAGTGCGACCGAGGTGCTTTCTGGCAAACCCAACACCCCACGAACGCTACCTGTCCGAGCGGGTGCTGGCGCGCTGTGCGCGGGTATTCGGACTCAGCGCACGTGCGGGCCGTGACTCAGGCGGAGGAGGCGGCGGTGTCGGAATCGATGTTGTCCCAGAAACCGATCGACTCCAACCGCTGCACCAATCGGTCGCGCGCGTCGGCGAATTGGGTGTGGATCTCCTCGCGAATCGCTCGGGTGTCGCCCGATCGCAAGTAGTCGATCAGGCGGCGATGACTGGCGACCGCCTCGTGCCCCCACTCGGTATCGCGGGCGTAGAGGTCGTAGGGGTTGTATTTGCTGGCCGAGAACACGAACCACGCGAGTTTCTTGCTGTTGGCGGCTAGGTTCACCTGACGATGGAATGCGTACTCCCGATTGAGTACCTGCGCGTCGTCACCGGTGTCCACCGCCAGCTCCAGCTGATCGACGATGGTCTGCATCTCGGCCAGATGCACCCCGAGTTCAGAGTTGTCGACGGCGTGGCAGGCCAACCGTGCGGAGAGTTCGGCCTGGATCCAGAAGATGTCGATGATGTCGCCGCGATTGAGCGGCTCGACGATGAATCCGCGATGTGGCGACGATCTGACCAGGCCCTCGCCGCGCAGGGTCACCAGCGCCTCGCGCACCGGCGTGACACTGCAGCCGAGCGTGGACGCGGTGTCATCGAGGCGGATGTACTCGCCGGGACGGAGGCTGCCGGTCATGATCCGGTTGCGCAGATGATCGGCCACCTCGTCGGTGAGCTGGGTGCGGCGTAGCGACACGCGACTCATGCCGTCTGCTGCCCGTCGCGGGAATCGTGATCCACGAACTTCTCTTTCACTCGTGATGCCGCCGTCGTGCATCGCCGTTGCGCCCGTCGTCGCCCGGCGACCACGGGTCCATCGACAACGGTACTTTTTCCGGCGCCCGAATGGGTGATCGAGTTCGGTGGGTCGTCGAGATCTGCTGGATCGATCGAGGACTGCCGGACATAGCGCCCTTTGCAGGGCCGCCCGGTGTCAGACCACCGACCAATCGTGTTTGATGCGAAGGCGCAGGTCGCGCATCAGCAGGCGGTTCCCGCCGAACCGGATCGGCTTCGGCAACGCGCGGTTGGCGGTGGAAACTGTCGCGAAGAGTCGGTTGAAACGTCGTTGGTCTCGCGCGCTCCACTCGAGTCCGAGTTGCTCGCGGAACAGCGGCGGAAGGGTCCCGATCGTCAGGAAGCGCAACAGCGGGGCGAATGGGACCCGAAGCGCCGGACTGATCATCCGCAGGTCGATTAGATCGTTGAGGAACCGTTTCGTCGTCTCGTCGATGGCGACGCGACCGCTGGCGACGTTCCAGTAGTGATCGAATTCGGTTCGGGTGGCCGGCCACATGTCGTCGGGCACCTGCAGCGTGGTCCCCAGAGTCTTGGCCGATTGGTAGAACTCCTCAGCGTCGGCCGGGCTCATGATCCCGTGCAGCAGTTGATGGGTGTCCTCGATCCCGACGAACAAGCATGCCGCGACCCACATCTGGAGTTCGCGATCGAATGCGTTGTATGCCACCGGGCTCTTCTCGTCCGAGCGGACGTGTCGATGGGCGGCATTGACCGCGTCCCGGAAGGCCGCTTTCTCCTCGTCGTCGCCGAGGATCGCCACCGACAGGTACTGCGCGGTGGTGCGCGCCCGTTTCCACGGATGTTTCATCAGCGAACCGGACTCGACCTTGCTCTCCATCACGCCGTAGGCGACCTCGGGCCACCCGAGCTGCATGACCACATTGGCCGCTGCGCCGGCGAAGGCCCAGAAGTCGACCGCCTCCTGAATTCGTGCAGGCTTGCGACCGGTGGTCACCCGTTGCCTACGCGCGGGGATCGTGATCCGCGTCTGTGCGTTCGTCAGCTCCGGTGTGGTGTCCGCCATGGACGCCAGATATCGCCCCGACATGATGTGGCCCCCCTGTTCTGCATACCGCACAGTCACCCCGACCGTGACTGTGATCTATGTCGCGTACCTGGCAGGTTATCCCACCAGGTTTCATATATGAAACCTGAAACCGCGAAACCGGCCATCGGCGCTGGATAAAGAACTGGATGTGCGATGGCCGGATCGTGAGGATGGAGCGATGACGACTCGTCGCTTCGCTCAGGTGGATGTCTTCTCGACCGTGCCCGTCCGCGGCAACCCGGTCGCGGTCGTACTCGATGCCGAGGGGATGACCGACGAGCAGATGGCCTCGTTCGCGCGCTGGACCAACCTCTCGGAGACGACGTTCGTGCTGCCGCCGAGCGATCCCGCCGCCGACTATCGTCTGCGCATCTTCACCCCATCCGGTGAACTTCCGTTCGCCGGGCATCCCACCCTCGGCTCGGCCCACGCGTGGCTGGAGGCCGGCGGCGTGCCGAGTGGTGACCGCATCGTGCAGGAATGCGGCGTCGGGCTGGTGTCCATCCGGTCGGAGCAGGGTCGACTGGCGTTCGTCGCCCCGCCCCGCATCCGCTCCGGACCCGTCGACGAGGCGACGGTGCGGTCGGTGGCTGATGCGCTCGGCCTCGACCCCGACGAGGTGATCGCGGCCGAATGGGTCTCCAACGGCCCCGATTTCCTGGCATTGCTGCTGCCGTCCGGGGGCCGGGTGCTAAAGGTCAGACCCGACATGGCCGCGCTCGGCACACACGACGTGGGCCTGATCGGCCCGTACTCGGGCGGTTTGCCCGACGAACCCGAGGTGCTGTTCGAGGTCCGCGCGTTCGTTCCCGGTAGCGGCATTCCCGAGGACCCGGTGACCGGGAGTCTGAACGCGGGCCTGGCCGTCTGGTTGCGCCAGGCAGGCCGTGCGCCCGCCGGCTACGTCACCGCTCAGGGCACCGCGCTGGACCGGGCAGGGCGCGTTCACGTCTCCGACGACGGTACCGACATCTGGGTGGGCGGTGCGACCACCACGGTCATCGCTGGCACAGTGGTGCTGTGAGCGAGACAGCCGAGATCGCCGACGCGGAAGCCGCCGGAGTCGCCGCTACCGAGAGCAACAAGGCCGCACGCAAACGTCGTCGGCGGGAACCACCGCCGGACCCGGTGCCGCTGCCGGGGCTGGTGGACGCACACACCCACCTGGCCGCATGCGGCGGCCGCGACCCGGAATCGGTGCGCGCGATCCTCGATCACGCCGAACAGGTCGGCGTCGGGCAGGTGATCACGGTCGCCGACGACATGATCGATGCGCGGTGGGCCGTCGAGGCCGCTGCATGGGACCACCGGGCGTTTGCCGCGGTGGCCCTGCACCCGACGCATGCCGGCGAACTCGACGACGACGCGAAGGCCGAACTCGAGCGGATGCTGGCGGACCCGAGGGTCGTCGCAGTGGGGGAGACCGGCCTGGACCACTATTGGCCGAGTCGGTCCGACGACTGTGCTGCGCCCGATGTACAGGCCGAGGCGTTCCGGTGGCACATCGACCTCGCCAAGCGCACCGGCAAGCCGTTGATGATCCACAACCGCGAGGCCGACGCCGATCTGCTCGACATCCTCGCCGCGGAGGGGGCGCCAGAGACCGTGATCATGCACTGCTTCTCCGGTGACCGAAACGTTGCACAGGAATGCGTCGATCGCGGTTACGTCCTGAGTTTCGCCGGCACTGTGAGTTTCGCCAACGCCGCCGAACTGCGTGTGGCCGCCGAAATCGTGCCCGATGAGCAGGTCCTGGTAGAGACCGATGCGCCGTTTCTGACGCCGCATCCCTATCGTGGCCAGCCAAATCAGTCCTATTGCCTGCCGTATACGGCCCGCGCGCTGGCCGAGGTCCGGGGTGTCGACGATGCGGCGATGGCGCGAATCCTGGGCGCCAACGCACGACGCGTCTACCGACTGCCTTTGCGGTAATCACGCCCGTTCGTTATCGTATTGTGATCCCGCTGCCTGGGGGCAGCGATTCCGGCCAGAGAGGGCTGTGCCGTCCGGGGGTTTCGGGGTCGCTGATGAGCGCAGTGCGGACGCAATTGTCCCCGACCAGGATGTTCCGCCTTGTCTCTCCTCGCCCACATCAACAACTCGAAGTCCACCCGTGCGCGGGTCGCTGTCGGCGCCGTGCTGACCACCCTCACCGCGGGCGGCGTCATGGGTGTCGCAATGCACAAGGACGTCGAGCTCAACGTCGACGGTCAGGTCCGCAACGTCTCGACCATGTCGATGTCGGTCGACTCGGTGCTGCGGTCGCAGGGTTTCGACCCGGAGTCCGGTGACCACGTCTCCCCGCCGCTCGACGCCGGGGTCGGTGACGGACAGACCATCACCTTCAACCGGCTCAAGGAAGTGGCCCTCGACGTCGACGGGCAACGGCAGATGGTCGAGACGACCGCCGCCGACCTGGATGACCTGCTCACCGAGCAGGGGCTCACCGACACCGCCACCGACACGAACTTCCCGAGCGGCAACGCGTTGCCGGTCGACGGCGCGGTCGTCGACGTCACCACTCCCAAGCCGGTTCGGCTGACCGACGGCGTGACGAGCTTCCGTCCGGTCGTCGCGGCCAAGACCGTCGGTGAACTCCTCGCCGAGACCGGCAAACCATTGTCCGGTGACGACGAGGTGGAACCCGCCGCCGACACTCCGGTCACCGAGAACATGAAGATCACGGTGACCCGTATCCGCACCGCGGACTCGACCGTCACCGAGGATGTGGCCCCGCCGGAGATCGAGAAGGAGGACCCCAACCTGGTCCGCGATCGCAAGGTCGTCGTCAACCCGGGCAAACCGGGTGAGGCCAAGGTCACCTATTCGGTCACCACGGTCAACGGCAAGGTCGTCAAGCGCGAGAAGCTCGACTCCGAAATGCTCACCGAACCACTGGCCGCCACCGTCCGCATCGGCACCAAGCCCGGCGCACCGTTCGTCCCTTCGGGTTCGGTCTGGGATGCGCTGGCGCAGTGTGAAGCCACCGGCAACTGGGCGATCAACACCGGCAACGGGTTCTACGGCGGCGTGCAGTTCGACCAGAACACCTGGGAACGGTGGGGTGGCACCGAGTATGCCCCGCGTGCCGACCTCGCATCCCGCGAGGAGCAGATCGCCATCGCCAAGAAGACCCAGGCAGCCCAGGGGTGGGGCGCATGGCCGTCCTGCTCATCGAAGCTGGGACTGCGCTGAGCGACTCACCACGCCTCCTCGGGCCCGCCCAGATCCGCACACTGGCCGCGGAGATCGGGGTGCGCCCCACCAAGACGTTGGGGCAGAACTTCGTCCATGACGCCAACACGGTGCGGCGCATCGTCGCCGAGTCCGGTGTCGGCGTCGACGACACCGTTCTCGAGGTCGGGCCCGGCCTCGGGTCGCTGACCCTGGCGTTGCTCGGCGCGGCCGGGCGCGTGGTCGCCGTCGAGATCGACCCCGTCCTCGCCGCCCGGCTCCCCGCCACCATCGAGGAGTTCGCACCGGTGCAGGCGGATCGCTTCACCGTCGTCACCGCGGACGCCATGACCGTGGGGCAGGCCGATCTCCCCGTCGCCCCGACCGCGCTCGTCGCGAACCTGCCCTACAACGTCGCCGTTCCGGTGCTCCTGCACCTGATGGCCGAATTCCCGACCATCGCAACTGCTCTGGTGATGGTGCAGGCAGAAGTGGCCGACCGGCTGGCCGCCGGGCCCGGTGGCCGGGTCTACGGGGTGCCGAGCGTGAAGGCCCGCTACTTCGGTACCGTCCGCCGCGCCGGCGCCGTCGGACGCAACGTCTTCTGGCCTGAGCCGAAGGTCGAATCCGGCCTGGTCCGGATCGATCGCACCCAAGCCCACCCCGACGACCCGGGAGTGCGGCGCAGCGTGTTCGCGGTGATCGACGCGGCGTTCGCGCAGCGCCGCAAGACGATGCGCTCGGCGCTGGCCGGCTGGGCCGGCGGCGCGGTGGAGGCGGAACGACGACTCCGGGCCGCCGGCATCGATCCCGGCATCCGTGGTGAACGCCTCGACATCGACGACTTCGTCCGGCTGGCGGCCGTCGACGCCTCCTGATCGCCGCGTCGGCGTCCGCGACCCGCGATGCCCTCTCGATTACCCTGATTACCTGTGTCTCGAGCGTCGTTGTCGGTGGTGTCCGATGCGGTCACCGTGCGGGTGCCGGCCAAGGTCAATCTGCACCTCGGCGTGGGTCCGCTACGCGATGACGGATTCCACGATCTGGTCACGGTGTATCAGGCGCTGTCGCTGTATGACGATGTGCGGCTGAGCCCCGCCGGTGAGCTCCGGGTGACCACCCGCGGGGAAGGGTCCGCCGACGTACCCGGCGACAGCACCAATCTCGCGGCCCGTGCGGTGGCCGAGGTGGCGCGGCGCGCCGACCGGAGCCCGCGGGTCGCCATCGACATCGACAAGCGGATACCGGTGGCCGGCGGAATGGCCGGCGGAAGTGCCGACGCCGCCGGCGCCCTGGTCGGGGCCGTGAATCTGTGGGGACTGGACATCGGGCGTGACGAACTCACCGAGATCGCGGCCGGTCTCGGTAGTGACGTGCCCTTCGCCCTGCACGGTGCGACGGCGTTGGGAACCGGTCGCGGCGAACAATTGATGCCGATCCTCGCCCGCGGTGAATTCCACTGGGTGCTCGCGATCGCACGATCGGGACTGTCCACGCCCGCCGTGTACCGCGAACTCGATCGACTGCGGGACAACCGCGCCGACACCGATGTCGCGGCGCGGCGACCCGATGACCTGATGGCCGCGCTCACCTCGGGCGATCCGCATACCGTGGCACCGCTGCTGCACAACGATCTCCAACCCGCCGCGCTGAGCCTGCAGCCGGTACTGCGGCGCACCTTGCGCGCAGGTATCGATGCGGGTGCGCTCAACGGGATCGTCTCCGGGTCGGGGCCCACCTGCGCCTTTCTGTGCGCCGACGAGACGTCGGCGGTCGACGTCGCCGCGGAACTGTCCGGTGCCGGGGTGGCTCGTGCGGTACGCACCGCCACCGGGCCGGTCCCCGGTGCCCGGATTCTGTCGGCCTGACCAGTCAACTGCCGAAGACGTTGATGGCGTTGCCGTAGGCGCGCAGCGAAGCGACGGATCCGTTGTATCGGTTGAGATCCACCGGAGTGGACACACCGGGTAGTCGACCCGAGCTGGTGAACTGCCAGAAGGTCCATGTCCGCCAACCCCCACGGGGCATCTGCGGTGCCGCGGCGCCGTTGTACGAGGCGATCCACAGCGGGTGGTCGGCGAACTCCCGGGTGGCACCCATCGCGGTGTTCCAGAAGTTCGGGTAGGTGTAGAGGATCGTCTTTCGCCCGGTCAACGGCTCGAGGACAGCGAAGAACTCGCGGACCCAGGCGGCCAGCGCGCGCGGGCCGAGGCCGCCGGAGTGTTCGAGGTCGAGTACCGGCGGAAGGTCCAGAATGCCGTTCTGGCCGAGCACTGTCGCGGCATAGAAGAGTGCCTGTTGTCCGGCCGGCCGGCTCGGATCGGCGTAGTGGTAGGTGCCGCGGATGAGACCTGCAGCGCGAATCGCCAGACTGTCGGGCACGAAATGCGGGTTCACGTACCACGTGGACTCGGTGGCCTTCACCATGGCCATCTGCTGTCCGGAGGCGCGCACCGCGAACCAGTTGATGGCCGCGCCGTCGGGATGCTGATGACTGGACACGTCCGGCCCTACCTGTGGGGCGGCACCGGCCTGCGGCGAATCCGTCATCGCAGCGCAGAGTCCGACGGAGGCCGCGGTCACCGTGGCCACGATCAGTCGCCGGAGGATCACGGCTCCACGCTATTGCATCGATGCAGGATCGCGCAGAATGTTTGTCGACTGGATCTGATGCCCGGGCGGTGTCGCCGGTCACCGGGGGTCCGTTGCTAGGGTCGTCCGAGTGGCACCCGCAAATCCCGTCGCGCTGATCAACGCGGACCGAATCAGCAAGAGCTACGGCATCAAGCCGTTGTTGGACTCGGTGTCCCTCGGCGTTCACGAAGGGCAGCGGATCGGGGTCGTCGGACTCAACGGTGGTGGCAAGACCACGTTGCTGGAGATCCTCGGTGGAATCACCGAACCGGACAGTGGGCGGGTCTCACGCGCCGGCGACATCCGCGTCGCCACGGTGACCCAGCGAGGTGAGCTGCCGGCCGGCGCGACCGTGTCCGACGTGGTGGTCGGCGGACCGCAGGTCGCAGTCCACGAGTGGGCGGGCGATCCCCGGATCCGGGGCATCCTCGCGGGCATCGGCGTCGATGAGCTGCTCGATTCCAAGGTCGACGAACTGTCCGGCGGGCAACGCCGTCGGGTGGGACTGGCAGCCGCGCTGATCTCGGAGGCCGACCTGTTGATCCTCGACGAGCCGACCAACCATCTCGATGTCGAGGGCGTGCAGTGGCTCGCCGAGCACCTCGTGGCGCGCCGCAGTGCCCTCGTCGTGGTCACCCACGATCGGTGGTTCCTCGACACCGTCGCCACCCGGACCTGGGAAGTGCACTCGGGTGGCGTGGACGAGTACGAGGGTGGCTACAACGATTGGATCTTCGCGCGCGCCGAACGATCCCGGCTCGCCGACGCCGCCGAAGAGCGTCGCCGCAACCTCGCCCGCAAGGAACTGGCCTGGCTTCGACGTGGACCGCCCGCGCGTACATCCAAGCCGCGCTACCGGATCGAGGCCGCCGAACGGCTCATCGCCGACGTCCCGCCGCCGCGGGACAGCGTGACGCTGTCGGCGTTCGCCAAGCGCCGGCTCGGACGAGTGGTGGTGGAGCTGGAGGACGCCCGGATCGCCACACCCGCCGGTGAGACGTTGGTGGACGATCTGACCTGGCGGCTGGCGCCCGGCGAGCGCATCGGCCTGGTCGGGGTCAACGGTTCGGGCAAGACCACCCTGCTGCGCGCCTTGGCCGGAGAGGTCGACGTGGCCCCCGGGCGCCGCGTCGAGGGCACCACGGTGACGATCGGATGGCTGCGCCAGGAGCTCGACGACCTCGACGAGGACCAGCGGGTGCTCGACGCGGTGGAGGATGTGGCCACGCGGATCATGGTGGGCGACAAAGAGATGTCGGCATCGCAGCTCGCCGAACGGCTCGGGTTCAGCCCGGCGCGGCAGCGCACACCGGTGGGCGATCTCTCCGGCGGGGAACGTCGACGCCTCCAGATTACGCGGGTGTTGATGGCCGAGCCCAACGTCCTGCTGCTCGACGAGCCCACCAACGACCTCGACATCGACACCCTGCAGCAACTCGAGGACCTGCTCGACAGTTGGGCGGGCACCTTGGTCGTCATCAGCCACGATCGCTATCTCATCGAGCGAATCTGCGACAGCACGTGGGCGCTGTTCGGCGACGGCGCGCTTACCAATCTGCCCGGCGGCATCGAACAGTATCTACGGCGTCGTCGCGAGATCGGTTCCACCGCAGCACGCCCCAAGAAGTCGTCCGCGTCGGAGGCGGATTCCGTAGACGTCGGTGCGACGGCATCTGCGGTGGCCACGCCGACCGTCAGCGCCGCCGAACACCGCGAGGCACGCAAGACGATGAATCGTCTTGAGCGCCAGATGGATCAGCTCACCAAACGTGAGGAAAAGCTGCACGTCTCGCTGGCCGAGGCGGCCACCGATCCCGAACGCCTTCAGGAGCTCAACTCCGAACTGCGTCAGGTGGTTGCCGACAAGGAAGCTGCCGAGGCCGAGTGGCTCGACGCCGCGGAGAAAGTCGAGTGAGCGCCGGTGGTCAGCGACGGATGGCGCCGTTGACCATCGCTGCAATCGCCACGGCGCCTTGCTGGTTGATGTGATAAGGGTAGGCCAGACTGCCGTTGGACAGTGAGCTCTCATACCAGGGGGCGATCAGATTGCACGGGTCGTGACCGGCCGATCGGCGGTTGGCGTCGATGAATGTCCCGCCGACCGTGGACGTCGCCCGCCGCAACGCATCACCGGCGCGGTCGAACACCCGATTCATCCATCGGACGTCGGGATCACTGATCGGCACCATCGGCCAGCAACCGTGACTGCCCATGAACCCGCCGATGCCGACGACGATGATCTGGGCGTGGGGCGCCTTGGCGCGGATGGCCCGCAGCGCGGGGCGCACGCGGTTCTCCATCCGCGCGATCCGCCATCGAACCTCGTTCTCGAGGCGCGGATTGTGTCGACACCGACGATCGTTGAGCGGTGTCGTGTTGCAGTGGACCAGGATCGCACCCCAGCGCATGTCGTTACCACCGATGCTGACCGTGATGACCTGTGCATCACGCGGTACCAGGTGTGCTTGGGGTGGCTTGGTTCCACGGTTGGTGCGTTGGGTGGTGCGGTAGAGATCCGGCGCCTGCGCGCCGGCACACGAGGTGTCGATGAACCGGCGCGGTAACGTCATCACCGCGACTATCGCCGGATAGTTGAACGCCGAGCGTTTGCAGCCCAGGAAGTAGTCGGGGGTAGGGGAGAAGAAGCCGCCGGACGCGCGGGAATCGCCCATCGCGACGTAGGTGCCACCCGTGTAGCGAGCCGGTGTCGCATCCGCCGCCGGAGCCACCACGGTGCTCAGACCGGTCAGCAGCACGACCGCCAACAGCATCGACGTCAGCACGAGGCGGGCTCGCCGCCTCCCGGCCGGGATGGTGGGCAAGTGACGAGAAACCATGTGTGGTGCAACCCCCTGAATGTTCTTTGGGATTGTAGGGGACATCACTTCGTTCGCGCGGCCGTAATCCGGATCCGCCGCGGGGTCACACGGTTCGCAACGCGTCGCACCGGTGGGCGAATCGCGTGATCATCGCGGCCGTCTCGGCGGGCTGGATCAACGGGAACAGGTGGCTGGCCCGCGGAACCACGTGCACCTGCGCCAGCGGTGAGACAGAGGCGAAGCGCCGCTCATGGATGCGGAACTGGTCCCAGCCGCCGTTGAGAAACTCGATCGGACCCGGATACTGTGCGACCTCGCTCAGCGCATCGAGATCGGCCAGGGCGTCGACGACATCGCGAATAGAGTGCAGCGCAAGGCCGCCGGCCTCCATGTCACGGGCGACCTGACCACCCACGGCCATCCGGGTCAGGGCCTTGCTGATCGCCGCCGCCTGCCGGGGCAGGACGCTCGTCGCGGCGCCGAAGGCGCGGAAGGGGGAGGCGAGCAGACGGCTGGGCTGCGCGGTCGCGCACATCACCACCAGTCCGGCCACCGCATCGGGGTGGCGGCCGGACGTGGCCATCGCGACGTAGCCGCCGAGCGACATACCGGCGACCACCGCAGGTCTGCCGAGTGAATCGATGGCGTCGAGCACCGCCTGCACCGCGCCGTCGATGTCGAATCGTTCGTCGGCTCGCGTTCCGTGCCCGGGGAGATCGGGGGTGGCCACCGGGCGGTCGGTGATACCGGCCGCGATGCGGTGGAGGGCCGAGCCGCTGACTCGGAGTCCGTGGACACAGACCACGGGAGTAGGTGAGACTTCCTGCGCTGCGCTCATCGGAGGCCAGTATGCCGTGGGCGTCACGGCTTGTCGCGGCCGGCGGGCCGCTCGACGCTCCGGTCGATGCCGATCCGGTCCAGGAACCCGTGGTCATGCGACACCACCAGCAGCGCACCTTGCCACTGCCGCAGGGCCGCGACGAGCTCTTCGGTGGTGTCGACGTCGAGGTTGTTGGTGGGCTCGTCGAGTATCAGCAGTGCGGGGACGGGATCGGCCAGCAGCGACATCGCCATGGCCACCCGTAGCCGCTCACCGCCGGACAACTCACCGAGAGCTCGGTCGGCACGCTTGCCGCGGAACAAGAATCGGGCGAGATGCGCGCGGATCGTCTGTTCGTCGACCTGCGGGTGCGTGACGGCAATCGCGTCGGCGATGCCCTGCCGGGGGTCGGCGAAGGTGATCTGCTGCGGCACATACGCATACGGAGCCAGTATGCGTCCATCGGTGATCAACTCGGCGATCAACGTGGTCTTTCCCGAGCCATTGGCGCCCACCAGCGCGACCCGCTCCGGTCCGTCGATCGTCAGCTGGTCGTCGTCGACGATGCGGGCCCGGGTCGCCACCTGCGCCACGGGCATCACGATGCGGGCGGTGCGGTCGTCGCGCACCCCGTCGCGTGCGGTGTCGAGTCGCTCCGATGCGGCGGATACATCGTCGCGGTGGGCGTTTCGCAGCTTTCCCGCCGACACCTGTGCGGCGTCCCGGCGCAGGTGGGCGACGATCTTCGGTACCCGCTTCTCCCGTTCGGCCGTGGCGGCCGTTCGGGCCCGCCGGTCGAGCTTGATCTGCGCCTCCTTCAGTTCACGGCGCTGTTTGCGCAGGTCGGAGGCTGCGTTGGTGACTGCGGCCTCGGCTGCCTGTTGCTCGGCGTCGAGGGTCTCTCGATACAGCGAGTAGGGGCCGCCGAACACGCGTACCGAGCCCCGATACAACTCCAGTGTCGAATCGGTCCGTTCGAGTAGCTCGAGGTCATGGCTGACCGCCATGACCGTGCCCCCGAATCGGTCCAACGCGTCGAAGAGGCGGGCGCGCGACGGTGTGTCCAGGTTGTTCGTCGGTTCGTCGAGCAGCAAGATCGACGGGCGTCGGATGAGCTCGGCGACGATCGCGAGCAACGTCGCCTCTCCTCCCGACAACGAACGGACCGTGCGATCGGTGTCGGTGGGCAGCCCCAGCGCGTCCAGGCTCGCTGCGACCCGTTCCTCGATGTCCCAGTCATCGCCGACGACCGCGAAGTCGTGTTCGTCGATAGAACCGCTCTCGATGCGTCGCAGCGCGTCTCGGATGGCGTCGACGCCGAGCACCGCGGCGATGGTGCGTTCGGGTGCATCGTGGGGATGCTGCGTCACCACACCGACGTCTCCGGCCACGGTGACGCTGCCGGTGCGCGGCACGAGGTCGCCGGCGATCAATCGCAGCAGGGTGGACTTCCCGGCGCCATTGGCTCCGACGAGTGAGCAGACCCCGGTGGGGACGTGCATCGTCAGATGGTCGAAAACGACGGTGCCGTCGGGCCACGCGAACGAGACGTCGGACAGGGTGACGGCCGGCGACGGTTGATGGGTGGATGCGGTCATGGAGAGCTCCCTGAGGTGGTGAACGGTAGCCGGCGTGGCGTGATGAGCACGCGGGCGAGTCGGGCCGACCTCAGCGGTTCATGACCGGTGAACACTCCTCGTTGTCGGTGGTGGCGTGATGCCGATGACCTCACGATAGCGCCGCAGGTCCGGAAGACGCCAACTCTTTTCTGCCGACCGAGACGCTAACGTGGCCGATATGTCGTTCATCCGCACATCGATCGTCAACCGGGTCGGTGAGATCGTTCTCGACCGGCCTGCCGCCCTCAACGCGCTGGATCAGACCATGATCGACGACATGTACCGAGTGTTGTCGGACTGGGGAGACGACGACGGCATCGACACGGTCCTGGTCACCTCGGCGAGCGAACGCGCTTTCTGCGCCGGCGGCGACATCCGCGCGATCCGCGACCATGCGCTGGCGGGACAGGCAGACGCGGTGAGCCACTACTTCGCGAGTGAGTACCGGCTCGATCAGCTCGTGGCCGAGTATCCCAAGCCGTATGTGAGTGTGATCGACGGCGCGGCGATGGGGGGTGGACTCGGCATCAGTGTGCACGGAGAGGTACGCGTGGTGACCGAGAGGGCGGTACTCGCCATGCCGGAGACCGCGATCGGGTTCGTCCCCGATGTCGGTTCCACCTACTTCCTGCCCCGGCTACCGGACGGAGTGGGCATGTGGCTCGGGCTGACCGGCTCACGGATCGGTGGCGCCGATGCCGTCGAGGTCGGTATGGCAACGCATTTCGTCGATTCGGCAGAGATCGACGACGTCACCGAGGAAATCCGCACCGGGGTGCCGCTGATCGATGTCCTCGGTGGTCGGCGGCATCGTCCGGCCGCGGAGTTGCCGCTGGCCAAGATCAAGGAGTACTTCGTCGACGACAACGTCACCGGCATCGTCGGCGGTTTGCGGGGTGCCCTCGGCGACCCGTGGGCCGAGCGGATGGTCGACATGATCGAACAGGCGTCACCGACGAGTCTCTGGGTGACCGCGGCAATGCTCACCGCCGGTGCGCATTCGGTGCTCGACGAATGCCTGGAGCGCGAATTGCATGCCGCCGAGCAGATCACCGCGACCGCCGACTTCGCCGAAGGTGTGCGCGCCGTCCTCGTGGACAAGGATCGTCGGCCCCGATTCGATCCGGCATCCATCGATGACGTCGATCCGGAATCGGTGGCGCGCATCGTGGGAGCGGCCTGAGCCGCTCGGTCACGGCGTCGTCTCGAACCACCCCGAGAGTGTCACACTGGCGTCGCTGACGGTGGTTTCGGTTTCGGAGTCCTCGTCGATGTCCTCGTTGGGTGCGAACGGGTTGCTGTGCGATCGTGTGGCCGCCGAGCAGGTGAAGGTGCCGGCGGCCCGCTCCGACGACATCGCGGTGACCGTCAGCGGACATGTCGCGGAGTGATAGTACGTGCCCCCCACCGTGACGCCGACCGACGAATCGATGGGGGCGTCGAGCGGGCCCACCCGCGGACGAACGCCGCCGATCGGTGGCAGGACGCCACCGGTGAGGTCACCCACCAGTAGTTCCAGCTGTGCACCGTCGTCACCCGGTCCGGTGAACACGAACAACAGGCTGTCCGGCGGCACCGACGGATCGGCGTTACCCCACTTGGTGAATCCGTAGCAGGCCGATCCGGCCGCACCGTCGGCACCTGTGCCGGCGATGGCTACGTGCATACTGCCGGAACGGAACTCGAGATCATGGCCGGCTCGGTCGATTCGTCCCCCGGCCGGTCGTTCGCGGCATTCGGCGGCGTCGACCGGGGCAACCGCGGCCGTGGCCGGTCTCGAACTCGATGGGCCGTCCGGGTCGTGATCGCCGGACCCGCATCCGGTGAGCGGACCGAGCGTGACCGCCGCGGCCGCAAGCGCGATCACCGGTGTCGAAACCCGTCGTGCGGGCTCAGTCCGCAGCGGCGACAAGGGGTTCGAGCATCAGGTCGGGATGTTCCTTCTGGATGAACTGCAGTCGCCACTTGTCGCTGAACAGAGCCAGGAGCGCTCCGTCGGTGCGAGTGAACACCTCAACTCCGCGTTGGCGGCCGAGATCGGCGGCGCTGTCGGCGTCGGTACGCCGGGCCAATGAGTAGCCGAGCGGTTCGATGGTGGTGTCGACGTTGAACTCGGATTTCATCCGGGCCGTGACCACCTCGAACTGCATCGGCCCGACGGCGGCGAGGACGGGCGAGGCGTCGCCGCGCAGTTCGTTGCGCAAGACCTGAACCACGCCTTCGCTGTCCATCTGCTCCATCGCCTTGCGGAACTGCTTGTACTTGTCGGCGGTGTTGACGCGGATCGCCGAGAAGTGCTCGGGCGCAAACGACGGGATCGGTGGGTACTGCACCTTCGAATCGATGTACAACGTGTCGCCGGGTGCCAACGCCATCGCGTTCACCAGGCCCACGACGTCACCCGGGTAGGCTCGGTCGACGGTGGAGCGGTCCCGACCGAATACCGCCTGGGCGTACTTGGTGGCGAAGGGTTTTCCGGTCTGTGCGTGTGTCACCACCATGCCGCGCTCGAATTCGCCGGACACGATCCGCATGTAGGCCAGGCGATCTCGATGACTGGTGTCCATTCCCGCCTGCACCTTGAAGACCACGGCGCTGAACGGGTCGGTGACCGACCGAACCGATCCGTCGATATCGGCGCGACCGGCCGGGGGTGGTGCGAGTTCGACCAGCGTCTCGAGCAGTTGTCGCACACCGAAATTGAGCATGGCCGACGCAAAGATCATCGGCGACGTCTGGCCGGCCAGGAACATCTCCTGATCGTGGTCCTGGCCCATCTCGCCGAGCAATTCACTCTCCTCGAGCGCTGCCGTCCACTCGTCGCCCTCGCGTGCGGCAGCCGCGTCGCCGTCGAGGATCTCCTCCGGGGCCACCTTCGCCCCACCGGCGGTACGGGTGAAACGGATGTACTCGCCGCTGCGGCGGTCGAGGAGTCCTCGGAAGTCGCCGGCGATGCCGACCGGGAAGTAGAGCGGTGTGGGGATGAGGCCGATGCGTTCGGTGATCTCGTCGATGAGTTCGAGCGGCGTCTGGCCGGGCCGGTCCCATTTGTTGATCACGGTGATCACCGGGATGCCGCGATGGCGACAGACCTGGAACAGCTTGAGGGTCTGCGGTTCGAGGCCCTTGGCGGCGTCGATCAGCATGACCGCGGCGTCGACGGCTGTCAGCACCCGGTAGGTGTCCTCGGAGAAATCGGCGTGACCGGGGGTATCCACGAGGTTGATGACGTTCGGGACGTCGTCGGTGGAGTGCTCGGAGGCGTAGTTGAACTGCAGCGCGGTGGAACTCACCGAGATTCCGCGCGCCTTCTCCATTTCCATCCAGTCCGATACCGTCGACTTGCGGCCGGCCTTGCCGTGGATGGCGCCGGCCTCGCTGATCATGCGCGCGTGCAGCGCCAGCGCCTCGGTCATCGTCGACTTACCGGCGTCGGGATGACTGATGATGGCGAAGGTGCGACGCCGCTTCACCTCGTGGGACACGGTGGCAGCATCTGAACTCACCCGACGAGGCTACCGCCCGGCGCGCTCACCGGGCAAAATCGCGCGCCGGGTCCGAACATGGTTCGGTTCTCGCACGTCCACCGTGGTCGCGCGCACGACGCTGCGCGCGCGAACAAGTGGTGGACGCGCGAGGAAGGTGGTGGCTATTCGAACGGGACCGGCGGCATCTTGACGACCTGTGCGGCGTAGCTGAGGCCGGCGCCATAGCCGAGCAGCAGCGCGGTGTCGCCGGGCTTGGCGGCACCGGTGGACAGCAGTTCTTCCATGGCCAACGGGATCGACGCGGCCGAGGTATTGCCGGTGTGCTCGATGTCGTTGGCGACCGGAACCCCCTCGCGCAGGTGCAGCGTCTTGGCAAGCAGGTCGTTGATGCGCGTGTTGGCCTGGTGGGGGACAAAGACGTCGACGTCTTCGGAGCCGATCTTGGCGGCCTCGAGCGCGCGCTGCGCGACCTTGCCCATCTCGAAAGCGGCCCAGCGGAACACCGCAGTTCCCTGCAGCCGCACGTACGGCCGCTGGGTGCGGTCGCTGTCGAGGAAGGTCACCCAGTCGATGTCCTGGCGGATCGCGTCGAACTGCGAGCCGTCGCTGCCCCAGACGACCGGCCCGAGCTGCTGGTCCTCGGTCGGCCCGACCACCACGGCGCCGGCACCGTCGCCGAAGATGAAGCAGTTGCTGCGGTCGGTCATGTCGAGCGTCACCGACAGCTGCTCGGCGCCGATCACCAGGACGTGGGTCGCGCTTCCGCCGCGCACCATGTCCGACGCCAACGCCATCGCGTAGCCGAAGCCCGCACAGCCCACGGTCACGTCGAATGCGGGAACGCCGTTGGCGCCCAGTTCGGTGGCGACCCTGGTCGCTCCGGCCGGCGTCAGCAGCAGGTGGGTGTTGGTGGCGAGGATGACCGCGTCGATGTCGGAACCGGACAGCAAGGCGTTGGCGATCGCTGTGCGGCCGGCGTGGACGGCCATTTCGGTGACGTCCTCGTCGCGGCGGGCGAAGCGGCGGGTCTTGATGCCGGTCCGGGTGTAGATCCACTCGTCCGACGAGTCGATGTGTTCACAGATCTCGTCGTTGGTGACGACCCGTTCGGGCCGATAGGCACCGATGCCGAGCATCCCGATGTTGTTGATCCCGGTGGTGTCCGCGATGACAGCCATGCGTGTCCCTTTCCCTATGCGACCCGACATAGACGGTCTCACATTGCGGCCCTACTGGGAAGTAGCCCGTTCGTCGTTGCCGGCGTGTACACGGTGTTGCGGGGGACACGGCCGTGTGCTGGACGGGGAGCGGGCGGGTTTCGTGATCTCGATACGCCGCGGGCTCGCTGCGCTCGCTCGCGTCTACTCGATCACCGGGTGGCGGCGAGTCCTCCGTATCGAAACCCTTGGGTTGAGTAGGTGACGAGCGTAGCGAGGAGCCGTATCGAAACCCACCCCACACCTCAGCGCAAGCTCGTCTCCGTCGGCGCCGGCGGAAGCGTCACGACCGCGCCGGCGTAACTCAGTCCGGCACCGAACCCGAGGAGCAGGGCGATCTGGCCGCCGGTGGCCTTGCCGGTCGCGAGCATCTCTTCCATCGCCAGCGGGATCGAGGCGGCCGACGTGTTGCCGGTGTTCTCGATGTCGTTGGCCATGGGGATCTCGTCGGCCAGACCAAGGTTTTTCTTCATCAGCTCGTTGATCCGGGCATTGGCCTGATGTGGCACGAAGACCTCGATGTCCTCGATGCCGACGCCGGAGGTCTCCAGCACGGTCGTCAGGGCCTTGGGCAGGGTGATGGCGGCCCAGCGGAAAACACGTGGCCCCTGCATGGTCACCACCATCCGCCCGACCGGGTCGGTGGCGGGGTCCTTGTGCTGGAACTCCTGTGCACGGTCCATGTACTCGGGGATGTCGTAGTTCTGACCGATGGCCTCCGCATTCTCACCGTCGCTACCCCAGACCGCGGGCGAGATTCCGTTGAGTTCACTTGGCCCGACGACGACGGCGCCGGCCCCGTCGCCGAAGATGAAGGCGGTGTTGCGGTCGGTGGGTTCCATCACCACCGACATGGTCTCCACCCCGACCACCAGGACATACTCTGCGGAGCCTGCGCGCACGGTGTCGGCGGCGATGCCCAGGCCGTAGCCGAAGCCGCCGCAGCCGGCCGCGACATCGTAGGCGGGAATGCCGTTGAGCCCGATGTCGAACGCCACGATCGGGCCGCCGTGCGGGATCTTCGTCTTCCAGCTGTTGGTGGCCAGGATGAGGGCGCCGATCTTCTCCTTGGGCACCCCGGAGTTGCGGATCGCCCGCTCGGCGGCGGCCGCCGCCATCGAGCGCGCCGACTCATCGCCGCTGATCCATCGACGGTTGCGGATACCGCTGCGCTCAAAGATCCACTCGTCGTTCGAGTCGAGTACTTCGCAGACCTCGTCGTTGGAGACCAGCCGGCGCGGCCGGTAGGCGCCGATGCCCAGCATCGCTACGTTCTGGTGGCCGGTGTTTGCCGCAATGCCCACGCTGACTCCGTTCGTCGTTGATCGGACGCTGCGATTGTAGGCATGTCTTTACCGGGAAGTAACCACGCCGCCGGCCAGCGGCAGATCTGTGTTCGGGAGGGTGTGCGGCATGCGCGACCTGTTACAGCGGCCAGAACACCGGTATCAGCAGGACCGCGATGACCAGCCAGCACGCCATCACGATCACGCCGAGTCGCCAGTAATCGCCGAACCGGTATCCGCCGGGATTCATCACGATCATGTTCGCCGGAGTGGCGATCGGTGTCAGCACCGCCGCGGCGGCCGCGGTACACACCAGCATCAGGATCGGCCGGGGATCGACACCGATGTCGGCTGCTGCGGCCAGCGCGATCGGGATCACGATCAAAGTCGTGGCGGCGTTGCTGATGAACTGCCCGAGAATGGCGGTGAGCAGGAACAACACGATCAGCAACAGGTAGGCGCTGCGGTCGGCCACCAGGTCCACAATCGGCTGGGCGATCAGTTCTGCTCCGCCGCTGTCGGTGATCGCAGACGACATCGGGATGAGTGCCGCGATGAGCACCACCGTCGGCCATGACACTGCGCGATACGCCTGTTCGGAGGTGATGACCTTGCTGACGACCATGGCCAGCGCGGCGAGCAGCCCGGCCACCACCGGAGGTACCGCACCGCTGGCGAGCAGGGCGATCATCGCCACCAGGATCACGCCCGCACGTGGCGCGCTGTGGCCGAGAGCGACGGTCTGGCGGCGTAGCTGCTCGGAGGAGCCGACGACCAACACCTGCTGGTTGTCGGCGAGGGCATCGATGGCACGCCACGGGCCGTGCACCAACATGGTGTCGCCCTCGACGAGTTCCACCGACCGCGGGCCGACGTCCTTGTTGCGCCGGCGGATCGACATGACCAGCAGGCCGTCCTCGGAACGCACCATTCCGGGGCACACCTTGCTGCCGATCCACTCCGAACGTGGCGGAATGACCACCTCGCTCACGCCGGCATCGCGATCGATCAGTCGTCCGGACCGGGCATGCCGTCCGGCCACGTCCTCGACGGTCAACTCGCAACTGCGCGCGAAGTCGTCGACTGCCTGCCCGGATCCGGACACCACCAGGACATCGCCGTTCTGGAGCCGATGCCCGGATTCGACGAGACCGGCGCCGAGACCGCCCTGCGCGGCGATCGGCAGCACGTCGCGGGTGTCCGACGCCACGGCATCGCGTACCGGCGTGCCGACGCAGCTCGACTCGGCCCCGACATGCAGACGGTAGACGCGTTCACCGAGTCCGTAATGGTCCACCACGGTGCCGAGATAGTTGCTGAAGTCGGCGGGCAGCGCCGTGGAGCGGCGGTCCGGAAGCAGCCGACCGCCGAAGATCGCGATCACCGCGAACGTGACTATGACCAGGGGAATGCCGATGAGGCCGAATTCGAAGTAGGAGAATCCGTTGCCGGTGGCGGTGCGGGCCGCGTCGTTGACGATGACGTTCACCGGACTGCCGCTGAGGGTGAGCATCGACCCGGCGCTGCACGCATAGGCCAGTGGGATCAGCACTTTCGACGGCAGCATGAATGCGTGCCGTGCCACGGCGACGGTCACCGGCACCAATGCGGCGGCGGCACCATTGATGGTGATGAGCGCGGACAATATCGCCGACAGAATGGTGATCGCTCCGAGCACCCGCACCCGGCCGGTACCGGCCGCCCGGGTCAGTAGTCGTCCGGCCCACGCGGTGATGCCGGAGGCCTCGAGTCCTTCGCTCACCACGAACAACGCCGCGATGAACACGATCACGTTGTCGCCAAGGCCGGTGGTGAGACCGGCCAGGTCGATCAGTCCGCAGAAGTAGAGAGCCAGCGCCGAGGCGATGGCGACCACGCCGACGGGCAGCCGATTCCAGACGAACAGCACGATGGTGACGGCGAGGATCACCAGGCTCAGCGTGGCGTCGGACACCGTCTCATCGTTGCATCACGGTCGCCTGTCCGCAGTCGATGTCACGCAGGACCGGGGACACTCACCACGCGTGGACGGTGTTCTGTGCGGCTTCGAGCCCGTGTGAGACCAGGAGTTCGGCGGCGTCGATGCCGCGGCCGATCAGCAACTCCACTTCCGTGCGCGCTGCCGAGGGAAACGGCTTCAGCACGAAGTCGGCCGGGTCTTGACGTCCGGGGGGCCGCCCGATGCCGAGGCGAATTCGGAGGTAGTCGCGTGAACCGATGGCCTGACTGATCGAGCGCAGACCGTTGTGCCCGCCCTCGCCACCGCCCTGCTTGAGACGTAGCTGCCCGAAGTCGATGTCGAGTTCGTCGTGCAGCACGATCAAGTCGGCGGCCGGTACGGAGTAGAACTTCGCGAGTGGGCCGATCTGACGGCCGCACTCGTTCATGTAGTTGCGTGGTTTCGCAACGAGCGCCTGATGGCCGGCGAGGGTGATCGGGGCGAGTTGCGCGCCCGACTTCTTGTGCAGTTTCCACCGCTCGCCGGCCGAGGCGACGAGGCCATCGGCGACCATCGCGCCGATGTTGTGCCTCGTCTTCTCGTACTTCGGACCGGGATTACCCAGCCCGACAATGAATTTCATTCTCGACGGACGCCGGTGACTACTCGGCCGACTCTTCGGCGGCCTCATCGGTACCGGGGGTCTCGGCACCGGCCTCTTCGGCCTCTTCTTCCAGCGCCGAGGCCGACGGGGCCTCGTTGATGGCGACGACGAGGGTGTCGGGATCGCTGATCAGCGTGACGCCCTCGGGCAGGGCCAGATCCGAGGCGTGCACGGCGTTGCCGGCCTCGACACCCTCGACGTCGACGGTGATCTGCTCCGGGATCGAGAGCGCGTCGGCCTCGATCTCGATGGTGCTGGCGTCCTGGGTGACCAGGGTGCCCGGCGCTGCCTCACCCTCGACGACGACGTAGACCTCGACGGTGACCTTCTCGCCGCGGCGGATGACGAGCAGGTCCGCATGCTCGATGTAGTTGCGGATCGGGTGGACGTCGACCTGCTTGGTCAGTGCGAGCTGGCTGGAGCCCTCGATGTCGAGGTCGACGACCGCATTGACGCCGTTGGCGCGCAGGATGGCGGCGAACTCGAGCGCCGGCAGGCTGAGGTGCTGCGGGTCGGTGCCGTGGCCGTACAGTACGGCGGGAACCTTACCCTCGCGGCGTGCGCGACGAGCCGCGCCCTTGCCCTTTTCGGTACGGGTGGTGACAGTCAGTTTGGAGGCCTGAGTCGCCATTGTTCTTCTCCTCATTCGGTCGGTTCGGGGTGAACCGTGGTTGTTCGGGTCGGTCGCGGCGAGCGACGACGACCCCGAACCAACATGCAGGAGTCATATGACCTGCGGAGAAGATTCGCGGTGGTCGCGCCGATAACGGTGGATGCCCACCCTCGCCGTGACAACGACGGCAAGGATAGCCGATGGTCAGGGCGAATGTCACATGCGCGCTGGTCGGGACGGTCTGCTGGTCGCGGGGTGCCCCCGACCCCCTTAGCGCGCGGCGGTTTATCTCTCGCGCGGCTGTCGTGCTCCCGCGCGCGAACCTTCACGCGCGGGAGGCAAATCGGCGCGCGGGAAGGGCGGTAGGACGTGAGGCGCTGGTCGAGCAGCCGACGAGCCCGCGAGGAGGCGCATCGAGGTCACCCATTTGGCGGTCCACGGTGCGTCCGCCGAAATCGATGGAACCGATCGCGGGTACGGTGCGTCCAAGTCTGTGAGCGAGTGAGAATCGGGCAGATCGAGTTGGGGGAACAAGCGGGGGCATGGGGGAAACGTTCAGAGCCGAGCCTGCGGAGATTGCTGGTTTCGGGAATTTCGTCGGGGAGAACGTCGCGGATTACGAGCGCATCATGGGACTGCTGCGTGAGGCCGGTACCACCAACGACTTCTCCGGTCTGATGTCTGCGCTGACCGATCCGGTGGTCACGCTGCAACTGGCCACCCAGAGTCGATGGGTGGACATGGGGGAGACTTTAGGATCGATCGCCTCTGGACTGGCTAAATCAGCGTGGATCTTCCACGGGGCCGAGGCGGAGAATGCGGAGATCTTCCGCCAACATGTCCGGTCGGTGGAACGTGGGCCCGGAGAGAACGGGTTCGACATCGACGTCGACCCGGCGAACAGTCGGCGAAAGATCGTGGTGGACCCCTACCCGGGTGCCGTGAACACAGGATCGCCGACGCCGATCGACGTCTCCGCTCCGCCCCACTCCGAGCCCGACATTCGTGGCCTGATCGAGGAGACATCGGGATGGCTCGCTGAGATCGACGCCACGGTCGAGCAATATGGGCATTGGAGTCCTATCCGGCAAGCGATAAAACCAATTTCGGGCAATTGGGAGGAGCTTCGCCGTATCGGCGAGGTGTACAGCAAGGCGGGCACCGCTGTCGGGACGATCGGCAACGACGTCGCCGCCCAGACCGCGAGGATCGATGGGTCGTGGGATGGCAAGGCAGCCCACGCATTCGCCGACTACTCCCGCAATGCCACGGACTACATGGAATGGGAGGCGGCGCTGGGGCGCATGCTTCGCGAGGGTTTCGAGAAAGCGGCCGCGGAGTTCGAGAACGCAGTCGGGGCCGCGCTGCGAGTGATCATCAACGAATTCGAGAAAGTGATCACAGTCAGGGGCACCTCGGGAGTCGTCAAGGCACTCGCCAAATCCATCCCATTGCTCGGCACCGCCGCGCAGCTGGGTGATCTGGCAAAGGCGCTCATCGCCATCGGTCAAGAAGTCCTTCCACTGATCGAGGAAGTCCGCCGGGGTGTTGAGGCGTTCCAAGAGTTCATCGAGTTCGCACAGGACCCGGTAGGTTTCGCAAAGGAAAAGGGGCAGGATGCGGTGAACGAGAAGCTGGCCCCTTACAAGGAGGAACTGGAACGAGGGCGTCACAGAGTGCAGGTGCTCCGTGATGTCGACACACTGATGGGTGTCGACGACCTGCGCGACAGACCTCAGGCGCCATACGAGCCCGAGACCGGGGGCGACGCAAGGGAAGGCATTGCATGAGACTTCGGCGGTATATGATTCTCGGCTTCATTGGGCTATCGCTTGTCGCCTGCTCGTCAGGTGCCGAGACGAGCTCGGGCGCTTCACAATCGAACAGCGTCACCGCGATCGATGGGCCAGATGTGCACGTGGCTGGCAAATGCGCCGTCCTAGACGGGTCAGATCTGGCCGAACTCTTGGGCAATATTCCGCTGACGAGCGCAGATGTCACTGAGCAGGGGTGCACGTGGGTCGTCGGCAACGACGAAGGGGTCGCGCGCTACGAAATCCGGCCCGGGTTAGCTGAAGCAGATGATGCCGATGACCGAGCGCTGAGATTTGCCGGCGGGGTTCTGTACTTCAACGCAGCGTTGTCTGACCACATCGACTGTGTCGCTGATGTTGCCGTGGACGGTTCGTCGGAGTACATCCAATTGGAAATCACACCGGCCGAGACTGTGACTTCCGAGTTGGCGCCGGATGACGGTGCGGTCTGCAGCCACGCGCTCCCACAGGTGGAGAAGATCGTCGAAGGTTTGGGGTGGACGTAATGACCTCGTCTCTGCCACCGGAGATGGAAGCCGCCAAGCGGAAATTGTTCGATTCCCTGGACCGGCTACACACCGCTGCTGCCCGTGCACACGCCCATGCCGACCGCCTCGAACTTGAGCGACGCGAGCGTGAACGATCCGAACGCGGGGCGCACGAGCGTGAGCAGCGCGAGGCGCAACGGCGAGCAGCGCTCGCCCAGTCCCAACTCGAGGACGAGGCCGAACAGGCCTACCGCAACGCGCGCCGGGGAGGCTGGCTTTCCTCCGAGTGAGGTATGGCTCCGCGGAACCTATCCGCAACCCGCCGTCACAGGCATACTGACCCCATGACATCGCAGACACCGATCGACATCGTCACGACCTTCCTCGACGACCTCGCGCGCTCCGACACGGCCGCGGCTCTGGAGAACGTCGACGAGAACATCGCCTACACCAACGTCTCGCTGCCGACCGTGCACGGCAAGCGGAAGGTGGCCGGCATTTTCTCCGGGATGGACAGGTATTCATGGGCCGGCTTCAACTACCGGATGGTCAACGTCACGGCCGACGGTCCGGTGGTGCTCACCGAACGCGTCGATGAACTCCGGTTCGGACCGGTCGTCATGCAGTTCTGGGTCTGCGGTCGCTTTGAGGTTCGCGAGGGGCGGATCACCGTGTGGCGGGACTACTTCGACTACTACGACATGACCAAGGCGCTCGTACGGGGACTGCTCGGCGCCGTGATCCCGCCCCTGCGCAAACCGCTGCCGCCGAAAGTCGTTGCCGTATAGGGCAGTCGTCAGAGAATCTCGTCGATCGTCTCCAGCGGTCGCCCCAACCGGGTTCCCTTGTCGGTCACCACGAACGGGCGCTCGACGAGAACCGGATGCGCCACCATCGCGTCGAGAACCGCGTCCTCGGAGGCATCAGCCAGTCCGAGTTCCTTGTACAGCGACTCACGCTTGCGTGCGGCTTGATGAGCCGTGATGCCCGCGTCGGCGAACATCGTCGACAACTGTTCGCGAGTGTAGGGCTGATCGAGGTACTTGACGATGGTCGGCTCGACGCCCGCCTCCCGCAACTTCTCCAGCGCCTTGCGGGAGGTCGTGCACTTCGGGTTGTGATAGATCGTCGCGTCCACGAGGCACACCATACCTGGTGCGGCGCCAGCCAAGTCGTGAGTGTGTGACCTAGGCGCTGCCGTTGAACAAACTCGTCACCGAACCGTTCTCGAAGACCTCGCGGATCGTCTGGGCGAGCAGTGGCGCGATCGACAACACCGTCAGGTTCTCGAACTGCTTGTCCTCGCCGATCGGCAGGGTGTCGGTGGCGATGACCTCTTTGGCGCCGCAATTCGCGAGTCGTTCGGCGGCCGGGTCGGAAAACACACCATGGGTGGTGGCGATGATGACGTCGCCCGCACCGGCATCCTTGAGGACCTTGACGGCGCCGGCGATGGTGCCGCCGGTGTCGATCATGTCGTCGATCAGCACGCAGGTGCGGCCCTCGACCTCACCGACCACCCGGTTGGACTTCACCTGGTTGGGCACCAGCGGATCACGGGTCTTGTGGATGAAGGCCAGCGGCGCCCCGTTGAGGGAGTCGGCCCACTTCTCCGCCACCCGCACACGACCGGAGTCGGGCGAGACGACGGTGACGTTGTCGGTGCCGTAGTTGTCCCGGACGTACTCGGCGAGCTGGCCCTGTGCGTGCATGTGATCGACGGGGCCGTCGAAGAAGCCCTGAATCTGGTCGGTATGCAGATCGACGGTGATGATGCGGTCGGCGCCCGCGGCCTTGAGTAGATCGGCGATCAGGCGCGCGGAGATCGGCTCACGACCGCGATGTTTCTTGTCCTGACGCGCGTACGGATAGAAGGGGAGGATCACACTGATGCGCTTGGCCGATCCACGCTTGAGCGTGTCGATCATGATCAGCGCCTCCATCACCCACTGGTTCAACGGGTACGGGCAGCTCTGCAGGACGAATGCGTCGGAACCGCGGACGGATTCCTCGAACCGGACGAAGATCTCACCGTTGGCGAAGTCGCGCGCGGTCTGCGGGGTCACCTTGATGCCGAGCTCGTCGGCGACGGCCTGAGCGAGGTCGGGATGCGCGCGGCCAGAGAACAGCATCAAGTTCTTCTGGTTGTCCGTGGTCCAGGTCATGAAAACTCTTCTGCTAGAGGTGTGCTGCGGTCAGGCACCGGGCTGGTGACCCGCCGGGCGGTCGGTCTGTTGGGCATCGAGTGCAGCGCGCGCCGACTCGGTGTCCGGGCGCTTACGCACCACCCAGTTCTCGATATTGCGTTGTTGTCCTGCCGACACCGCGAGCGCGCCGGGCGGGACATCGTCCCGCAAGACCGTACCCGCTCCCGTGTAGGCGCCGTCCCCGACCTGCACGGGTGCGACAAACATGTTGTCAGACCCGGTACGACAATGGGACCCGATCACCGTACGGTGTTTCGCCACGCCGTCATAATTCACGAACACGCTGGACGCGCCGATGTTGGATTGCTCACCGATCGTCGCGTCGCCGACGTAGGTGAGGTGCGGGATCTTGGAGCCGGCGCCGATGTCGGCTTTCTTCGTTTCCACGAAAGTGCCGATCTTGCCGCCCACTCCGAGGCGGGTGCCGGGGCGCAGATAAGCGAACGGTCCGACGGTGGCGTTGGCGCCGATCTCGGACTCACTGCCGTGTGTGCGGATCACCGAGGCGCCGGACCCGACGGTGACGTCGCGCAGGGTGGAGTCGGGGCCGACATGCGCGTCGTCGGCGATGGCGGTGGCACCGTGCAGCTGGGTGCCCGGTTCGATCCGGACATCGGTACCGATGCTCACTTCCACATCGATCCATGTGGTGGCCGGATCCACCACGGTCACCCCGGCGAGCTGATGGCGGCGGATGATGCGCCGATTGAACTCGGCGGCGAGGTCGGCGAGCTGCGCGCGGTCGTTGCAGCCGGCGACGAGCATCGGGTCCTCGACGGTGAACGCGCGGACCGTGTGCTCACCGGCGCGGGCGATCTCGATGACATCGGTCAGGTAGAACTCGCCCTGCACGTTGTCGGTCGACAGTTCGGCGAGAGCTGACCGCAACAATGCCGCGTCGAAGGCGTAGATCCCGGCATTCACCTCGGTGATTGCGCGCTGCTCGGCGCTGGCATCCTTGTGCTCCACGATCGCCTGCACGAGGGAATCGTTGGTCCGGATGATGCGGCCGTACCCGGTCGGGTCGTCGGCGATGAAACTCGTCAGGGTCACCCCGGCGCCACCATCGGCGGTGTGGGTGGCGACGAGCGCGCGCAGGGTCGCCGCGTCGAGCAGTGGCACATCGGCGGCGGTGACGACGACGGTCCCCGCGAAATCGTCGGGCAGCCCGGCGAGACCCGCCCGCGCCGCGTCGCCGGTGCCGAGTGGCTGCTCTTGCACGGCAACCGAGACAGTGCAGGCCAGATGTGCGCCGATCTCGGTGACCGCTGCGGTCACCCGTTCGCGTTCGTGCCCGACGACAGCGATCAGATCCGACGGATCGATCCCGGCGGCGCCATGCAGCGCGTGCCCGACCAGTGTCCGTCCGGCCAGGCTGTGCAGGATTTTCGGGGTCTTCGACTTCATCCGCGTGCCTGCGCCGGCGGCGAGGACGATGACAGCGGTCGAGGGGGTGGACGTCTCCGTCATGTGGCCCGATAGTACGCAGTCGCCGTACCGCCGAGGCCCGGACCCGCCACGCGATACCGAGCGATTGATCGGGCCTGATAGAAACAGTGAGGCGACAGACCGCCCCAGACCAACGGAGGTACACCCATGAGCACTCAGAAAGTCGCGATCGTCACCGGAGCCGCGCGGGGCATCGGCGCGGGCGTCGCCAAGCGTCTGGCGACCGACGGGCTCGCCGTCGCCGTTCTCGACCTGAACGCGGACTCTTGCGCCGATGTCGTCAAGGCCATCACCGACGCCGGCGGCAAGGCCATCGCGGTCGGCGCCGACGTGTCGAACGAAGAGTCGGTAGCCGCGGCCGTCGCGAAGGTCGCCGAGGAACTGGGCCCGCCGACGGTGCTGATCAACAACGCAGGCATCATCCGCGACAACATGCTGTTCAAGATGACCGTCGACGATTGGGATGCGGTCATGGGTGTGCACCTGCGCGGTGCGTTCAACATGAGCAAGGCCTGCCAGAAGCACATGGTCGACGCCGGCTGGGGTCGCATCGTCAACCTGTCGAGCACCTCGGCGCTGGGCAACCGCGGCCAGGCCAATTACTCGGCCGCCAAGGCGGGCATGCAGGGCTTCACCAAGACCCTCGCGATCGAGCTGGGCAAATTCGGCGTCACCGCCAACGCGATCGCCCCCGGCTTCATCGCCACCGAGATGACCGCCGCGACCGCCGAGCGCATGAAGGTGTCGTTCGACGATTTCAAGGCCGCCGCCGCGAAGGAGATCCCGGTGAACCGCGTGGGCGCACCGGAGGACATCGCGCACCTCGCCTCGTTCTTCGTCAGCGAAGGCGCCGGCTTCATCTCCGGCCAGGTGGTCTACGCCGCGGGCGGTCCGAAGGGCTGATCTCGTTTCGGCCGCACCTGCGGGTTCCGGCTTGCGGTGGACACCGCGGCCAGACCCTGCAGGTGCGGCCAGAAGCGTGGGCGGTGCCTGTGGCACAATCGTCTGCGCGTAATCCCCCATGGTGTAATCGGCAACACTTCTGATTTTGGTTCAGGCATTCCAGGTTCGAGTCCTGGTGGGGGAGCACTGACTTTCGTCGCATCCATAATTTCTCGAGGCGGACGGTCCACAGCGGAATCCGACATTTGTCGGGATACTGAGACCTCCGACAGCACCAGCGCCGTCGCCGGCCCCGGCGATCGCCCGCGCCCGAGGAACAGGGGAATGCGTGACAGAGGTTATCGCCGTCTATCTCGTCGTCACCTTCGGTCTGGGCGGCCTCGCCATGGCGCTGCGGCTGCCTCCGTTGGTCGGCTTCCTGGCCGCCGGATTCGTGCTCAACGCGATGAACGTCGAGGATCTGCCCCAGCTGGACGTGCTGGCGGATCTGGGTGTCACCCTGCTGCTCTTCGCGATCGGACTCAAACTCGACGTCCGGATCCTGCTCCGGCGCGAGGTGTGGTTGACGACGTCGGTGCACATGGTGATCAGCGTGGTGCTCGGCAGCATCGCGATGTGGGTGGCGGCCGTGGCAGGGATGGCGATGCTGGCCGGTCAGAGTGTGCAGACGATCGCCCTTCTCGCCTTCGCGCTGTCGTTCTCCAGCACGGTGTTCGTGGTCAAGATCCTCGAGGAACGTGGCGAATCACATTCGCTGTACGGCCGCATCGCCATCGGCATCCTGGTGATGCAGGACATCGTGGCGGTGGTATTCCTGACCGTGAGTGGCGGGCACCCGCCGAGTCCGTGGGCGCTGACCCTGATCGCGTTGTGGCCGTTGACCCAGGTGTTGCGCAAGATCTGGGGGCGCCTCGGGCACGGCGAGATGCAGTCGCTGTTCGGCATCGTGATGGCGTTGGTCCCGGGCTACGCGTGGTTCACCGCCGTCGGGCTCAAGGGCGACCTCGGCGCACTCATCGTCGGCGTTCTGCTGGCCTCGCATCCCGCCTCATCGGAGTTGGCGCGGTCGCTGTTCCATCTCAAGGAACTGCTGCTCGTCGCCTTCTTCGTGTCGATCGGTCTGACGGGTCTGCCGGATCTGCCCACCATCGGTGTCGCACTGCTGATGGTGTTGCTGCTGCCGTTCAAGGCGGCCTGGTACGTGGCGTTGCTGTCGATGCTCAAGCTTCGCTATCGCACCGCAATCCTCGCCGGGCTCGGCTTGATGAACTACTCGGAGTTCGGCCTGATCGTGGTGTCCGTCGGGGTGACCACCGGGCTGCTCGCCGAGGCCTGGCTGGTGGAGATGTCGATCGCGGTGGCCCTGAGTTTTGTGGTATCGGCGCTGGTCAACGGGCGCGGCCACCTGATGGTGGAGAAGATCGCCACTCGCCTGCCCGCCCAGGACGAACGCACCCTGCACCCGGAGGAGCGTCCCGGCGACGCCGGCGATGCCGAGGTCGTGGTGATCGGGATGGGACGCGTCGGCTTCGCCGCATATCAGCGGCTGACCGACCATTACGGCCTACGGGTGGTGGGTGTCGACTACGACGGGCCACGAATCGGGAGACTCGCCGACGCAGGCCTGCGGGTCATCGAGGGAGACGCCACCGACCTGGACTTCTGGCACCAATTGCGGCATTCGGATTCGGTGCGCATCGCCGTGCTGGCGATGCCGCGTCACGGCGCCAACGTGACTGCGCTCGAATGCCTGCGCGAGTCGGGATTCAGCGGCCGGGTTGCCGCGGTGGCCCGCTACGACGATGAGGTGCAGTGGGCCAAGGACCACGGCGTCGGCATCGCCTTCAACGTCTATGCGGGCGCCGGCCTGGAGCTGGCCGATCAGGTCGCCGGCGATGGCGATCGCGGCGACGAACCGCCGGACCCGCCGACGACGGAGAGACGCTCCGGCGAGAACTCGTGATCCGCCGGCGCGCCACGATCGTCACGCCGTAACCCGACTTCGGCGCTGTACCACCGGATCCGGGTACGGCACCGCGTCGACGAGAGCCTTGGTGTACGGGTCGGTCGGGACGGTGAGTACAGTTCGCGCATCGCCGGTCTCGACCACCCGGCCACCGCGCAACACCACCACTCGATCGGCCACCCGTTCGACCACGGCGAGGTCGTGGCTGATGAAGACGGCCGCGAACCCGAACTCCTCCTGTAGGTCGGCAAAGAGGTCGAGCACCCGCGCCTGCACCGACACGTCGAGTGCGCTGGTCGGTTCGTCGGCGATCAGCAGTTCCGGGTCGGCCGAGAGTGCACGGGCCAGCGCCACCCGCTGGCGTTGACCGCCGGACAGTTCGTGCGGCAGACGGTCGGCGAACGGGCGGGGGAGTGCCACCGCGGACAGGAGTTCGGCGACCCGCGTGTCGCGCTGGGCGCGCGTGCCGATGTCCTGGATCTCGAGTGGTTCGCGAATGGACTCCGCGACGGTGAATCGCGGATCGAGGGACGCGCTCGGGTCCTGCGGTACGAAGGCGAGCTTGCGGCGTAACTCGCGCAGCCGCGTTCGGGACAATGTTGCGATGTCCTCGCCGTCGATCAGGATACGGCCGGCGCGGGCGGGAACGAGACCGCCCATGGCACGTCCGAGTGTGGTCTTGCCCGAGCCGGATTCACCCACCACGCCCACCACCTCGCCGCGACCGATGCTCAACGACACCGCATCGAGCGCGGTGCGCGGTGGCGAACCGAGACGACCGGGATGGGTGACCGTGACGTTCTCGACGGTGAGGACCGGCTGCTCTGTGACATCGGTGATCGTCGGCGCGCAGGTGTCGGATATCGGGTCGTCGTCGAGACCGTCGGGCAGTCTCGGCACGGCGGCAAGCAGTTGTCGGGTGTAGGGCTGCGTGGGGCGTGCGAAGATCTCGTGCACGTCGCCGGTCTCGACGACCTCACCGAGCTGCACCACCACGACGCGGTCGGCGATGTCGGCGACGACGCCGAGGTTGTGGGTGATCAACAGGATTCCGGCGCGGGTACGGTCGCGCAGCCGACGTAGGAGTCCCAGGATCTCTTGCTGCACCGACACGTCGAGCGCCGTCGTCGGTTCGTCGGCCAGCAGCAACACCGGATCATTCGCCAACGCGAGCGCGATCACCACGCGTTGCTTCTGCCCACCGGACAGCTGGTGGGGATACTGGTCGACCCGAACCTCCGGTTCGTCGATCTCGACCAGCGTCAGCAGCTCGACTGCTCGTCGGCGTGCCTGCGTCCGTGTCACCCGCCGGTGTGCGCGGAGGGCCTGTCGCAGCTGCCATCCCACTGTCTGCGACGGGTTGAGGGCGGTCTGCGGTTCTTGGAAGACCATCGCGACACGATTGCCACGCAACGCTCGCAACTGTGGTTCCGTTGCGTCGAGTACCTCGATCCCGTCCACCTTCACCGACCCTGACGCGTGCGCGGCGGCCGGCAGCAAGCCGATGGCCGCTTGTGCGGTGATCGTCTTGCCGGAGCCGGATTCGCCGACCAGTGCGAGGATCTCGCCGCGATCGACCGACAGGCTGATACCCGATACGGCCGGTCGGGGGTAGTCGAAGCGGACGCGCAGGTCGTCGACGGTGAGCGCGGGCGGGGTCAGGTCGGCGGTCATCGGCGAATCCTCCGGTCATGTGAAATCGATTGGGCGATCAAGTAGAAGCCCAGCACGAGGATCGAGACGACGATCAGCGGTCCGAGCGAGAACCATGGGTTGGTTTCCAGGTATCCGTTGCCCCCGGCCAGAATCGACCCCAGCGACGGGGCCGGGGCGACCACGCCCACACCGAGATAACTGAGCGCGCCCTCGATGAAGACTGCAAGCGACAGCGACAGGGCGAACTGCACCGACAACGCCTCCAGTGAGTGGGGGAGAACGTGGCGCAGCAGGATGCGTGACGTGGTCGCACCGCTCACCCGGGCCGCCTCCACGTAGGGGAGTTCCCGCACGCGCAGTACCGAGGTGCGGGTGAGACGGCCGAAGATCGGGATCTCGGCGAGCGCGATCACGACCCCTACCGTCACGGCTCCCGGCCCGAGTACCGCGGTCATGGTGATCCCCAGGATGAGCGCGGGAAACGCGAGGATCACGTCGAACACGCGCTGGGCGATCACGTCGGTGACGGGGTGGGCGACGGTGAGCAGACCCGCGATCACACCCAGCGCGGCACCGATCGGGACCGCGAGGAAGATGATCAGCAGGTCGGTACGGATCCCGTAGAGGACCCGGGTCGCGATGTCGCGGTTGACGTCATCGGTACCGAACCAGTGATCGAGGCCGGGCTGCAGCAGGTAGGCGCCGTCGATCTGCTGCGTGGGCCCGTATGGGGTGAACAGCGGACCGAGCGTCCCCACCAGGATCACGGTGAGCACGAGGATGCTGCCGACCAGTCCGGTGCCGTGCAATAGGCTGCGCCACAGCGGTGTTCGAGGATGTCGCGCCTCCCGGTCGCCGGGACTCTCCGGGAGCAGGCCGGGAACCAGATCGGGATCGGGCTGGGTCGAGGTCGTCGGCGACGTGTCGGTGGTGGACACACTGCTGGGATGGGTGGTCATCGGTCACCTGCCAGTCGGATTCGGGGGTCGAGCCAGGCGTGGACGATGTCGGCGAGGAGCTGGATGATCACGAACACCGCGACCGACAAGAGGATCAGGACCTGGACGAGGGGATAGTCACGGGCGAAGATGCCCTCCTCGGTGAGCAGCCCCAGCCCGGGCCACCCGAAGATGGATTCGACCAGCACGGCGCCCCCAAGAAGTGCGCCGACGGTGATACCGAGGGCGGTCAACGTGGGTGGCAGCGCGTTTCGCAGCGCGTGCTTGAGCACGATGTCGGTCCGGGACGCGCCCAGCGCCCGCGCGGTGAGCACGTATGGCTGCTGCAGCTCGGTGCGCAGCGATTCGGTCAGGAACCGCGCGAGCATCGCGCCCGCGGGTAGCCCGAGGGTGAGCGCGGGCAGGATGAGGTACTGCGCGCTGATCTGTAGCGAGTCGGTGAATCCGTTCGGCGGTATGCCACCGGCCGGCAGCAGACGCAACCGCACGCCGAAAACGAGGATGAGCACGGTGCCGACCACAAACGTGGGCAATGCGATCGCGGCCGCGTTGACGACGGTGAGTATCGCGTTGACATAGCGGTTCTCGAACGGCACTGCGGTCAGCCCGAGGGCCAGCGCGAGGACGATCGCGATGACCAGTGCCGCACCGGTGAGGATGAGTGTGTTGGTGAGTCCGAACCCGATGAGGTCGGTGATGCTGCCGCCGACCTGGTAACTCGTGCCGAGGTCGAGGGTGAGGATGTCACCGAGCCAGGACAGGTATTGGGTGATGAACGCCTGGTCGAGACCCAGGTCGTGCCGGATCGCCGCCAGTTGGGCGGGCGATGCATCCGGACCGGCCAGTGCTGCCTCGGGCCCACCGGGGATCAGTCGGAGGACGGCGAAGATCAGAATCGAGGCGACCGCGAGCACGACGAGGGCCGTGGGAACGCGGCGCAGAAGGTATCCGGTCATTGGTTACTGCTTTCCTGGCGAAGTGAGATAGGTTCCGGCGAAGTGCAATTGGTTGCGACGGTCCCAGTCGACATCGCCGACCGACGGTGCGGTGGCCACCTGGCGCAGCACCACGCCGATCTCTATGAGAAACAGATCACGCAGCCAGGCTTCGTCGAGTTCGCGGTAAGCGGCGAGCGCTTCCGGAGAGGAACTGTCGCGGACCGTCCATGCCTCCTCCGCAGCCGCGGAATACTCCGGGTTCGAGTAGTTCGACGAGTTCTTCGCCGCGTTGAACGGATAGGCGGACACGGCGAGAGTTGACGGGGTGAACTGGGCGAAGGCGTGCTGTAGCAGCCAGAGTCCGTCGAACTTGCCACCGATCAGCTTCGACGCCTGCTGGGTCTGGTCGTTGGGCACCAAGCGCACCTCGATGCCGACAGCGGCGAGATTCGACTGGACGATCTCGGCAATCACCCTGTCGTTGCCCTGGGTCGAATAGTCCAGTGTCAAGGGAGGTATGGAGCCGACCTGGCTCACCAGCGCACGGGCCTTTTGGAGATCGCGGGTGTAGGTGGTGTTCGCGTTCGCGCGATACGCCGGTGACCACTTCGGCCACGGCAGATTGACGGTGTATCCGCTGCCGCGGAAGACGTCGTTGATGATGCGTGGACGGTCGATGGCGTACGCGATCGCCTGGCGTACGCGGACATCGGCGAGCGCCGGGTTGGTGACGTTGATCCCCACGTATTCCTGCGACTCGGCGCCGGTCAGGGTGATCCCGGTGAAGCCATACCGCTGGGTCACCAGTTGCTGATCGTGATAACTCAGGCCGTCGGCGACGTCGATCTGCCCGGTGCGTAGGCGGGTGAACAGTGACTGGTTATCGCGGACGACGACGAAAGTTACCGAATCCAGAGCCGGTGACCCGCCCCAGTAGTGCTCATTGCGGACGAGTCGGACAGTGGAATTCGGTTGCCACGACTCGAAACGGAACGGCCCGGTGCCGTTGAATGCGGTGCCGGCCTTCAATGCGGGCAGGGTGTTCTGGTCGATGATGGGCGCTGAGTCGAGCAGATCGAAGATATTGCTCAACGGGTGTGCGAAGCGCAGGATCACTCGGTGGGGATCAGACGTGTCGAACTCGTCGATGGCGGCGGCGGTGCGCTTGAACTGTGGCGTCCACGGTCCACCCAGATATGCCTTGATCGAGTTCTCCACATCCGACGACACGAACGGACGGCCGTCGTGGAAGGTGGCGTCGGTTCGGAGATCGAGCGTGAGGGAGCGGCCGTCGGGCGCGAGTTGCCAGGCGGTCGCCAACGACGGTTCGACGGTCAGTGAGTCACGGGCGTACCGGATGAGGGTGTCGAAGGCATTGGCCACCACCTGACCGTTCATCGACCCGGTCCCGATCTGCAGGAACGCCTTCGGCGAGAGGTCGCCGAGCACGCCGACCCGCAGGTCGCCGCCGCGGGGTGTGGGGTCTCCGGGTGCGGCGGGCGCGGTCGAGTGCTGCTGCTGCGAAACCGCGGACTCGCATCCTACAGCGGCCAGCGCGAGCAAGATGGCGACGATGACCGCAGCGGCGCGGGCACCTCGGTGTCGGGGCATGGTGATCACATCTCTGTCGGGTCGAGGTGATCGGTGATGGCCGACCACACGGGATCCGTACACTCATCGGAATCGAAAACGTGTGCACGGGCGAGGAATCGACATCCAGTATGGGGATCGAACGGGTGGTCCGCGTCGTTGAATTTCGCTCGGATCGAACCCTTGACAGGCGGTTGACCTTGGCCGAACGTGCTCGGTGTTCGGGCGCGAGGCTCGATGTGATGTGCAGGGAGACAAGCGATGGCACAAGCGGACAGAACTGATCTGCCGGCGGGCGCGCGTGGTTACGACGGCTTCGACGGGGTGATCGGCCGCACGAGTTCGGTGTCGCGGCCATGGTGGCCGGAGGAACCGACGGCCCCGGCCGGTGCTCCGAACATCGTGGTGATCCTCGTCGACGACATGGGCTATTCCGACATCTCGCCGTTCGGCGCGGAGATCGACACACCCAACATCGACCGGCTGGCGCGCAACGGGTTCCGGTTGTCCAATTACCACACCACCCCGGTGTGCTCACCGGCGCGCGCGGCGCTGCTGACCGGGCTGAACCCGCATCGGGCGGGTTATGGCAGTGTGGCGAACTCCGATCCCGGGTTTCCGGGGCTACGACTCGAACTCGCCGACGATGTGCTGACATTGCCGGAGATCCTGCGTGCCGGTGGATATGCCACGTATGCGGTGGGGAAGTGGCATCTGGTGCGAGATGCGAACATGGGCCCGGGACGCGACCGCAGCTCGTGGCCGGTGCAGCGCGGTTTCGACAGCTACTACGGTTCACTGGAGGGACTCAACTCGTTCTTCTACCCGAACCAGCTGATCGCCGACAACACCGTCGTCGACGTCGCCGAGTACCCCGATGACTACTACGTCACCGATGACCTGACCGACCGTGCGATCTCCCAGATCACCGCGTTGCGCGCGCAGGACCCGACGAAGCCGTTCTTCCTGTACTTCGCGCACATCGCGATGCACGGACCGCACCAGGTGAAGGAGGCCGATCTCGCGAAGTATCGCGGTCGCTACGGCCAGGGCTGGGATGAGGTCCGGCGGCAACGGTTGCAGCGACAGATCGAGAACGGGCTGTTCGACCCGGACACCCCGATGGCGGAACGCAACACCGAGCCCGGGTTCGACGCACCGCTGTGGGATGACCTCGAACCCACAGAGCAGGAGCGATTCCAGCGCTACCAGGAGGTGTACGCAGCGATGGTCGACAGCGTCGACCAGAGCGTCGGACGAGTGGTCGACACCCTTGAGCAACTCGGTGAGCTCGACAACACGATCATCGTGTTCACCTCGGACAACGGCGGCACCGCCGAGGGTGGACCGGTTGGGACGCGTTCGTACTTCAGCCAATTCGTGCACGGTCCGGTGCCACCCGACTGGGAACGCGACGTGCCGCACGACCAGGATCTGATCGGTTCGGCCGCACTCGGGGTGCACTACCCACGCGGCTGGGGGCAGGCGTCCAATACCCCGTTCCGCTTCTACAAGGGGCAGACCTTCGCCGGCGGCGTGCGGGTTCCATTCGTCGTGTCCTGGCCGAACGGACTGCCCCGGGCGGCCGACGACACCGGTGTACGTCGTCAGTTCTCCTACGTCACCGATCTCGTGCCCACCCTGCTCGAACTCGCCGGGGTCGACACACCGGACCACCGCCACGGGCGGCCCGCTCAGGAGCGCGACGGTGTCAGCATCGCCGACGTCCTGCGTGACCGTGATGCCCAGTCACCGCACACCGAGCAGTACGCGGAGTTCGGTGGGCACCGCGGCTACTACCGGGACGGCTGGAAACTGGTGTCACTACACCGGGACCCGGCCTCCGTCGACGATCCGGCGTGGGAACTGTACGACGTGACCACGGACCCGGCCGAAACCACCGATCTCGCCGCCCGACATCCCGACAAGGTTGCCGAGCTGGCCGCCGCGTGGGATGCCGCGGCCTGGCGCAACACGGTGTTCCCGCTGTACGACCGTCCCGCAGATCAGCTACGTCGACGGCCCGCGGAGGCGCGGTTGAGCGATCCGATCCGGATTCTCGCCGGCACACCGACGTTGGAGCGCTACCGGTCGAGCCGCCTGATCGCCTACCGCGACTTCGTGGTGGAGGCGGAACTTGAGGGCTGGACCGCCGACGACGAGGGGGTGATCGTCGCGCACGGCGACCAGCAGGGCGGCTATCTGCTGTACGTGGAATCGGCAGCCGTGCACCTGGTGTACAACGCCTATGGCCGCGTCCGGCGGGAGTCGGGTCGGCTGCCGGACGGCGCGACCGCGTTGTGTCTGCGCGCCTCCGCGACACCGTCGGTGCGCTGGAACCTCACGGTCGAGGCGGTGTGTGACGGCGAGGCGTCGACGATTGTGAAGCTCGACGACCAGGTCCAGCTGGTCGGTATGGCGCCCTGGACAGGCATCTCGGTGGGACTCGACGCACGCGGTCCGGTCGACCCCGAACTGCGCCAGCGCCGTGGCGTATTCCGATTCGGTCCGGCGCTGCGGGCCGTCACGTATCGCCCGGGCCCCACGCGGGTGGGTGTGAATGTGCGGCGGGGTCTCGACGAGGCGGCCGAACGGTCGGCGGACTGATCGGCGTTGCGATCAGCATGATTGTTACCTCGCCTTGTCGGTGTCATCGGTGCTGAGATGAAAAACGTTGAAACAAAAGAATTCACGAGAGGTTTCTAGGAATGACGCTGGCTCAGATCGACGACCGCACGGAACGTGAGCGCGCGGCGCAGCAGGTGTACGCCGACGGGGGCATCACCGTCGAGAAGCTGGGAGAGCACATCGGTGCCCGGATCGGGCAGGTCCGGCTCGGTGCTGATCTCCCGACCGAGCAGGTCGAGGCGATCCGGCTCGCCCTGGCAGTCAACAAGACCGTTGTGTTCGAGGGGCAACATCACCTCGACGACGCGGGGCAGTACGCGTTCGCCGGCCTGCTCGGCGAGCAGACCGCGCCCCACCCGACCGTTACATCGCGGGGGACGCAGCTGCTGACGATCGAGGGTGCAGCCAACAGCTGGCATTCCGATGTCACCTTCGTCGACCGCATCCCCAAGGCGTCGATTCTGCGGGCGGTTACCCTGCCGTCCTACGGCGGCGCGACCACTTGGGCCTCGACGGTCGCCGCCTACGAACAGTTACCGAAACCGCTGCGGGCGTTGGCCGAAGAGCTCTGGGCCACGCATACCAATCTGTACGACTACGTCAATCAGTCCGAGCCGTCGGGCGGCGTCGACATCAGCCGAAAGTCCGAGCACTACAAGGAGTTCACCAGCGCGGAGTACCAGACGCTGCATCCGGTGGTACGGGTACACCCGGAGACCGGTGAGCGCAGCCTGCTGCTCGGTCACTTCGCCAAGGAGTTCCGAGGACTCAAGTCCGCCGAGTTCGGTGAGTTGTATCAGCTTCTGCAGAGTCGCATCACGAAGCTGGAGAACACCTTCCGTTGGAACTGGCGACTCGGCGATGTGGTGATCTGGGACAACCGGGCGACCCAGCACTATGGCATCTCCGACTACGGCAATCAGCAGCGCGAGCTACACCGGATCACCCTCGCCGGTGACGTTCCGGTTGACGTTCGAGGGCAACGGAGCCAGGTGCTGCAGGGCGACGCCTCGCACTACTCCAGCGTCGAGAAGTCAGCTCGACTTCCCCTTTTCGCAGCCTGAATCATCACGAGGCCCCGGCCCTGAGCATCAACTGCTCAGGGCCGGGGCCTTTTGTGGCCTCCGTGCCGTAGTTGAAGAAATGGAGGGGCGCAGCGAGTACGTGCGAACCCACATGCTGTCCCCCGGGGCTGAGTAACGACCACGTTTGCGAGGGAGCGTCCCCTGGTCCCTGAGGAGCGTCCGAGCTTGCGAGGCCGCGTCACGAAGGGTCCACCCACGCAACCAATCTCACGCACGAAATGTTGTCACACCCCGCCGCTATCCTGAACTCAACACCTCACCGATCGAGTCCATCCACACCGCACCCGTAGCGCACCAAAGTTGTCAGACCCGCTCGATAGTCTGATAGCAGTTCGATTCCCCGCCAACCCATCCCGACCTCAGAGACCGTCTTCGCCGGAAAGGAGCGTTTCGTGTTCACCTTCACCGACCGTGCCGCCGACGACGCTCTGCTGGCCTCCAGCAGTCTCGGCGAGTTGGCGCAGTACGGTCGCGATTTGTTGCGGCTGAGTAATCAAGCCCAAGCCCTGGCGATGCAGATCGCCCGTCAGATCGGGCAATCCACCTACAACGAGCGTCTCGCCGGATACAACGATTTCGTTCCGAACCGAGTCCGCAACGCCGCCGACAAAGCCGCGAAAGGCGAAATCTCACTGCAGTTGGGTATTTCTCGACGTCAAGCCGGCGAATGGGTCGGTCTCGATGAACTGCTCGACGAGCACCCCAAGATCCGTGATGCCTTCCGCTCCGGAGATTTGAGGCCCCACCGGCTGGGTGTGGCCATCCGCGGCGCCGCCACCGGCCCCACCGGCGACCTGCGGGAGCGACTCGGCGAACTCGCCGACAACGCCTACACCGACGAACCCGACAGCAAGGATGTCGAGGAGGAACTCACCCTCGACCTCGACGACCCCGCAGCCGACCTCGATCCCGGCACCGATGGTGAGCGCACCGACGGCGACGGCTCCGACGGCGACGGCACTGATGATGGCGGCTCCGATGATGCTGCGTCCGAGACCGACCCTGCCGCCACCGACGATCCCGCCGCCGACGATGCCGACGAGGATGAGCCGTGGGATTTCGACGATGTGGTGCTCGATCTGGCCAGCCGACCCACCACCGACACCGCCCTGCGAGATGATCTCGACGCCATCATCATCAGCCTCGACCCCGATCGAGCCGCCGAGACCCGCGACGACATCACCGACCTGTTCGGGGATGTGACGATCGGTGCCGAAGCGTTCGGGCACATGACCGTCGATGCCTGCATCCCCGCCGAACACGGCGTACACCTGCGCGACCGCATCAGCGCCTTGATCAGCCGCCGGGTGTGCCGCCGCGATGGGCGCAGCATCAAAGCCCAACGCGTCACCGCGTTCGCCGAAATCATCAAAGCACCCGGCGCAAAACTACGCTGCCACTGCGGCGACGACACCTGCCCCGCCACACCAACCCGCACCAACAACCCAGCACCCGCCACCACCCCGAGTCCGGTCACCGGCGGTGTCCGTGACTCGTCGGTCGACACCACCACGGCGGACAACACCGCTGCATCCGGCCAGACCACCGTCGAACCCGTGCTGGGTGGGCCTGATGCGGCCGAAGAACAGCCGATCACCCTCGCCGACATTGACGATCACATTGACATCGACCGCGACAACGACAACGACAACGAGAACGGTGAAATTGGCCAATCCGGTACCGGAATCGATGCCGATGACACCGCTGAGGATGCGCCCTCCCCGGGATCGCGACGAGATTTCATCACCGCACCACCCGCTGAACATGATCCCGCCGACACCGACACCGACACCGACACCGACACCGATACAGAGACCGATTCCGACCTCATCGTGCCCGGCCTGACCCTGCTGCGCGACCCGACCGGTCTCGACCCGACCCGCCTGATGGGCTACGGCGCCATCGATCCCGCCCACGCCGCACGAATCGCACCACACGCCACCACCATCACCGCCCGACCGAGTGAAACCCGCGCCGCCAGCGGGTTGATCATCTTCGGCAACCGCGCACCGGCCCCACCGATCGACCCGACCGGGCACGGTGGTTTCGCCACCCCACCACCGGGGGCGCTGACCTATAAGCCGTCGGCGGCCCTCCGCGCGGAGATCATCCAACTGGACCGACGCTGCCGCTACCCGTACTGCGGCAGACCGTCCGAGGAGTGCGAACTCGACCACCTGCTCAAGTTCTGCCATGCCGACCCGGTGGCCGGTGGCTGGACCGTGGCGTTCAATCTCGCACCGCTGTGCCGGCCCGACCACGACCGTAAGCATGACGGGCCGTGGATACCGACCATGCACACCGACCGCACCATCTCCTGGCGCAACGCGCGCACCGGACAGGTCATCGTCACCTACCCGCGGTGACTCGTCGGCGATCCTGCGGTCGGAACTACTGACGAGCCGTCGGAGTGGCGGGCGGTCGCCGGAACAGTCCCTACGCGTCGAGAACCAAACAGAAGGTGCCCTTGCTCTCCGCGGAGAGCAAGGGCACCGCTTGCTGGGTGAGTCTCGGGATCAGTGCGCCATGGCGGCCGCACCCTCAGGAGCCACCGGGAGCTCGCCGCTACGAACCAGCAGTGCGGCGATGAGTCCACCGACTGCGAATACCGCAGCGGCCACCCAGAACGCGGTCGTGTAGCTGTGCACAGCGGCCAGCTGGGCCAACTGCGCCGGATCGGTGGCCAGCGATGCGTGGCCGCTCACAAACGTTGCCGCAGAGCTCGCGGCGATCGTGCTGAGCAGCGCAGTGCCCACCGAGCCGCCCACCTGCTGCATGGTGTTGACGGTGGCGGATGCGACGCCCGCGTCCTCCGACGAGACACCAGAGATCGCGCCCTGCATCGCCGGAGCCATCGATGCGCCGATGCCGACTCCCATGATCAGCAGCGCCGGCAGCACATGGCTGGCGTATGAGCTCGTCGCGGTGATCTGGGTGAGCAACAGCATGCCAGCCGCCGCGATGAACATGCCCGCCGCCATCAACCAGCGCGGACCGAACCGGGGGAGAAACACACCGGTCGAGGTGGTGGCGGTGACCACCAGCATGCCGATCATCGGCAGAAACGCCAGGCCCGTGCGGATCGGGCTGAATCCCAGGTTCTGTTGCAGGTAATACGTCAGGAACAGGAAGATGCCGAACATGCCGATCCCGGCGATGAACACCACCAGGTACGACCCGGCGCGGGTGCGGTCGGTGATCACGCGTAGCGGCAACAGCGCGTGCTCGGCGCGTGACTGCCACCAGACGAACGCTGCCAGCAGTGCGGCCCCGGCGACCAGCCAGGTGATCGTGGCCCAGTCACCCCAGCCGTTGGACTCGGCATTGGAGAATCCGTACACGATCGAGAACAGGCCTGACGATGCGAGGGCCACGCCCGGCAGGTCGAGTTTCGGACGGTGATCGGCCTTGTGCGGTCCGAGGAACAGGACAGCACCGACCAGTGCGATGGCTGCGATCACCAAGTTCACGTACAGGCACCAACGCCAATCGGCCCACTCTGTGAGCATTCCGCCGAGCAGCAGCCCCAAAGCGCCCCCGCCGCCGGCGATCGCACCGAAGATGCCGAAGGCCTTGCCGCGCTCCGACGGATCGGTGAAAGTGGTGGTGAGCAGCGACAATGCGGCAGGAGCGAGCAGGGCGCCAAAGATGCCCTGGCCGGCTCGCGCGGCGACCAGCATCTCGAAGTTCACGGCGGCACCGCCGATCGCCGACATCACCGCGAAACCGATCAGACCGGCGATGAAAGTGGTGCGCCGCCCCCACAGGTCGGACAGGCGACCGCCGAGCAGTAGCAGGCTGCCGAACGACAGTGCGTACGCGGTCACGATCCACTGCCGGTCCTCGTTGCCGAAGCCCAACGACTCCTGCGCATGCGGCAGGGCGATGTTGACGATGGTTGCGTCCAGCACCACCATCAACTGCGCCAGAGCGAGGACGCCCAGCACCACCCAGCGCAGCCGATGCTGACGCGCCTCGTGGGTTTCCTTCTCGACGGATGGATCGTCGAGGTCGTCGTAGACAATGCTCATCCAAGCCTCCAGGTCTTAGGCGGAGGTGGTTCCTCCGGTTGTTGGCTCCAACGTACGTCATGTGGAGATCATTCCTCCACTTGTTATTCTGTGAGCATGAACACCACCGACGGTGAGGTCGGCGGACGCAAACTCCGCGCCGACGCCGAACGCAACCGGCAGCGCATCATCGCGTCCGCCCGCGAGCTGTTCGCCGAGCGAGGTCTGGAGGTCACGCTCGACGATGTGGCGGCACATGCGGGTGTCGGGGTGGGGACGGTTTACCGACGATTCGCCAATCGAGACGAACTGATCGTCGGCGTGCTCACCCAACACCTCACCGAGGTCGCCGAACGAGCTCGCGAGACTCTCGACGAGTCGGACCCGTGGCAGGCCGTCGTCGACATCCTGACCCTCGTGGTGTCGTCGATGGCCGCCGACCGCGGCCTCGCGACGATGATCATGACGATCGATCACTCACATCCGGACATCCTCGCCGCGAAGGCGGTGCTGACCGAGCGGCTGCAGCAGGTCCTGGCGCGGGCGCATGCGGCCGGGGTGATCCGACCAGACCTCGAAGCGAACGACTTCTTTCCGATTCTCACCATGCTCAGGACGGTTGCCGAGAGTCTCGCCCCGACGGCGCCGGGTACCTGGCGCCGATACCTGGGCCTGATCCTCGACGGCATCCGCGCCGACGGTCGCGATCCGCTGTGGGGAGCGCCGCTCACCGATGCGCAGATCGTGCAGATTCAGAAGGGTGCGAGTCGGGATCGGTGAACGTACCTACTCGATCAGTCCTTCGTTCTTGAGCCACTCGTAGGCGACATCGGAGGGATCCTCGCCGTCGATGTCGACCTGGCCGTTGAGTTCCTGCATGACATCATCGGTCAACCGGCCCGAGACTTCCTCCATCAGCGGAGCGATCTCCGGGTGTGCGTCCAGGATCTCCTTGCGTACCACCACGGTTCCGCTGTAGGGCAGGAAGTACTTCTTGTCATCCTCCAGCACAACAAGATTGAGGTTCTTGATCCGGCCGTCGGTGGTGTACACCATGCCGAAGTTGCATGGCGCGCTGTTGGCGGTCGACGTGTAGACCACACCCGAATCCATCTGTGTCACATTGCCGGTCGGGACCCCATTCGGAGTGTTGTAGGGCATGTCGTAGGTCTGCAACATCGGTAGGAATCCATCAGGCCTGCTGAAGAACTCATCGTTGATGCAGAACGTGCGATCCGGCACCGGCAATCGGGTGATGTCGGACATGGTGGCCACCCCGAGCCGCTCGGCCGCCGGCGTTGATGCCGCGAATGCGTAGGTGTCGTTGAAGTTGGCCGGCGGCAACCACACCAGGTCGTTCTCGGCCAGCTCGACGTCGTGGACCCGTTGCCACAGTTCCTGCGGATCGGCGATGACTTCTGTCTCGCCGAGATAGGTGACCCACGCGGTGCCGGTGTACTCCCACGTGAGGTCCGCGGCGCCGTTGAGCATCGCCTGCCGCGACGAGGCGGAGCCGGGCGCATTGGTCATGTCGTTGACGTCGGCACCCGCGGCTGCCAGATAGGTGGCGGCGATCTTGCCCAGGATGATGCTCTCGGTGAAGTTCTTCGAGGTGACCGTGATCTCGGCGCCTGCGAGAGGAGTGGCGCCGTCCGGCAGCGACGCCTTGCGGAACGTGCCCGATGAACTGACCAGACCGCATCCGGCCAACGCCAGCGCCGCAACGAGTACGGCGACGAGAATGCGCGCGCCGCGGCGCCGCCGGATCACGCGATCCCCCTCGGTGTCGCGACCAATTCGACGAGGCGACCGAGCCAGTCGATGGTCAACGCGAGCAGACCCACCAGCACCGCCCCAGAGATCAGGAGTTTCGGAAGGAACAGGGTCACGCCGGTGGTGATCAGTGTGCCCAGGCTGGTCGCACCGATGAACGTGCTCAGTGTTGCTGTGCCGACCAGGATGACCAGCGCAGTCCGAACGCCGTTGAGAATCACCGGAACTGCCAGCGGCAATTCCACCTGCACCAGGGTGCGCAGGCCGGACAACCCGATACCGCGCGCGGCTTCGACGGTGCGCTGATCCACCTGACGCAGACCGACGATCGTGTTCTGCAGGATCGGCAGCACGGCGTACACGACCAAACCGACCACCGCAGTCCGGAATCCGGTGCCCAGCCAGAACGTGAACAGCACCAGCAAACCGACCGCCGGTGCGGCCTGGCCGATGTTGGCGATGTTGACCGCGATCGGGTTGAGCCACTTCATCGACGGCCGCGTCAGCACTATGCCCAACGGGATGGCGATGGCCACCACGATCACCGTCGCCACCACGGTCAGCTTGATGTGGTCATAGATGGTCACACGCAGGTTGTCCCAGGCGAGTGCAGCCTGCTCGGTATCGGTCAGCGTCGTCACCTGATACCAGACGATGTAACCGACCAGCAGCACGACGATGATGAGCGGTTCGAACCACACATCCATCGGGAGGCGTCTCAGTCGTTTCATGAGTGCTCGTCGACCTCGTCATCGGCCGCCACGATCACCGGCATCTCGTCGGTCGACGAACCCTCGGCATGTTCGATGTAGCCGTCGCGTTCCTCCTCGGGACGTGCCTCGGAGAGTTGGCCGCGGATCACTTCCATGACAGTGTCGATCGACAACGATCCGACCACGGCGCCGCGTCCGTCGGTCACCAGCGTGCCGCCCTGGCTCGCGGCGAGCATCGAGTCGAGGGCATCGTTGAGCGTCGATGATCGCGCCACCACCGGCAGACGGCGATCGATGTAGTCGGAGACCTGAGGTTTCGCGGCCAGCTCATCCAGCGACGGCCAGGCGCGCGGGTGACCGTGGTTGTCCACCACCACGACCCAGGTGTGCCCGGCGGCGTGTGCGCGCCCCAGCACGGTCTGGGAATCCTCGCCGACCCGGGCGGTGGTGACCGGCGCTGCTTCGACGTCGCGTACCCGCGACAGCGTCAGGTGCGCCAATGTGGCACCGGAACCGATGAAATCCTCCACGAACGGGGTGGCCGGGTTGGCCAGGATGTCCTCCGGAGGCGCGTACTGCTCGATGTGGCCGCCCTCGGAAAGAATCAGGACCTTGTCGCCGAGCTTGGTGGCCTCGTCGAAGTCGTGGGTGACGACGACGATGGTCTTGCCGAGCTCGTGCTGGATGCCGATGAGGCTGTCCTGCAGCCGCACTCGGGTGATCGGGTCGACCGCGCCGAACGGCTCATCCATCAACAGGATCGGTGGGTCGGCGGCCAGAGCTCGTGCCACACCCACCCGCTGCTGCTGGCCACCCGACATGTCCTTGGGCAGGCGATCGGCGAATTCGGCCGCGTCGAGCCCGACCAGATCCAGTAGGTATTCGACACGCTCGGCAATCCGCTTCTTGTCCCAGCCGAGCACACGCGGGATGGCACCGATGTTTTTGGCGACCGACCAGTGTGGGAACAGACCGCCGGACTGGATCACGTAGCCGATGCTCTGGCGAAGCTTGTCCGGGTTCTCGTGGGTCACATCGCGGCCGTCGATCAGGATGCGGCCTTCGGTGGGCTCGATCAGCCGGTTGATCATCTTCAGCGTGGTGGTCTTGCCGCAGCCCGAGGGGCCGACGAAGGTGACGATGTTGCCGGCCTCGATCTCCAGGTCGAGTCTGGCCACCGCCGGCTTGTCCTGCCCGCGGTACTGTTTCATCACGCCGTCGAGGTGGATCGACGCCCCGGTGACCGTACGCGCGGGGGCCGTTGACGCGGTTGACGATTCAGTCATTGCAGTCCTTTGGAGATCGTGAGGCGGCCGAGCAGGACCAGCAGTCCGTCGAACACCAGGGCGATGATGACGATGAGAATCGTTCCGGTCAGGGCCATCTCGAGCGCATTGGCTCCACCGAGGCGCGACAGGCCGCTGAAGATCAGCGACCCCAGCCCCGGACCGAGCACATAGGCCACGATCGCCGCGATGCCGATGATCATCTGGGTGGACACCCGGATGCCGGTGAGAATCACCGGCCACGCGATCGGCAATTCGACCGACACCAGGATGCGCCAACGCGGCAAGCCGATTCCGCGTGCGGACTCGATGACCGACGGTGGAACCGAGCGCAACCCGACGATCGCATTGCCGATGATCGGCATCGTCGCGAAGAACGCGAGCATGATGAATGACGGCACCACACCGAGCCCGAACGGCACGATCAGCAGCGCGAGCAACGCCAGCGACGGAATCGTCAGCGCGACGCGACTGGTGGTGAGCGTGAACGCGGAGAAGAATGGCGCCCGATAGACCACCACCGCGGTCAGCACCGCGACGATCGTGCCCACCAGGACGGTCTGGAACGCCAGTGACGCATGCTGATACGTCAGGAACGTCAGATTCGCCGCGTGACCCTGGATGTAGTCCCACAGCTGCACACCGAACCCCCTCGTCGTCGACCCCGACGCCTGGCCTGTCAGTCGCAGACCGCTGGCTGGCGTCCGGAGCTGAACCGCACACAACCCTAACGCCGGAATGCATTGCGCTGAGGGTTTTGCGAATGCTCAGTAGCCGGAAAGCTTTCGTTCAGGTCGTCGACAATGCCGTCTGAGCTGTGCTGATGATCTTCGGATAACAATTCTCGAAAGAATTGGTCCACGGGTGACGAAACGGTCACAATTGCTTGTCGAAGCATTTCTCCAAGCGACGCCCGGTGATCCGCCACCCCGCCTCGGTATGTCGCCAGGCGTCGACGTACCAGAGTCCCAACAGAAAGGTCGAGTTGTCCGGCGTCTGCATCGGGTTGAGACACAGCGTGCGCGTGGACGCGGTGTGGCCGTCGACAAGCATGTCGTGATTGCCCAGCAGGTGGCAGTACGCCGAGAAGGCCGGGAGTACCTCGGCCAGCCACGCTTTCACCTCCGTGAGACCGCCGGTGATACCGCCCATCGCGCTGTAGTCGATGGTGGCGTCGTCGGTGAAGACCTTTCCGAGGTCATCGAAATGTCCGGCGTCCACGGCGGTCGAGTAATCGGTCAACACCTGCTGTATCTCCAGGCGTGCAGAGATTTCTTCCAAGGTCAGCATCTCTATTGATTACCCCACCCGAGGCCGTCGTCGTTAGGGTTGGGGCATGGCAGTGAGCCGGCCGACCGATCCGTCCGAAGAGGTGCAGCGCGCGCCTCGGGCGCGCATGACCGGTGCCCAACGCAGGCTCCAACTGATCGAGGTGGCCCGCGGACTGTTCGCCGAGCGAGGATTCGAGGGCACCTCCGTCGAGGAGATCGCCCAGCGCGCCGGAGTATCCAAGCCCATCGTCTACGAACACTTCGGCGGTAAGGAAGGTCTCTACGCGGTCGTCGTCGACCGGGAGATGGAGACCCTGTTGGAGATGGTGACCTCCTCGCTCACCAAGAACCGGTCGCTGTATCGCATCCAACAGGTCGCCCTGGCCCTGCTGACCTATATGGAGGAACGCACCGACGGCTTCCGCATCCTGGTGCGCGGTGACCGCACCGACGCCACCGACACCATGACCTATTCGAGTCTGCTCAACGATGCGGTCAGCCAGGTCGAACACATCCTTGCCGGCGACTTCGAACGTCGCGGCTTCGATCCCGCACTGGCGCCGCTGTACGCCCAGGCCCTGGTCGGGATGGTGTCGGTGACCGCGCAGTGGTGGCTCGATGTGCGAGAACCGTCCAAAGAGGTCGTCGCCGCGCATCTGGTGAACCTCTGCTGGAACGGATTGACCCGGTTGGACCCGGCGCCGCACCTCGTCGGCCCCGACTACGTGGAATCGCGCGATCGAACCACCGCCGAAGGTCAGGCCTGAGCGGAGCGAGACCGACCGATCTGCTGTCGGGCATCATCGACACCATGGTCACCATCCGTCCCGTCGCCGACACCGATTGCGGCGCCATCGCCGACATCTACCGGCACTACGTGGAACACACGGTCGCCACCTTCGACTACGAGGCACCGACCGCGGCGGACTGGGCAGCCAAGATCGCAGCTATCCGCGCGGCGGGTCGACCCTTCCTCGTCGCCGAGGGCAGCGGAGTGGGGGCCGACGGTGTCGAGGTCGGCGTCGCCGGGGACGTGTTCGGATTCGCCTACCTCGGTCCGTTCCGCGACAAGCGAGCCTATGACCGGACGGCCGAGGACACCATCTACCTACGGCCCGGCGCCGGCGGGCGTGGTATCGGGACGAGTCTGCTCGCAGCGCTCCTCGACGCCGCCGAACCCGGCAATGTTCGGCAGATCATCGCGGTCATCGCCGCCACCGGGGGAGAGGCGTCGATCGCACTGCACCTGAAGAACGGTTTCGTCGAGGTCGGCCGCACACCTGCGGTCGGATACAAATTCGACCAGTGGATCGACTGCGTCTACCTGCAACGATCAGTGGACTGACCAGGTCGCGGGTGGTGCGGAGAGGGCCGAAACCGCGCCGTTAGAATCGCAGGAGTGTCGACTACCCCCGCCCTGCACGGGCTTGCCGCGCTGACGTGTGCCGACAAGGCGATCGCGGACCTGCTGGGACGTCGCGGTCAGGAACGACTCGACATCACCGCGCCCGACGCCGCCCGCCCCTTCGTGGTCGCCTGTCTGGCGGCCGCCGCCCAGCACGATTCCGTGCGGGCGCCGCTGCTCGTGGTCTCGGCCAACGGCCGTGAAGCCGATGATCTGACCACCGAGCTGACCGAACTGCTCGACGACCCGGCCGCGGTGGCGCAGTTCCCGTCGTGGGAGACGCTGCCGCACGAGCGGCTCTCGCCCAGCGCCGACACCGTTGGGCAACGACTCGCGGTGCTGCATCGACTCGCCGAGCCCGACGCCGGTAGCGCGCTGCGCGTGGTGGTCACCACGGTGCGTTCGCTGGTGCAGCCGATGGCGCCGGGCCTCGGGTCGGTGCGCACCATCGAGTTGCGCGAGGGCATCGAACTCGACTTCGACCAACTGCTCGTCGACCTGGTCGAGATGGCCTACGAGCGCGTCGACATGGTCGGGCGGCGCGGTGAGTTCGCGGTGCGCGGTGGCATCCTCGACGTCTTTCCGACCACCGCCGACTATCCGGTGCGTGTCGAGTTCTGGGGCGACGAGATCTCCGAGATGCGGGCGTTCTCGGTGGCCGATCAGCGTAGCCAGCCGGAGATCGACGCGTCGTCGGTGCGGATTCATCCGGGCCGCGAGCTGATCCTGACCGAGCAGGTGCGTGCCCGCGCCGCCGATCTGGCCACCGAGCACGCCGGTGAGAAGGTTCTCGCGGACATGCTCGCCAAGCTCGCCGAAGGCATCCCCGTCGAGGGCATGGAGGCCCTCATCCCGATGCTGGTCGACGGCCGGATGCAGCTGCTCACCGAGGTCATGCCGGACGGTACCGGAGTCCTCTTGCTCGATCCAGAGAAGATCCGCACGCGCGCCGCCGATCTCGCGCAGACCGGCGCCGAGTTCCTGGAGGCGTCGTGGACCGCGGCGGCGCTGGGCGCCGATGCGCCGATCGACGGGAGGGAGGCGGGCGGCGGCGGAATCGACCTGCAGGCGAGTGCTTATCGCGCCATCGACGATGTCGAGAAGACCACGGTGGCGGCCGGACGCTCCTGGTGGACGATGAGTCCGCTCGCCACCGGCAGTGACGACGAGGTGTCGCTCGACCTCGCCGCGGGACCCGCTCCGCGCGGCAACGACGACGACATCGCCGCGACCTTCGCGAGCCTGCGGGCGCATGTGCGGACCGGCGGGTCCGCCGCCATCGTCGTGGCCGGTAAGGGCACGGCGCAGCGCGTCGGCGAGCGTCTGGCCGACGCCGAGGTACCCGCCGTCATCGTCGAGCCCGGAACCCGTCCCGAGCCCGGCCAGGTGTCGGTGTTCGGTGGCACCTTGCGAGCCGGATTGGTCTGTCCCGATGCGGGATTGGTCATCGTCACCGAGACCGATCTGACCGGCAACCGGGTCGCGGGGGTGCGCGACGGGCGACGATTGCCGGCCAAACGTCGTAACCAGGTGGACCCGCTGGCATTGAGTGCCGGCGATCTCGTGGTGCACGATCAGCACGGCATCGGCAAGTTCGTCGAGATGATCGAGCGAACTGTGTCGGGAGCCCGTCGCGAGTATCTGGTTCTGGAATACGCCGCGAGCAAGCGCGGTCAGCCCGGCGACCGCCTGTATGTGCCGATGGACGCGCTCGACCAGCTCTCGCGCTATGTCGGCGGGGAACAACCGTCGCTGTCCAAGCTCGGCGGATCGGACTGGCAGAACACCAAACGTAAGGCGCGCAAGGCTGTTCGGGAGATCGCCGGGGAGCTCGTGCAACTCTATGCGGCCCGGCACGCGGCACCCGGGCACGCGTTCAGCCCGGACACGCCTTGGCAGCGCGAGATGGAAGACGCCTTCGACTTCACCGAAACCGTCGACCAGCTGACGGTCATCGCGGAGGTTAAGGCCGACATGGAGCGACCGGTCCCGATGGATCGCGTCATCGTCGGCGACGTCGGATACGGTAAGACCGAGATCGCGGTTCGTGCCGCGTTCAAAGCGGTTCAGGACGGCAAGCAGGTCGCGGTGTTGGTGCCGACAACCATTCTCGCGCAACAGCATCTGCAGACCTTCACCGAACGCATGGCGGGTTTCCCGGTGAAGGTGCGCGGACTGTCGCGCTTCACCGACGCGAAGGAGTCCAAGGGGATTGTCGATGCCATGGCGGCCGGTGACGTGGACGTCGTCATCGGCACCCATCGACTGCTGCAGACCGGTGTGACGTGGAAAGACCTAGGCCTGGTGGTCGTCGACGAGGAACAGCGCTTCGGTGTGGAGCACAAGGAACACATCAAGTCCCTGCGCACCCACGTCGATGTGCTGACGATGTCGGCCACACCGATCCCGCGAACGCTGGAGATGTCGATGGCCGGCATCCGGGAGATGTCGACGATCCTGACGCCGCCGGAAGAGCGTCACCCGGTGCTCACCTACGTCGGTGGATACTCGTCGAAACAGGTCGCGGCGGCCATCCGGCGCGAACTGCTGCGCGACGGCCAGGTGTTCTATGTCCACAACCGCGTATCCACCATCGACAAGACCGCCCGCGACATCGCGGCGATGGTGCCCGAGGCGCGGGTGGTGGTGGCGCACGGGCAGATGAACGAGGACCAGCTCGAGCGAACCGTCGCCGGGTTCTGGAACCGCGAGTACGACGTCCTGGTGTGCACCACGATCATCGAGACCGGCCTCGACATCTCCAACGCGAACACGTTGATCGTCGACCGGGCCGAGAACCTCGGTCTCTCGCAACTCCATCAGCTGCGGGGCAGGGTGGGACGCAGCCGGGAGCGGGGCTATGCATACCTGCTGTACAGCCCGGAGCGGCCGCTGACGGAGACGGCATACGACCGGCTGGCCACCATCGCGCAGAACAACGAACTCGGTGCCGGCATGGCGGTGGCGCTGAAGGATCTCGAATTGCGCGGCGCCGGAAATGTGTTGGGCGGGGAGCAATCCGGTCACGTCGCCGGCGTGGGATTCGACCTGTATGTGCGTCTGGTCGGTGAAGCGGTGGAGGCCTACCGGGCGGCCGCCGACGGAAAGCCCGTCGCGTCGAGTGAGCCCACAGAGGTTCGCATCGACCTACCGGTGGACGCGCACATCCCGGTCGAGTACGTCGACTCCGACCGACTGCGGCTGGAGGCTTACCGGAAGCTGGCCGGGGCCACTGATGACGCCGCCGTCGACGGCGTGCTGGCCGAACTCGCCGACCGGTACGGCGAGCCGCCCGAGGAGACCCGCCGGTTGGCGTCGATTGCCCGGTTCCGGCTGCGTTGTCGCGAGCGTGGCGTCACCGAGGTGGGGCTGGCGGGCACGGGCGTGAAGATCTCGCCGATGACGCTGCTCGACAGCGAGCAGGTGCGGCTCAAGCGGTTGTATCCGTCGGCGGGCTACCGGGCGACCACCTCGGTCATCACCCTGCCCATCCCGCGCACGGGGGGCGTCGGCTCCGCGAGGTTGCGCGACGAAGAGCTGATCGACTACCTGACGACGTTCCTGCTCGGCTTGCGTCCCGAATCGTCCTGACCTGACTCCGGATTGATCGTCGATCGTGCTCAGCGTTGCGTCGATCGTGTCCGGCGTTGCGTCGATCGTGTTGGGCGTTGGGTCGATCGTGCGTGTGATTCCGTTCGTTGGTGATCAGAAGTAGGCACCGCGCGACCGGAGTGCACTCTCGATCTTCATGATGACCTCCCACGGCCGGACTCGGAGATCCTCTGCGGTTAGCCGGATGACGATCTAACCATCGTCGTCGAGTTGGGCATCCCGGGCTGCGTCGTGAGCTCGCTGTTCCGGAGTCGAGTGAAAGTCCTCGCCGTCGTATTCGATCGCGATCTGGTACTTCTCGTAGCCGAGGTCGATTCGCGCGTAGATCCGACCGGTCTTGTCTGCCACCCGAATCTGCAGTTCCGGAGTCGGGAGGTCGGCACGGATCGTGAGCAGACGAAGCCAACTCTCCGGTGGGGACTCCGACAGCCCGTCGATGAGCGGGATGAGTAACCGCAGTTGTCGTATGCCGCGGTGACCATTGTGCTCGTCGGCGTACGTGTGCAACTCGGCGATCGAGAAGTCAGTCGCGCGCGCCAGATCGTCGAGCCGGCCGAGGGCGCGTCAGTCCGGTGCTTGTCGACCCGGGTCATACGCGGTGCGAACGGGAGTCGTCACCTCGATACCGTCGACCGTCATGCCGCTGCGCTCGATCACCCGCTGTCTTCTGACGAGCCGCTTTTCCTGGATTTCAGAATTTCGTGTCATGGCCATCAGACGTGTACCGAGGGGCATCGGTTTCGTGCTCCTCGGAATCGGCGATGACCTGTGGATAATGCGGACGACCTGTGGAATTCGGACACGGTCGGCGAACGGTGGGACACGGTCGGCGAATGCGGGCGCACGGTCGGCGATTGCTGGTGTTGGTCAGGATGCGGGAACGGCGGGTCCCGAAGCGGTCTCGGCGCATCCTGGGATACGTTCGATGCACCTGCGTCCGAAGGAGTCCGATCGCCGATGACAGTGATCCTGCTCGACCCGATGCGCCCCGACGTGTTGCCCACTCGCGCGGTGCCGTTGCTGGCAGGAGCGCTCGCGGTGACCGAGGACATCCATCCATCCACCCTGTGGGACCTCGGGATCACCGGGGCCTCGTGGGCCGAACGCGATGACCCTGGCGCAACGTTGCTGTCCTCCGACCGGACGCATCGATTGGTGCGGGTGCGGATCGAACGTGGCGACGAAGTCATCAGCGCCACCCGTCTGCCGGGTGAGGCGCTGCTCGAGTCCGTCGCGCTGATGGACACCCTTCGGCGCAACGGCCCGTGGGAGAGCACCCAGACGCACGTCTCCTTGCGGCGTTATCTACTCGAGGAGTGCTACGAACTCCTCGACGCGATCGACGACGGGGACCGGAACCTGCTCCGCGAGGAACTGGGTGACTTGTTGTTGCAGGTGCTCTTTCACGCGCGTATCGCTGCCGACGACGCCGACCGTCCCTTCGACATCGACGATGTGGCACGCAGTTTCACCGACAAGGTGCGGGGACGCACCCCCGGGGTGCTCTCGGGTGCCCATGCCGATCTCGAGACTCAGATCCGGGAGTGGGAGGAACGCAAGGCCGCCGAGAAGAAGCGGGGTTCGGTGCTCGATGGCATCGCCACGACCGCACCGGCCCTGGCATTGGCACAGAAGGTGCTCGAGCGACTCGACGCTGCCGGCTTTCCGGTGGACACTGTCGATCAGCAAATCCGTCGGGTCGCGGTGGAACCCGGCGGTGAGAGCATCGAAGAAGTCGTCCGGCAACGCGTTCGCGACCTCATGGCGGACGTGCAGAACGCCGAAAAGCGGGCTGACGCTGCCGGGATGACGCTGCGCGACCGTGACGGCTGGCTGTCGGTGTTGAACGAGGGGCAGGACCCGGTCGGCGAGGGGCAGGGCCCGGTCAGCGAGTGACAGTGACGGTGACGGGCCGGATCACCCCTCGAACAAGCCCTGACCCCACCATTCGCCGGGTTGCAGCCCGGGTGGGATGGCGAATGTGGACGATCCGTTTGGGATCAGGTACTCGGTCATCGCATCCTGCCGCGACAGGACTTGCTGCATCGGGACGAATTGCTTGCCGTTGTCGCGGTTGAACGCGATGAAGAACAACCCGGCGTCGAGGTGTCCGAACCCGTCCGAACCGTCGGTGAAGTTGTAGCCGCGCCGAAGGACCTGGATGCCGCCCAGATTGTCCGGGTGCGCCAACCGCACGTGCGCGGTTCGAGGGATCATCGGCGCGCCGTAGGAGGTCACGTTGAAGTCGGGGGTGTCGAACTCGTCCTGTTGCCCGAGCGGGGCGCCGGATCCTTTGGTGCGGCCGATGATCTGTTCCTGCTCGAGCAGGTTGGCCCGGTCCCACGGCTCGATGTCCATTCGAATTCGACGGGCCACCAGATATGTGCCGCCGGTCATCCACTGCGCGGATGCGGGATTGTCGTCCTTGCCCACCCACACCCATTGATCCAGCACATCGGTCTGGTCGGAACGGATGTTGGCCGTGCCGTCCTTGAACCCGAACATGTTGCGGGGTGTTTCCTGCGACCGGGTGGTCGAGGAGGTGCGCCCGAACCCGAGCTGGGACCACCGTACCGCGACGACGCCGATCCCCATCCGCGCGAGGTTGCGGATGGCGTGCACCGCCACCTGCGGGTCGTCGGCACACGCCTGGATGCAGATGTCGCCGAAAGACCGTGACGGCTCGATCTTCTCGGCCGCGAAGGCGGGAAGGTCGACCAGCGCGGCGGGTTTCCGGTCGGCGATACCGAATCGGTCACGACGATGCGGATCCGAGGCGCTGGGGCCGAACAGTCCCGGCCCGAAACCGATGGTCAGGGTCAGGTTGGCGGCACCGAGGCCGAGCGCCTCACCGGTGTCGGCCGGCGGCGTGTAGTCGCCGAGTCCTACAGCCCCGTCCTCGACGGTGGTCTCACCCCGGGTCATCCGCTCGGCCGCCGACGTCCAGGTCTTGAGCATCGCGATCAGGTCGTCGCGGGAGTCGGTGATCACGTCGAAGCTGGCGAAATGCAGCCGATCCTGGACGGCGGTGACAATCCCGGCCTGTCGTTCACCGCGGAACGGGACGACCCCCGAGGTGTGCGGCACCTGCTCGGCAGCCGTTGCACGGCCCACCGCGACCCCGCCGGCGGCCGCCGCCACCACTCCGACACCGGCCCCACCGAGCAACGCCCGCCGCGAGAAGCGCTGCCTCGTCGGTGTTCCGGATGCATCCGAATCCGCTGGTGCCGACTCGTCCGGCGTCGGGGTGGGATCGGTCATCAGCTCAGTACCAGTCCGGGCACCTGCGACAGTGTGGCCGACAGGGCGTCGATCTTGTTGGACAGTTCCTTGCGCTCCGCGTCGCTCACCTGCGTGTAGGTGACGTATCCGTCGCCCTCGCGATACTGGTCGATCGCGGTGCGTACGTCGGCGAATTGGGCGGTGATCCGGTCCATGAGTGCCTGGTCTTTGGCGGAGATGATCGGTTGCATCTCCGCGATCAATGTCTCGGCGCCGTCCACATTGGCCGCGAAGTCCCACAGATCGGTGTGCGAGTAGCGGTCCTCTTCGCCGCCGACCTTGGTGGCGGCGATCTCGTCGATGAGCGCCTGCGGTCCCTGGACGAACTGACGGGTCTCGAAGGTGAAGTCGGGCTTGTCGACCTCGTCCTTCAACGAGTTGATGTTGGCCAGCAGTTCGCCCGCGGCGGTGTCGGCAGCAGCCTGATCGTCGTTGGCCGTGGCGTCGGCGGCGTCATCGGGAGCGATCTGACCCGGCCCCTCGCCGACCTCCTGTGCCTGCGGGGGCCACAGGATTCGCTCGGTGCGGTGGAAGCCGGTGAAGGGTTGCTCGCCGCCCTCGGTGTCATCCCAACGCATGTCGATCGCCGGGTCGAGGTCGGGAAACGACTCCGCGACCGGTTCTACGCGCTCATAGAACGTGCGCACCTGTCCGAACATCGCGCGAGCCTCATCGAGCTGGCCCGCCTTGATGTGGTCGACGTAGATCTGGGCCTGTGCGGCGAGTCCGGCGACCTGCCCGCGGACATAATCGAGGTAGCGTTCCTTGGCGGCGTTGACATCCGCCGGGACCTCTTCTTTGTCCTTCTTCTCGCCGGACACCGTGATCTCCTCACGGATACCGGTGCCGACCATGCCGGGCTTGCACGCGACCGTGTAGGTGCCCGGGTCGGTGACCTCGACGGTCAGGTTGCCGGATAGGCCCGGCCCGATGTTCTCCACCTCGCCCAGGACGCGATTGTTGTTGCCGTACACGTAGAACTCGGTGACCTTGGAACCATTGTTGGTGACCGTGAAGTTCACGTCGCCGGTCTGGGCGTCGGTGCCGTCGAGATCGCAGGCGTCGTTGGAGGACGTGACCGCGATCGCGCCGTCGGAACCGGCCTTGGATGTGCAGCCGGCCAGCAGCAGGGGAGCGGACACGGTTAGCGCCAGCAACACAACCGCGGTGGAACTTCTCGGGTTCAACGGGGATTCCTTTCCGATACCGGCTCGGAGTGCGCCGGGGTGTCCGCGTTCTGCTTGGCGGGTGGTGGTCGACGATTGGCGCGTAGGAACAACGTGAGCACGACCGCCACGTACACACACCACGCCACGACCTGGAAAACGGTGGGATCGGGCCGGAAGTTGAAGATGCCGGCGAGGATCGTGCCGTACCAGGATGACTGGTCGTAGGCCGAGCTGATGTCGAAGGCGGGTGTGTTGCCGCCGGGAAGCCAGCCGACCGTCTGCAACGCACGGATGCCGTAGGCGAGGATGCCGGCAGCGACGAAGATCAGGAAGATTCCGGTGTAGAGGAAGAACGTGTGGAAGTTGAGGCGGACCGCCCCTCGGTAGAGCATCACGGTCAGCACGATCGCGACCACGATGCCCACGAGCAGGCCGAGCAGTGGCCACAGGCCACCCGACACACTCTCGGCGTAGCCCACCATCAGCAATGCGGTCTCGAAACCCTCCCGGCCGACCGCTAGGAAGGACAGACCCAACACCGAGGCGGCGCTGGTGAGCAGGGCGTCCGACATCTCCGTCCGCAGATCGGCGGAGATGTGTGCGGCGGCCTTGCTCATCCACAACACCATGGCGGTGACGATGACAACGGCGACCAGCGATGCCAGACCCGCGATGAGTTCGGCGGTCAGTGAGGTGACCGTCGACGTGCCCAGGTGGATGATCAGGAAGATCGTGATGACCATCGCCACGGCCGCGGCCACGCCGGCCCAGATCCATTTCAGGGCGTCGCGGCGGCCGGACTTGACGGCGAATGCGATCAGGACCATCACCACGATGCCCGTTTCGAGGCCTTCGCGGAGTCCGATGAGTCCGCTGCCGAACATCTGTGCAAAAACCGAGGGTGCACCACCCGCAGCCAGGTACTCCATGCCGACTCTCTGTCTCGCGTCGTTGCCACCGTCACCCCGCGCGGCGTCGTTTGGTGAGGCTAACCACGTGACAGTAACCTCCGGGCACCGGGAACCGAAAGTCTTGGTCGGAAGTTGTTCAGTCGACGGGGGCCCGGTCCCGTGAGTGGCGTAGTGAGTGGAGGACAGAGGATGGGTCGGCTTTCGGCCACGCGGCGGCTGGTGCTCGCTCCGCTGATCGTCGGTGTGACGGCCTTGGCCGCAACGGCCTGCCTGGATCTGCCGTCGCTGAATCGCCCCGACATCCCCGACGGCATCCCACCGGGCGCCGGAGCGCCGACTCCGTATATCGACATCAACGCACCCGGTCGGACGGCCGAACAGCTGCGTGACTGGGCGCGGCCGATCTCGGAGTCGACGGGCATCCCGCTGATCGCCATGGAGGCCTACGGCAACGCCGCCGAGATCCAGCGCCAGCAACATCCCGAGTGCGGGCTGGCCTGGACGACGCTGGCGGGGGTTGCGGCCGTGGAGAGCAAACACGGCACCCATCGCGGCACCGACATCGCCGCCAACGGCGACACCTCGCCGCCGATCCGCGGGGTCGCTCTCGACGGCACGCGCGGCAACATGCAGATCCACGACACCGACGGCGGCACGATGGACGGAGACGCCGTCCACGATCGCGCGATGGGCCCATTCCAGTTCATCCCGGAGACATGGAAGCGCTACGGCGTCGACGCCAACGGAGACGGACGACCGGACCCCGACAACATCGACGACGCGGCGCTGTCGGCTGCGCGGTACCTGTGTGTGTCCTCCGGCGGCGACATGACCACGCCGGAAGGGTGGGAAAAGGCCGTCAAGGTCTACAACAACTCGACCCCGTATGTCCTCGACGTGCGCGATCGTGCCAACGCGTACTCGATCAACATCCGCTACTGACCTTCGGCGGCGATCCCTACCGAGCGGTAAGCGCGCGAGTCCCTCCCTTGCCGCGTGTGCGTTGCGCGCAGCGATTAGGCTTTGACGCGTACCTGTCGGCGCCGACGTGGCGTCGTTCCGTCGAGGACAAAGGGGCTAGAACTGTGGCAATGATCGAGCAGGTCGGTGCGCGCGAGATCCTGGATTCGCGAGGCAATCCGACCGTCGAGGTCGAAGTTGTTCTGGATGACGGCACCTTCACCCGCGCCGCGGTTCCCTCCGGCGCGTCGACCGGCGAACACGAGGCGGTCGAGTTGCGTGACGGCGGTGACCGGTATGCCGGCAAAGGTGTCACGAAGGCCGTCGAAGGTGTGCTGGCCGAACTCGCGCCTGCCGTGATCGGCCTGGAGGCCGAGGAGCAGCGCCTCGTCGACCAGGCCCTGCTCGACTGTGACGGCACTCCCGACAAGGGGCGCATCGGCGCCAACGCCATTCTCGGGGTCTCGCTGGCGGTCGCCAAGGGCGCCGCGGAATCGGCCGGCCTGCCGCTGTTCCGCTACATCGGCGGCCCGAACGCGCACATCCTGCCGGTGCCGTGCATGAACATCATCAACGGCGGCGAGCACGCCGACAACGGCATCGACTTCCAGGAATTCATGATCGCCCCGGTCGGTGCGCCCACGTTCAAGGAGGCGCTGCGCTGCGGCGCCGAGGTCTATCACGCGTTGAAGTCGGTGCTGTCCAAGCAGGGCCTGGCCACCGCGCTGGGTGACGAGGGCGGCTTCGCGCCGGATCTGCCGAACACCGACGCGGCCATCACCGTGATCGGGGAGGCGGTCGAGAAGGCCGGGTACTCCTTCGGCAAGGACGTGGTGATCGCACTCGATGCGGCGGCCACCGAGTTCTACCGCGACGGTGTGTACAAGCTCGAGGGTCGCGACTACTCGACCGAGGAGATGGTGCCGTTCTACGAGAAGCTGGTCACCGACTTCCCGATCGTGTCGATCGAGGACGGACTCGCCGAGGACGACTGGACCGGATGGGCGAAGCTCACCGAGGCGGTCGGCGACAAGGTGCAGCTCGTCGGCGACGATCTGTTCGTCACCAACCCGGAGCGCCTCGAGCGCGGCATCTCCGAGGGTGTCGCCAACGCGCTGTTGGTCAAGGTGAATCAGATCGGTTCGCTCACCGAGACGCTGGATGCCGTGGCGCTGTCGCACAACAACGGCTACAAGACGATGATGAGTCATCGCTCCGGTGAGACCGAGGACACCACCATTGCCGACCTCGCGGTCGCATGTGCATGTGGCCAGATCAAGACCGGTGCACCGGCCCGCAGTGAGCGTGTCGCCAAGTACAACCAGCTGCTGCGCATCGAGGAAGGTCTGGGCGATGCGGCACGCTACGCGGGCGACCTCGCCTTCCCACGATTCTCGTTTGGTTCGTGATTAGCTGGAACCCATGACATCGGGCGGGCGCCGGGAGCGAGGCGATCGGCGTAATCGGACGCGGGCGGACCGTCGCGGCACCAGGACGCGCGGTCCGGCCCGGTCCCGGTCCACGGCGGCTCGTTCTGCGTCGGCTCGCTCCCATCGCTTCTCGGTCACCGAGACAGGTGAGCACGAGGTGCACGACGGCGTCGACGTCGATGACGTCGGCGTCGACGACATGGTCGAACAGCCGGTCGTGCGGCGGGCCCCGCGGGTGTCGAACCGGTCGCGAGCCACGCGGCGTCGGATCGACCGTGCGGCGTGGGTCGCCCGTTGGGAGGGGCTCGACGCGAAGCGCGCGATCGTGCTCGCGCTTGTGGTCAGCGTCGTGGCGTTGACGCTGGCGATGCCGGTGCGTACGTACTTCTCGCAGCGGGCGGAGTTCGAGCAACTGCGTGCGAGCAACGACCAGCTCCGGTCTGAGGTGAGCGACTATCAGCAGAAGGTCAACGAACAAAGTGATCCGGCCTATATCGAAGCGGAGGCGCGTGAGCGGCTACAGTTCGTCCGGCCAGGGGAGAAGGCGTTGGTGATGATGTTCCCCGGCGACGATGCGCGCATTGCTGCCGAGAAGCAGGCGGAGGAGCGGGCCCGGAGCCCGTGGTACGGCAATCTGTGGGAGTCCGTGTCGACCCCACCGACCATCAAGTGAGTGTCTCCGACGCCGATCTCGCCACCATCGCCGAACAGCTCGGACGCGAACCGCGTGGCGTGATCGAGGTGAGCTTCTACACGCCCGACGGCCGCCCGGCGGTGATCAAGACGTCGCCCCGGCTGCCTGATGGCACTCCCTTCCCGACGCTCTACTACCTCACCGACCCGCGGTTGACGGCCGAGGCGAGTCGGCAGGAGTCGGCCGGGGTGATGAAGCAGATGACGGCGCGTCTGGTCACCGACTCCGAGTTGGCGGCGGCCTATCGGCGCGCGCACGAGTCGTATCTGGCCGAGCGTGACGAGCTTGAACCGCTGGGTACCGACTTCTCCGGCGGCGGAATGCCCGACCGGGTGAAGTGTCTGCACGTGTTGATGGCCCATTCGCTCGCCAAGGGCCCGGGAGTCAATCCGCTCGGCGATGAGGCGGTCGCGCTGGCCGCCGAGCAAGGACTGCGCGGCAGCGCCATCCCGGAGGCCTGGCCGCGCGCCACCGACGCCACCGACGCCACCGACGGCGCCGACGGGGAGCAGGGAAGCGGAGGTGTGGCCCGGTGACGGTGGTCGGCGCCGTCGATTGCGGCACCAATTCGATCCGACTGCTGGTGGCGCGGCCCGACGACACCGGGCGTCTGATCGATCTGCACCGCGAGATGCGGGTCGTCCGGCTCGGGCAGGGTGTCGATGCGACCGGCAGGTTCGCCGGAGAGGCCATCGAACGCACACGCAGCGCGTTGGCCGACTACGTGACGACGATGTCCGCGCTGGGGGTCGAACGAGTGCGGATGGTCGCGACATCGGCAACGCGGGACGCGGCCAATCGTGATGAGTTCTTCGCGATGACCGCGGAGCTGCTTGGTGCGGTGGTACCGGGTTCACGGGCCGAGGTGATCACCGGTGACGAGGAGGCGCGACTCTCCTTCGCTGGTGCGGTAGGTGAGTTGGACCCCGCCCGCGGGCCATTCGTGGTGACCGACCTCGGCGGCGGTTCCACCGAGGTCGTCGTCGGTGACGCGGGTGGCGTCCATGCCGCGCATTCGGCCGACATCGGCTGTGTTCGGCTCACCGAACGGTGTCTGCCCTCCGACCCGCCCACCGAATCCGAGATCGCGGCGGCGCGTGAGTTCGCCCGCGCACGGTTGGCGCCGGCATTCGACGCGGTTGCCGTCGACGGCGTGCACAGTTGGGTCGGTGTGGCCGGCACGATGACAACACTGGCGGCGGTGGGAGCCGGACTCGTCGACTACGACCCGGAGGCGATCCACCTGTCACGTATGTCCTTCGCCGATCTCGGCGCGGTGTGCGAGCGTCTGGTGCACATGACCCGGGCGCAGCGCGCCGCACTGGGGCCGATGCATCCGGGCCGTGTGGACGTGATCGGCGGCGGCGCGCTGGTGACGGCGGAACTTGCGAGGGAGATCGCCGAGCGGTCCGCCGTCGGTGAACTGGTGGTGAGCGAACACGACATCCTCGACGGCATCGCGATGGGCCTCGTTAACTGACCCACCCAACAATTCTGTTGGGTAGCATGGGGACATGACCTCAGCACGTGTCCGCGCCATGCCTCGATCGCGACGACCACGAGGCGCCGATCCCGCCGATCCGTTGGCACCCGCCCGCGTCAGCTACCTCGCCGACAGTTTCGGCAAGGCGCGGTTGGCCGAGCTCATCGGCGTCAGCAGATCGCAGCCGACCCGATGGATCTCCGGTGAGGAGTATCCGGGACCGATCGCGGGGCCGCTGCTGATCGACCTCGAGCACATCTTCGCCCGCGCGCGGCTGATCTGGGGTGAACGAGCTGCACAGACGTGGCTGATCAGTCAGAACGTTCACCTCGGCGGGGCGCGCCCGATCGACGCGCTGCGGTTGTCCGGCGCGGCCGCGGTCCTGACGGCTCTCGACGCCGAGGCGTGGGGAGGGGCGGCCTGAGTGCTGGTCTACCGGGTCTTTCCCTACCTCGACTCGGCGGCCGCGGGACGGCCCGGCCACCCGCTGTACGAGCATCGGCCACAGATCGGGGGACGTATCGATCACCCCGACCGGCATGTCTGGTATCTGTCGCGTCATGCGGAGGCCGCCTGCGGCGAATCCTTTGGCAACCTGCGTGCCTGGGTGGATGACATGTTCGAGTTCCCCCAGCTGCCGGGAGCTCGTCGTGCCCTCGGCACGTTTCGGCTGCCCGATGACCTGCGCATACTCGACCTCGACGACCCCGCCCACCTGGTGCGCCTGGGGCTACGACCGTCGCAGGTCGTCGTACGGAATCTGACCGTCACTCAGCGGTGGGGTCAGCAGATCTATACCGAGGCCGATGCGCGCGGTGATCGTGCCTGGGACGCGGTGTCGTGGTGGTCGTTTCACCGGCCGCAATGGAGTGTGCTCGCGTCGTGGGTACGTCCGGAGGTGGTGGCCGTCGACGAACTGGACCTCGATCATCCGGCGATCGTCGACGCCGCCGAGTCGCTCCTGCGACCGGTGGAGCGGTAGGACACTGGCGGACCCCACCGTTGATCAAGTAGCTGCAACCCAACCGGTGATGGAGCGGCAGCGAGTCGGCCCAACTGTTGGTCGAGTAGTCGGCGAGCGGCAGCGAGTCGGCGTATCGAGATCTGGTGAGATGCTGTCAGGCGCCGGAGGTCTCGATACGCTCGCTCACTTCGTTCGCGGGCTACTCGACCAGCGGTTGGGGTGCGTGGGCTGTTCGCTGGTTGATCGAGTGGCCGGGACTTACCCGTTGGTCGAGTAGTCGGCGAGCGGCAGCGAGTCGGCGTATCGAGATTTGGTGAGATGCTGTCGGGCGCCGGAGGTCTCGATACGCTCGCTCACTTCGTTCGCGGGCTACTTGACCAGCGGTTGGGGTGCGTGGGCTGTTCGCTGGTTGATCGAGTGGCCGGGACTTACCCGTTGGTCGAGTAGTCGGCGAGCGGCAGCGAGTCGGCGTATCGAGATTTGGTGAGATGCTGTCGGGCGCCGGGGGTCTCGATACGCTCGCTCACTTCGTTCGCGGGCTACTTGACCAGCGGTTGGGGTGCGTGGGCTGTTCGCTGGTTGATCGAGTGGCCGGGACTTACCCGTTGGTCGAGTAGTCGGCGAGCGGCAGCGAGTCGGCGTATCGAGATTTGGTGAGATGCTGTCAGGCGCCGGAGGTCTCGATACGCTCGCTCACTTCGTTCGCGGGCTACTCGACCAGCGGTTGGGGTGCGTGGGCTGTTCGCTGGTTGATCGAGTGGCCGGGACTTACCCGTTGGTCGAGTAGTCGGCGAGCGGCAGCGAGTCGGCGTATCGAGATTTGGTGAGATTCTGTCGGGCGCCGGAGGTCTCGATACGCTCGCTCACTTCGTTCGCGGGCTACTCGACCAGCGGTTGGGGTGCGCGGGCTGTTCGTTGATCGAGTGGCCGCGACTTACCCGGTGATCGAGTAGTCGGCGAGCGCCAGCGAGTCGGCGTATCGAGATTTGGTGAGATGCTGTCAGGCGCCGGAGGTCTCGATACGCTCGCTCACCTCGTTCGCGGGCTACTCGACCAGCGAATGCGGGTGTGCGCGGACGGCTGCACCCGCGGTTGGAGTGTGCGGTTTACGCAGCCAAGCGCAGCGAGAGATCGTTGCACGCCTCGCACACTGTCTCGGGGATGATCCCGCGTCGCTGCAGGAACCCGAAGGCGACGCACCCTAGGCACAGGCCGAACACGAACTCCAGGGACGCCGCCACGATGAGCACGCCGGTTACGATCTGGGCCGCGACGCCGAGGCCGAGCAGCGACAGCACCAACGCGCTGCCGCTGAACACGAGCCCGATGGTCTGGGCGAACCGCTTGGGCGGGCCGGGCACGAGTTTGGTCTTGCGCCAGACCTTCGGTGCGATGAACCGCACCGACAGCTGGCCGAACGGAGAGAACCGAGGACCTGCCATCACCCGCAGCAGAAAGCCGAGCGCGAGCAGGGCGTAGGGCACCGGGTGGTCGACCACGATCGCCACCACGGCGAGCACGATCACCAGACCCGCGGTCGAACGGGCCGCGTAGTCGTTGACCGGATTGGGAAACGTCAGCGCCGACGGCAACGTTGGGGACACCGAAAACCTCCTGAAGAACAGCTCTGCCGAAGGTAGACAACGTCGCGACCCCGGGCAATGATTCCGCTCACGCCGGTTCGGATTCCGCATCGAACCCCGAGATCGCGGCGAGTACGTCGTCGCCGTACTGCTCGAGTTTGGCGTCGCCGATGCCCGATACCGATCGCAACTGCGTCGTCGACGCCGGCCGCAGCGCCGCCAGTTCACGCAGGGTGGCGTCGTTGAACACCACATACGGCGGCACACCGCGCCGCGATGCATCGGCCTTGCGCCACGCACGCAGATGTTCGAACAGCCCGCGGTCGGCGTCGGGCAAATCGGGTGCCGAGCGTGACCCGCGGGTGCTGCGCCCGCCGGCCGGCCGAGCCGGATCGGTCCGCAACATCACGGTGGTCTCGCCGCGCAGCACGGGCCCGCTCTTGTCGGTCAGGGTCAGCACCCCGTAGTCGCCCTGGGGTGCGATGATCCCCGAGGCCACCAGCTGACGGATCACGCTGCGCCAGGCGGCGGCGTCGAGGTCGGTGCCGATGCCGTAGGTGGTCAGCCGCGTGTGTCCGCGCTCTCGGATGCGGGCGGTGTCGGCGCCGCGCAGGATGTCGATGAGGTGGCCGGCGCCGTAGGGCGGATCGCCCAGATCCCGCTGCAGTCGCACCATCGTCGAGAGCAACTTCTGTGCGGGCACCGTGCCGTCGAAGGTCTTCGGTGGGGTGAGACACGTGTCGCAATTGCCGCAGGATTGCGCGTCCTGGCCGAAGTACCGCAGTAGTTGAGCGCGTCGGCAGTCCACGGTCTCGCACAGCGCGAGCATCGCGTCGAGGTGCTGCTGTTGGACCCGCCGGTGATTCGCGTCGCCGTCGGACTGGTCGATGAGTCGACGCTGCTGCATGACATCGGCCAACCCGTAGGTCATCCACGCCACCGACGGCAGACCGTCGCGCCCGGCTCGACCGGTCTCCTGGTAGTAGCCCTCCACGCTCTTGGGTAGATCGATGTGGGCGACGAACCGCACGTCGGGTTTGTCGATACCCATGCCGAAGGCGATGGTCGCGACCACGACGACGCCGTCGGCGCGCAGGAATCGCTCCAGGGTGTCGTGGCGGACTTCGCGATCGAGGCCGGCGTGATACGGCATCGCGTCGACGCCGTTGGCCGCCAGGAACGCCGCCGTCTTCTCCACCGAGGCGCGGCTCAGTGCGTAGACGATCCCGGTGGCCGGTTGCCCGTCGACGTGGCCGTCGGTGCGGATGAAGTCGAGAAGTTGTTTGCGGGGTTCAGATTTGGTGACGATGCGGTAGGTGATGTTGGGACGGTCGAAATCGGCGACAAAGTGCCGGGCGTCGGCGAGGTGCAGGCGTTCGGTGATTTCGGCGTGCGTGCGGCGGGTGGCGGTCGCGGTCAACGCGATGCGCGGGACATCCGGCCACAGTTCGGCGAGCTCGCCGAGTGCGAGGTAATCGGGCCGGAAGTCGTGTCCCCATTGCGAGACGCAGTGGGCCTCGTCGATCGCGAACAGCGAGATCCGACCGCTCTGCAACAAGGCCCGGCAGCCTGCGGTGTTGAGACGTTCCGGTGCGACATAGAGCATGTCGAGTTCACCGCTGCGAAAAGCCGATTCGACCTCGGCGCGCTGTTCGGAAGTCTGCGTTGAGTTCAGATACGCCGCGTGCACCCCGAGTTCGCGCAGCGCGGCGACCTGATCGGACATCAACGCGATCAGCGGTGAGACGACGACCCCGCAGCCCTCCCGGACCAGTGCGGGCACCTGGTAGCAGAGACTCTTGCCGCCGCCGGTGGGCATCAGGACAACTGCATCTCCGCCGGAGACCACATGATCGACGATCTGTTCCTGATCACCGCGGAACGACTCGTAACCGAAGGTCGATGCCAGTACGTGCCACATGTCCGCCACAGGGCACCACGTTACCGGCGGGAGCCGACCGAACCGGCCGGCCGGTCCTCAGGGCGCCTGCCCCGGGATCTCCCCGAGATCGACCGGCTCTTCCGGGACCGCCTCGGCGCTGCCGATCTCGGCTTCGTTGATCTCGCCGAGATCCACCGGATCACCGGGCAGGACGTCCTCGGCGGATTCGAACGATTCGAGGTCGGCCGCGGGTTCGGCCTCTCCGGGTGCAACGCGCTCGGGATCGCCGACGCCGGGGTCGGTGGCTTCGAGTTGGGCCTGTTCGAGCTCGACCTCTTCGAGAACGACCGGCCCGTCGCCGATGTCGTTGTGTTCCTCGACGTCGATGATGCCGCGCTCTTCGTCGTCGCGGGCCCGACGCGCCGCGTCGCGCATCTCGAAGCCGTCGGTGACGAGATCGCCGATCTCGCGGGCGACATCGGCGACAGCGCCGGTGATGATGGTGGCGATCCGGCCGACGTGCGTGGCCGTCGACTCCACGAGTTCCTGGACGAGGTCCTTGTTGCGTTCGATGCTGTCGACCATGGTCAGTATTCTGCCACCGGGACCGGCAGACCGTGCCTCACGCAACAGCCGACGGCGAGCGCTCCACGGTCACCACCAGGTCGTTGTCGTCGCGGGTCAGGAAGTTCGGTAGCGAGAGTTTGGCGATCTTTTTCCAGGTCGAGGCCAACTGGTGGCTCAGCGAACCCGTGTTGTACGGCAGACCGTAACGTTCGCAGATCTCGCGAACCTCGCCGGAGATCTCCGGATACCGGCTGGCGGGGATGTCGGGGAACAGGTGATGCTCGATCTGGTGTGACAGGTTGCCGCTCATGATGTGGAACAGCGGGCTGCCGGTGATGTTCGCCGAGCCCAGCATCTGCCGCAGGTACCACTGTCCGCGCGTCTCGTCGGCGCACTCGTCGGCGGTGAAGGTCTGGGCGCCGCTGGGGAAGTGGCCGCAGAAGATGATCGAGAAGGTCCACAGGTTGCGAACGAGGTTGGCTGAGGCGTTACCCAGCAGCGTGGTCACGAACAGGGGGCCGGTGAGGGCGGGGAACACCACGTAGTCCTTGAGGACCTGTCGACCGGCCTTGCGCCACATACCCTTGACGAGACCTTTGACGTCATACCATTTGCGTTTGCCTGCGACGATGTTCTCGACCTCGAGGTCATGGAGCATCACGCCCCATTCGAACAGCAGCATCAGCGCGGTCGCATAGCCAAGGTTACCGAGGTAGTAGGGATTCCATTTCTGGTCGCGATCCATCCGCAGAATGCCGTAGCCGATGTCGCGGTCCTCGCCGATGATGTTGGTGAAGGTGTGGTGCATGTAGTTGTGGCTGTGGCGCCATTGGTCGGCCGGGCACACGGTGTCCCATTCGAATTCGCGTGAGTTGTAGGTGTCCTCACGCATCCAGTCGTACTGGCCGTGCATGACGTTGTGGCCGATCTCCATGTTGTCGAGGATCTTCGACACCGACAGTGCGCCGACCGCCGCGATCCAGGCGGGCGGGAAGAAGCCGAGATACATCAGTGCGCGACCGGCGATCTCGAAGCCACGCTGGGCGCGGATGACCGAGTAGAGGTATTCGCGATCCTTCTCGCCGAGGTCGGCGACGACCCGTGCCTTGAGTTCGTCGAGTTCGCGGCCCAGTGCCTCCACTTGCTCGTAGCTGAGCACGATGTGTTTGGGGTCGTCGACGGTGGTGGGCTCGTCCGGGACGGGTGCGTCGATACCGACCAGGGCGGTGCCGGTGGTGGGGTGGTCGATGATGGTCATGTCAAACCTCGATTTCCACGTCGCCGACGGGCGCATTGATACAGAGTTGGATCTGCGTGTCGGCTTCGCTGTCGGTGTCTCCGGTCAGCACGTTGCGGGTGCAACCGGATTTCTTGATCGCAGTGCAGGAGAAACAGATCCCCATCCGGCAGCCGGAGTCGGGCCGGAGCCCGGCCGATTCCGCCTGGTCGAGGATGGTGCGGCCGTCGTTGGTCGCCGATCTGCCGGATCGCAGGAAGGTCAGCTCGCCGTCGATGGGTGCGTCGGGGTCGACGGAGATCGGTACTGCCAGCGTGAACGCCTCGCGGTGCAGCGGTTGGGTCAGTCCGGCCGCGTCGTGATGGCGCTCGACGGCGTCCATCAGTGCGGCCGGTCCGCACACGAACAACTCGGCATCTGCGAAATGGTCGATCTCGTCGAGATGTGCGCCGGTGAAATGCTCGCCGTGGGCGTCGCGGGTGTAGTGCACCCGCAGGTCGACCCTCGGGTGGTTCGCGGCGATCGCGGCCAGGTCCGTCCGGTAGGCCACGTCATCCGGTGTGCGTGCGTAGTGCAGAAAGGTGATGGCTCCCTGGTGGCCCTCGGCTACGAGCGTTCGCATCATCGAGAGTACAGGTGTAATACCACTGCCGCCGCTGATGAAGACTGCCGAACGGGGGCGCTCGGCAGGTAGGACGAACTCGCCGGTCGCCGCCGACAGTCCGACGACCATGCCGACGTGCGCGTGGTCGAACAGGTGCCGCGAGACGAACCCGCCCTCGTGGGCGGTCACCGTCAACTCGAGATCCCCGCGGGGTGACGGAGCGTTCGCGGGGGAAAAGCACCGGGTGTGCCGGACGCCATCGATAACGGTACTGAGCTGGACATACTGTCCGGGAAGGTGGCCGGTCCACTGGTGTGTGGGGCGAAGAGTGAGTCGGACGGCCCGGCTGGTCGGGCGGTCCACCGCGACGACCTTGGCACGGATGTCGCGCCAGGTCAGCATCGGATCGATCAGTTCGAGATAGCGGTCGACGGGATGTGGCGAGAGGGCGCTCTCGACAATGGTCCCGAGGACCGAGGGAAGGCGGATGCTCATGGGCTGGCTCCGTTCGTGTGCTCACTTGAGTGAACATATGTACACAAAACAGTGTGGCATGTTCAGCGCCGGTGTCGTCAAGGACTTTTGTTGTGACGGCTGTCACTGGGGCTGACGCGGTCTCCGGCGGCGGAGTCATCTCGCCCTAGACTCGGACCGTGACCAGGTCTCGACACACCGCGCGGCAGCGTCCGTCACGTGCTGTCGGCGAGCCGGATGGGCGGACCTCGGAGAGTCGGGCCGAGCGTAAGAGTCGTACCCGGCAGGGTCTGCTCGACGCGACGATGGAACTCGTCGCCGAGCGCAGCTTCGGCAGCATCAGTCTGCGCGAGGTGGCGCGGGGTGCAGGCATCGTGCCGACCGCGTTCTATCGGCATTTCGCCTCTATGGAGGATCTGGGCGTCACGCTGGTCGAGGATTCGATGCGGGTGTTGCGGCGCACGCTGCGCGAAGGACGGCGCGATCTCGCCGCTCGGCAAGCTCTGCCGACGGCGCAGAACTCGCTGGCGATCCTGCTGCGCCACGTCCACGACAACGAGGCGCAGTTCCGGTTTCTGGTACGCGAGCAGCACGGCGGTATCGCCGAGATCCGTCGCGCCATCGACACCGAGTTGCGGTTGTTCTCCAAGGAACTCGCCATCGATCTGTCGCGGCTGCCCGACCTGGCGCAGTGGTCGCCGGAAGATCTGGAACTGGCCGCCGAACTCATCGTCACGATCATGCTGACCGCGGTCGCCGACCTCCTCGACAACGATTACCGCGGTCGAGAGGCCGAGCGCGATATCGTCGCCCGGACCGAGCGCCAGTTGGTCATGGTGTTCCTCGGCATGGGGCAGTGGCGAGTTCGTACGGATTAGTGTCGTATCGCCACGAGCGTGGCAGGTGAGCGGATTACTACAACTTCGTATCGAGCTGGGCATCGAGGGGTGATCCCGTTTAGTCTCCTGTTACTGATGTGACTAGGGAGACGCAAGTGACTCGTGTGAAGTTGATTGTCACGGTGACCGCCGTGACAATCGCCGGTTCGTTGCTCCTCGGATCGGCGACTGCTGCTGCCTCACCCGCGTGGTGGCCACCTCAACTCCCGCCGCTGCCGCCGCAGATCGCGAAGTTCCTCGAGCCGCCGGTGCCCACCGAGAAGAAGCTCATCAGCAGTTTCGCGAAGATGCAGAAGAGCATGCGCAGATCACAACCGGGCAAGGTGGGACTGGCGATCGTGGCGGTTGGTTCCGATCGCGTCATCACGATGGGTGACCTCACCACCGGCCGTGCGTGGTCGACCTTGAAAGTGCCGGTGTCGCTGGCCGCGCAGCGCCGGTACGGTGCGGCCGTGGCCGCAGAGGAAGACAAGGCGATCACGTTCTCCGACAATGACGCCGCCGGCGAGCTGTGGGGTGCGTTAGGGGGTGGCCAGAGTTCGGTCGACGCGGTGACCGCGGTACTGCGCGAAGGGCATGACACCCGCACGCAGGTCAGTTCGGAGGCGGATGACCCGCCGTCCTACCCCGGCTACACCCCGTGGGCGTTGGCCGACCAGGCACGTTTCGGGGCGCATCTGCCCTGTATGCCTGGTAGCGAGGATGTGATCCGGCTGATGAGCAACGTGGCGGCCAACCAGCAGTGGGGTGTGGCGACGATGGCGCCGAACAAGGGGGCGGTGACGGCGGTGAAGGGTGGCTGGGGACCGGCGACCTCCCGGTCGGCGGGGTACCTGGTCCGGCAGCTCGCGGTGATCACGACCACCCGCGGTGATGTCGCGGTCTCGATGGCGGCCATTCCGCGCAACGGCTCGTTCACCACGGGCACCCGGATGCTCAATCGGGTGGGGGACTGGCTGGAGCGCAACCTCCCACAACTGCCGACGGGACGATGCTGACTCGCGCACGCAAAAGGTGTCGACCAACGGCGGCTGCGTGACGGTCAGAGGTCGGGGCGTGCGTGGCGGCCACCCGGGCGTGGCGTCGCTGTCGGCGCAGGAGGCGGCGGGGGCGGCTCCGATCCCGGACCGGCCGGTGTGGCGCCGGCGGGGCGGGTCAGCGCGGCTGCGATGACCGTGGTGAGTGGAACCGACAACGCGATCGCGATGCCGCCCACGAACGAGCGGGCCAATTCCACCGCGATCGCATCGGTGGTGACCAGCGAGCCGAAGGGTTGTTGGGCCACCGAGAACAGCAGCAACAGGGGCAGCGCACTGCCCGCGTATGCGAACACCAGCGTGTACACCGTGCTGGCGATATGGTCGCGGCCCACCCGCATCGCCGCGCGGAAGGTCGCCAGCCGAGTGGGCTCACCGGCGGCAGCGAGTTCGAACGCTGCCGAGGCCTGGGTGATCGTGACGTCGTTGAGCACGCCGAGGGTGCCGATGATGAACCCGGCGAGCAGCAGCCCACTGATCGAGATACTGCTCTGATACACCTGCAGGTTGACAGTCTGATCCCCCGACAGACCGGTGATATGCATCGTCTCGATGGACAGCCAACTCAGCACGCCGGCGAGCACCAACGACATCAAGGTGCCCAACAGTGCCGAACTCGTTCGCAGGCTGATGCCGTGCGCGAGGTAGAGCACCACGAACAAGATGGCCGCCGACGACACCACCGCGACCGCCACCGGCGACTTCCCGTCCAGGATGGCCGGCAGGGTGAAGATGCCGAGGACCAGGAACGCGAAGACCAGCCCGATGATCGACCGGAGCCCGCGCCAGGCCGCGACGAGCACCACCGCACCGACGAACAGCAACGCCCAGATGATGGTCGATACCGTGCGCTGATAGTCGAAGAAGGTATAGCGCGTGTTGCCATCCGGGCCCGGGACCACGCTGAGCCGGATCTTGTCCCCGACCGCAAGGGTGGGTTGTCCCGCCTGCGGCTGGTCGAGCTGGTCTGCCGACGGGGCGAGCGCGCCGGGTTCGGATCCGGATTGCGCTCGGTTGGTGGGGATCTCCAGCAGCGTGTGCCGTCCCCGATCGTCGCCGTCGTCGAGCTGTACGGTCGCCGCGATACACGGCCCGGTCGGCGAGGCGCCGGGCAGCTGGAACTCGGCGCCGTCCTGCACGGTGCCGGTCAGCGGATTGAGGCAGTCCGCTCGTTGGGTGTCGACGACATGGGCGTCGACGGTCTGGATCGATCCACCGTCGGCGGAGCGGAATTGCATGGGAATGCTGTGCTCGCCGTCCGAGGGCCACAGCACGACGGCGCCGACCACCACACCCACGCCGATCGCGCTGAGCGTGGCGATCACGAACCATCGTGCCAACGGCGACAGCACCGCGGGAATCTCCGACAGGTTGTGCGAATGACCGTGACCGTGTCCGCGACCTGGATGACTCACGTCGACACCTTAGCGGTGGGTCGTCGCCCGCGGCCCTCGCAGACGGCCATGCGGGCGTGAATCGAGGAGTAGAAGTGGAAGTATGCGCTCTACAGACATCTTGATCGACGGTTTCGGCCGCGTGTCGGAGAACGTCCACGCCGTCCTCGACGGCATCACCTCCGAACAGCTCGTCGAACGGGTGGCGCCTGAGGCGAACACGATCGCCTGGCTGATCTGGCACATCTCCCGGGTCCAAGACGCGCAGGTCGCCGACGTCGCCGTCGCCGACGAGGTGTGGACCTCGGCCGGCTTCTATGACCGATTCGCGCTGCCCTTCGACCGGTCGGCATCCGGCTACGGCCAATCCCCCGACGAGGTGGCTCAGGTCATCGTCGAGCCCGGGCTGCTCGCGGAATACCACGACTCCGCCCACGCCGCGACGGTCGGCTACCTGCGCACACTCTCCGATGACGATCTCGAACGGGTGATCGACGAGAACTGGGATCCGCCGGTGACCCTCGGCGTCCGTCTGGTCAGCGTTCTCGACGACGACGCCCAACACGTCGGGCAGGCCGCCTACATCCGAGGTCTGGTGGGCTGAGTCGACAGCTGCCGGCAGCTGTCGAGATGGATGGGTGCCAGGGCATCTGGCCTCGACGAGGTATCGGCGAATCGGACGGGGTCTGCCGGATCAGGGCGTGAGAGGTCGGCAGGCCCGTGAGACGATCGGCGCATGACCGAGCCCTCCACGCCGCCCGAGTCGGTCAAATCGGCGGCAGAACCGACTGTCGACGACGACTCGGGAGCGTCAGGCGACTCGATGCTGACCGTGGTCATCGCGTTCGTGATGAACGTGCTCATCGCGATCGCCAAGACGATTGCGGCGGCCATCACCGGGTCGGCGTCGATGCTGGCAGAGTCCGCGCATTCGTGGGCCGACGCCGGCAACGAAGTGTTTCTGCTGATCGCCGAACGTCGCGGTTCGCGTGGCCGCGACGAACGCCATCCCTTCGGCTACGGGCGAGAGACCTACATCTGGTCGCTGTTCGCCGGCTTCGGACTGTTCGCCGTCGGCGCGGCGGTGTCGGTGATGCACGGCATCACGTCGTTGACCGAACCCGAGCCCGACGCCAACTATCTCATCGGCTATCTCGTCTTGGCGATATCGGCTGTACTGGAAGGTGTTTCGTTTGCGCAGTCGATTCGTCAGGCGCGGGTGGCGGGTGAGCGGTTCGCCATCCATCCGCTCCGCTTCCTCAACCGGACGTCCAACACGACCCTGCGGGCGGTGTTCTTCGAGGACGCCGCGGCGTTGACCGGGCTCGCGATCGCTGCGCTCGGTATGGCTTTGCATCAGATCACCGGGTCGGCGGTCTGGGATGCGATCGGGTCCATACTCGTCGGCACCCTGCTGGGCGTGATCGCGATCTTCCTGATCAAACGCAACAGCGAGTTCCTGCTGGGGCAGACGGCGATGCCGCGGACTCGATCGTCCATCCTCCGAAAGATGCTCGAGCATCCCGACATCGAGCGGATCACCTATCTGCACATCGAGTATGTGGGACCGATGCAGTACTACCTGGTCGCCGCCGTCGACATGGTCGGGGATCTCGCCGAGCACGAACTTGCCGAACGTTTGCGTCGAGTGGAGCGTGAGATCGAGGCGCACGAGCCGATCGTCGAGGCGGTACTGACCCTGTCCACCACGGCCGAACCATCGCTGATGCCGTGACATCGCCCGGCGCGTAGGTTGGCAACCGTGGACTTACGCATCTTCACCGAACCCCAGCAGGGTGCAACCTACGACGACCTCTTGCGTGTGGCGCGGGCGACCGAGGATCTGGGGTTCGACGCCTTCTTCCGTTCGGACCACTACCTGGCGATGAACGTCGAGGGCATGCCGGGACCGACCGATGCATGGCTGACGCTGGCCGGGCTCGCGCGCGAGACGTCGCGCATCCGGCTCGGAACGCTGGTCACCTCGGCGACCTTCCGGCTGCCCGGCCCGCTGGCCATCTCGGTTGCGCAGGTCGATCAGATGTCAGGCGGGCGAGTCGAACTGGGGCTCGGAGCCGGCTGGTTCGAGGCCGAACATGCCGCCTACGGCATTCCCTTCCCACCGCTGCGCGAACGCTTCGACCGGCTCGAGGAGTCGCTGGAGATCATCACCGGTCTGTGGGGCACCCCGGCGGGCCGTCGATTTGACCACCGGGGCAAACACTTCGCGCTGTCCGATTCGCCCGCCCTGCCCAAGCCCGAGCAGCAACCACGGCCGCCGATCATCATCGGCGGCGCCGGAAAGAAGCGCACCCCGGCGTTGGCCGCCCGTTTCGCCGACGAATTCAATGTGGCGTTCGCACCCGTCGATACCGCTACCGAGCAGATCGGTCGGGTGCGGGCGGCATGCGCCACCGCCGGCCGTCGTCCCGAGACCATGACCTTCTCCGCTGCGCTCGTGCTGTGCTGTGGGCGGACCGACGCCGAGTTGGCGCGCCGAGCCGAGGCGATCGGCCGGGAGGTGGACGAGCTGCGCGAGAACGGGGCGGCCGGCACCCCGGGCGAGGTCGTGGAGAAGATCCAACGGTACCGGGAGGCCGGTGTGGGCCGCATCTACCTGCAGACCCTTGACCTGAGCGACCTCGACCACCTGGCCGTGGTGGCGGCCGACGTCATGCCGCACCTCGGCTGATGTGTTGGCCCGGTCCCGTCACCTGGCCACTGTCGACTCCATCTGCCAGTAGAGGATCTCTGCGTCGTTCTGTGCCGTGAGCCGGATATCATCGTGGCCGGTGAACCGGATGGCATCGCCGGCCTCCAGGTTGATGTTGCCGGTGATATCAGCGACGGATACGTGTCCCACGGCCACGAACAGGTGTCCGAATGGCGCGCCCGGCAGGGTGATGGACCGCCCGGCCGTGGGCCGCGCAACGTGCAGTGCGGCGTGACGGTTGGACAGGGCGATGCCGGGCCCGTCGGCGTGCTCGGGCATGCCCGATGCCGCTACCACGGGCTCGCCCGAGTCCAGGACTGCGCTGACATCGCGTTGGGCGTAGCCGGGTTCGAGGCCCAAGCGGTCCGGGGCGATCCACATCTGGATCACCCGAAGCGCAATGGGGTCCGCACGCGGTGCGGGATTGCGTTCACTGTGTCGGATACCGTGTCCCGCGGTCATCCGCTGGATCTCGCCGGGCCGGATGGTCGTCTCCGTTCCGGTGGAGTCGCGGTGTGCGGCAACGCCTTGAACCACCCAGGTGAGAATCTCGGTGTCGACGTGCTGATGCATGTCGAGCCCTTCGGCGGCGTCGACCCGGTCGTCGTTGTGCACCAACAGAACGCCGTGGGCGTTGGCGGCCAGATCGAAATTGCCGGTGGCCGGAAAGGACTGTCGCGAATCGAGCCACTCGTTGCGCCAGTGGATTCGCTCGTGGGCGCGAATGATCTGCGTCATCGGGCTGCCTTCTCGGAGAGGTGCGCAGACAGTCGCATCATGATGTCGAGCAGGACCGCACCGTCGTCCATGGACAGCGCGTCGAAGAAGAGCTTCTGCACGCAGCGCAAGTGATCTGTTGCGGCGGAATGGAAGGCCGCGGCTCCGGCTGCGGTGAGCACGGCATAGCTGCCGCGTCTGTCCTCGTCGGCGCGCTCGCGACACAGCCAGCCGCGTCGGACGAGCGTGTCGACCTGATACGACAAGCGCGAGGTGGAGAAGACAAGTCGGTCGGACAACTCGCGCATGCGTAGCCGGCGTTGCGGATCGTTGTACAGCAACATCAGCAGCTGATAGTCCGCCAGCGACATGTCCGCGGTGGTCTTGAGATCCTCGTCGAGGATGGTCTGCAGGCGGGCACTGGTCTCGATGAAGTTCTGCCAGGCCGCCGGGCGTGGATCGGCGCTCACCGGCTGGTGTGGGGCATCAACGCGTCCGGCGGGATGACGCCGAGACGGCCCGCCTGGAAGTCCTCGATGGCCTCCATCAGCTGCTGACGCGTGTTCATGACGAACGGCCCGTACTGGACCACCGGCTCGCGGATGGGGCGTCCACCGAGTATCAGCAGCTCCAGCGCCGGACGATTCGAGTCCTGGCCGGCGTCGGCGGTCGCGGTGATGCGGTCACCCGTGCCGAACACAGCGAGTTGGCCCTGCCGGATCGGGCGTGCCTGGGCGCCGACGGTACCGCGGCCGGAGAGCACGTACACCAGTGCGTTGAAATCGGGGCGCCACGGGATCGACAGCCGCGCACCGGGGGAGACGGTGGCGTGCGCGAACGTGATCGGGGTGTGGGTCGATCCCGGACCGGTGTGGCCGTCGACGTCGCCTGCAACAACACGGATCAAGGCGCCGCCGTCATCAGAACTGAGCAGTCCCACCTGGGCGCCCTCCAAATTCTGGTACTTGGGTGCCAGGAATTTGTCCGCCGCCGGCAGATTCACCCAGAGCTGGATGCCGTGGAACAGGCCGCCGGAGTCGACCAGTTCGGCCGGTGGCGTCTCGATGTGGAGGATGCCCGCACCTGCGGTCATCCACTGGGTGGCACCATTTTCGATGAGCCCGCCGCCACCGGTGGAATCCTGATGCTGGAACCGTCCGTCGATCATGTAGGTCACGGTCTCGAAGCCACGATGCGGATGCCACGAGGTTCCCTTCGGTTCGCCCGGCTCGTAGTCGACCTCGCCCATCTGGTCCATGTGGACGAACGGGTCGAGGTCGGCCGACGAGACACCGGCGAACGCACGGACGACGGGGAACCCCTCACCTTCGTGGCCGCGGGGACCGGTGGTGACCGACTTCACCGGGCGTTCGACCTCGTCGGGGGCGGCGGTGCGCACACGGGGCAGGGTGAGGGTATCGGCGGTGACAGCAGGCATGTCCAACTCCTTCCAGGTAGCTCAAATCTGAGCTATATCGTGCTCAACCCGGCCGTGTCGAGACTTATTCCAGGCGAATGCCCTGACGGGTTCATAACGTCTCGCCGCAGACGGTCGAGCGTGAATAATCGAGGCCATGGCCGACAAGGGACTGGGATATCGGGACATCGGGGGCAGGGGCGCCGACACGCGCGGACCCGAACGCCAGCGGTTCAAGAAGCTCGCGCAGGCGGCGTTGAACGCGGACATGACCGTCGATCAGGTCGAGGGGATTCTCGCCGACCTCGGGGAGACGCTCGTCGACATGAACAAGACCATCAGCGGTCTCGACGGGGCCATCGACACGATGGACGACACGCTGTCCAAGCTGTCGGTGACGCTTGATCAGGTCGACAGCACGGTGGCGTCGATGGGAGACATCGTCGCGCGGTTGGAACAGGTGGTCACCAGGGTGGAGGCGCTCGTAAGTATCGGCGAGGCCGCGCTGCGGCCGTTGGGCGCGATCGAGTCGGCGGGCCGCAGCGTCGCGTCGAGGCTCGGCATCGGAAGCTGAGACGGGAGTGGATATGCAGCGCGCGGAACACAATTTTGTCGGCGGCCATGGCGAGACGATCACCTACGACGTCATCGACCCGATCGATCAGCCGCGGGCGGTGGTCGTCATCGCGCACGGCCTCGGCGAACACGGTCGCCGCTACACCCACGTCGTCGATCGACTGGTGGCTGCGGGCAACCGGACCGTGGTGCCCGACCATCTGGGTCACGGTCGCTCGGGCGGCAAACGTCTGCGACTGCGGCGCTTTGCCGACTTCACCGACGATCTCGACCGCGTGATAGGCGAGACCGCCGTCGCGGACCGGCCGACCTTTCTGGTCGGGCACAGCATGGGTGGGTGTATCGCGCTGGACTATGCGCTCGACCACCAGGATCGACTGGCCGGGCTCGTGCTGTCCGGCGCGGCCGTGGTGCCGGGCGACGACATGTCGCCCATCGCGATGAAGCTGGCGCCGGTGCTCGCCCGGGTGGCCCCGGGGCTGCCCACCACGGCACTCGACGCGAGCGCCATTTCGCGTGATCCGCAGGTGGTCGCCGACTACAACGCCGATCCGCTGGTCATCCGCAGCAAGATCCCGGCCGACCTCGGGGCCGCGATGCTCACCACCATGCAGTCCTTTCCACGCCGACTACCACGACTGCAGCTTCCTCTGCTGGTCATGCACGGCGGCGACGACGTGCTGACCAGCCCGGCGGGCAGCGAACTGGTCGATCGCCTCGCCGGGTCGTCGGACAAGACGTTGACCATCTATGACGGCCTGTATCACGAGATCTTCAACGAACCCGAGCGCGACCGGGTGATCACCGACGTTGTCGACTGGCTGGCGGCGCACACCCCGGCCTGAGCGTCATCGCAGTCCGGATCAGCGCACCGGCGTCGTCGTCGGGATCGATGACTGTGCCGGGATCGGGACCGACGGGGTAGTACTCGGCGGGACCGTCGACTCACCGGTGTCGGCACCGGACTCGGAAGTCGGCGACTCCGAACTCGACGCGCTGGGCTGGGTGTCGTCGGCGGCCGAGGATGTCGACGACACCCCGGGCTCGGTGGCCGACGCCGACGTCGAATCGGTCGACGTGCTCGATGCCGCGGACTGTGCCGACGTGCTCGGGTCGGCCGATAGGTCGACGGTGTCGAGCACCGGCGTGGACTCAGCGGCGAGCAGGGCGGCCCGGGTGGCCTTGGTGGAACCCTCGGGGTCGGGGGTACCGGAGGCGTCGACCACCTGCACCTTCTCGGTGACCGGCGGGTTGTTGCGCAGCGCCTCGAGAACGTGGTCCTTGCCGTCGGCGAGACCGCGACCCCAGTTCTCCCAGGTGTGGCCCCCGTAGTTGGGCAGCGAGATCACCGATGCGCCGCTCTGTGCGGCCTGTAGTTGCATGAGGACCGTCGACACCGCGGAGAGCATCTCGAGGGCCATCGCACTGATCTGATCCTGCTGGGACAGTTTGGCCATCTCGCTCGAGGTGAGGAATCCGTTGCCGGACGAGATGATCAGCACCTGCCCGTTCTCGTTGAGTTTGTTGACGTTCTTCGACGGATCGTTGTCGGTCCACCGCTGACTACCGGGCGCGCCCCACATGTTGACGATGCCGTTGGTGTAGTTCGACACGATTGTCTGGCTGGCGAACACGCCGAGCGCACCGATCGGGTTGTCGGTCTGGTAGTAACCCGACATCGCCTGCACGACCTTGAACTGGTCCGGATGACGCTCGGCGAGTGTCACCGCGGGGCCACCCGACATGGACAGGCCGACGATCGCGTTGTTGTTCTTGCTGACGCCGAAGTTCTCGGCGAGGTAGTCGGGGAGCTCCTCGGTGAGGAAGGTCTCCTGCGCGATGGTGGTGTTCTCCGCGCCGGCACCGCCTTCCCAATCGGTGTAGAACGACGACGCTCCGCCGACCGGCATCACCAGGGTGGTGTCGGTGTTGCCGTCGTATACCTGGGCGGCCTGCACATCGTTGGTCCACGCGGAGCGATCCTCTTGCGCGCGCATGCCGTCGAGCAGGTAGATACCCTGGTCGCTGCCGTTGGAGGCTCGGATCTGGACGGTGACGAACTTGTTCTGCGACTCCGACCAGACCTTGCAGTTCTGCACGTAATTGCCCGAAGAATCCCAGGTGCAGCCCTCACGTAACACCTCGGGATGTCCCGCCATGGCTGATGCCGTGTTGCCACCGGAGAACAGCGATCCCACGCCGAACAGGCCCAGGCTCAGCACCACCACGGCGGACAGGCCCGCGACCCGACGTCGGATACTGCGCCGGGGCGCCGGGGCAGTGGCGTCGGGCGCCATCCGCCACCCGTCGGCGATCATGGACGAATCCGGCTGTTCCGGTTGGCTGGGCATGTGACTCCTGACATCTACGACTTCCCCCGATGCACGACGACTCACCTCGCGGCGGTCCTGGCGTGCGCTGCCCGGTCTGTCGTTGCCGGGCAGGCGGGCGTTACTGATCGTTGCATGCCGTCGACTGCGCATCTGCTGCGAAGCAGCGACCACCGGGCGGGCAGCGGCGAGCGTTTCGCGATTGACCAGCGCACGCCTGTGCCAGGCGGGACACTGAGAGCGGCCGTACCCTTCGGGCGGCCGTGCCCCGGTGGCGCCGGACCGGACGTCGTCGTGGGCGATCGCAACGACAGTGGGGATCCAGATGTCCGCCGAGCAGACTGCACCAACTCGCCCCGCACCCGTGGACATGGCGCACCACGCGCATCTGTCCGGTGTCTTCGCGCCGCAACGCCAAGAGGTCGACGTCAGCGATCTTTCGGTGTCCGGCGAGATCCCCGACGACCTGCAGGGCAGTTATCTGCGCAACGGACCCAATCCTCGGTTCGATCCGATCGGCTCCTACGTCTATCCGCTCGACGGCGACGCGATGGTGCACCGACTCGACATCGGCGACGGCGCCGCGCACTATCGCAACCGTTTCGTCCGCACACCGATGGTGGTGGCCGAGGAGAAGGCCGACCATGCCATCTGGTCGGGCCTGACCGACGGATACACGCCGCCCGCCTCCGAGGTGGGGCCAGAGCTCGCCGGGACGTTCCGTCAGCTGCCCGACATCAACGTCGTCGAACACGGTGGCCGGCTGCTCGCGATGGCCGAATCCGATCAGCCCTACCGGCTCGACCCGGCCGATCTGGCCACCATCGCGCGCGACGACTGTGACGGCGCGATGGCGGTCGGCAGTACCGCGCACCCGAAACTCGACCCCGAGACCGGTGAGCTGGTGCTGTTCAACTACGTACTGGAGGCGCCGTACCTCACGTGGGCGGTGATCGGCCGCGACGGTCAGACACTCCGACCGCCGACACCGGTGGACGGTGTGGACCGACCCCTGATGATCCATGACATGGCCTTGACGTCGCGCTACATCGTGCTGTTCCTGTGCCCGTTGGTCTTCGACATCGAGGCGCTGCTCAGTGGTGGCGGGTTGCTGCAGTGGCAACCGGACTCCGGTACCCGCATCGCGCTGATCCCGCGGGACGGTTCCGCGATCGGTTGGATCGACGCCGAGCCGATGTGGGTGTGGCACTTCGCGAATGGGTTCGACACGCCGGGCGCGGACACGGTGACCGTCGACTACGTCGAGTGGACCTACCCGGGTGGCTTCGCCGACATGCCGACTCCGGCGACCTCCGCTCTGGTTCGGGCGGTACTCGATCCGGCCCGCGGCACCATCGTCCGGACCACCATGGGCGCCAGTGTGAACGTCGAATTCCCACGAGTCGACGACCGGATGCTCACCCGGTCACATGCGCAGGTGGCGACGGTCGGCAAGAGTGACGGCGATTCCGGCGACCTCGACAGCCTTTGGTTTCACGACCTCTCCTCCGGCAGCGAGTCCTGTTGGCGCCCAGGGGTGGCGATCGGCGAGCCCATCTATCTGCCCGGGACCGAGCACGACTACTGGGGCGCGTTCGGCACCGATCCGGCAGACATGTCGTCGCACTTCTACATCCTGCCCGCCGACGATCCGGCCGCCGGTCCGCTCGCGACCGTGCACATGCCGATCAGGGTGCCGGCCGGGCTGCACGGGGCGTGGCTGCCCGGAACGTGACGCCGAGACGACCCGAGACGCACGACGACCGCCCTCGCAGGTGACACGAGAACGGTCGTCGGGAGAGGAGAACCCGGGTCGTGAGAGGCGGACCCGAGCAGGTGCGTCAGGCGTCGTAGCCGAGTAGCGACTTCACCTCGAGGAACTCGTCGAAGGCGTAGTCGCCCCACTCACGGCCGTTGCCGCTCTGCTTGTAGCCGCCGAACGGCGCCACCGGATCGAGTTGTGCGCCGTTGAGTGAGATGGAACCGGCGCGGATGCGTGAGCCCACCTTGCGTACCTCGTCGACGTCCTTGCCGGACACATAGCCGGCCAGTCCGTACTCGGTGTCGTTGGCGATCTCGATCGCATTGTCGAGCGAGTCGTAGCCGATCATCACCAGCACCGGGCCGAAGATCTCGGTGCGTGCGATCTCCATGTCGTTGGTGACCTCGGAGAACACGGTGGGGCGGACGTAGTAGCCGGTGGGCAGGTCGTCGGGGCGTCCCGGCCCGCCGAACACCACCTTGGCACCCTCGGCTACACCGCGGTCGATGAGTCCCTGGATCTTGGTGAACTGCGGCTCGGACACCACCGGACCCAACCGGACGTCACCGCTCGGGTCGCCGACGGTGAGGGTGGCCTCGACCGACTTCGCCGCCTCCTCGGCCTCGGCCATCCGGGACGAGGGGACCAGCATTCGGGTGGGTGCGTTGCAGGACTGGCCGGAGTTCATCATCATCGCTGCGACACCGCCGGCAACGTTGGCGGCGAAATCTTCGTCGTCGAGGATGATGTTCGGGCTCTTGCCGCCGAGTTCCTGGGCCACGCGCTTGACGGTCGGTGCGGCGTTCTTGGCCACCTCGATGCCGGCGCGGGTGCTACCGGTGAACGAGACCATGTCGATCCCCGGGTGCGCGGCCAGTGCGGTGCCGACGCCCGGGCCGTCGCCGTTGACAAGGTTGAACACGCCGGCGGGAACGCCTGCGGCATCGAAGATCTCGGCGACGATCGCGGCACTGAACGGGGCCACCTCTGACGGCTTGAGCACCATGGTGCAGCCGGTCGCGAGCGCCGGGGCCACCTTGCACATGACCTGGTTGAGCGGCCAGTTCCACGGGGTGATGAAGCCGCACACGCCAATCGGCTCCTTGACGATCCGCGAGGTCCCGCGATCCTCACTGAAGCTGAAGGTGGGTAGCTGGGCGGCCGCGGTCATCAAATGCGCCAGTCCGATCGGTACCTGGACGTTGTTGGCCAGGCCGCTGGGCGCGCCCATCTCCTCGGTGACTGCCGCGGCGAGATCGGGCATCCGCTTCTGGTACTCGGCGACGACGGCGTTGAGGATGGTGACCCGTTCGTCCACCGACGTTTGGCTCCAGGTCACAAACGCCTTGCGGGCGGCGTCGACGGCCTTGTCGACGTCGGCGGCGGTGCCCAGGGCGACGTGGCCGGCGGCCTTCTCGGTGGCCGGATTGATCACGTCGATGAGGTTGAGCTCGGCGGGCTCGGCCCACGAACCGTCGATGTAGAACTTGGTGATCTCGCGCATGTAGTACCTCCGACTCGACACGTGTTGTCTCCACCACACTATGCCGCCTCCGGGTATCGCCGACGAGGCTTCCGGGAAACGGTGGTTGTCAGATATATCCGTCTCTGATTGAGACGGCGACGAGGTGGTGGACAGGGCTGGGATCATTACAGTGGGAGCATGATCTTCATCGTGGCAAAGTGGCCCATCAAGCCCGAATTCGCCGATCAATGGCCTGATCTCGTACAGAGTTTTACCGAGGCCACCCGCGCCGAGCCGGGCAATAGGTTCTTCGAGTGGGCGCGCAGTCTCGACGATCCGAACACCTACGTGCTCACCGAGGCGTTCGACGATGACGCCGCCGAGGCGCATGTGAACAGCTCGCACTTCCAGGTCGCGACGACCGAGTTGCCGAAGTATCTGCAGCGCACGCCCGACATCATCAACGTCACGCTCGATCAGGACGGCTGGTCGGAGCTGGGGGAGATGTCGGTGGACTGATCCCGTCTGCCGCCGATACGGTGCGGAGGTCACAAGCGGGGACGGTGGCGCCCCACAATTGGTGGTTGTGGGCACACAAGGTCGGGCCCTCTGCCGGAGGACGCGCGATTCCTCGACAGTGGAGCCATGACCGCCACGCTCGAGCGCACCGGAGTTGTCCGTCGTCGTCTCCTTCCCGATCTCGACCATCCGCGTCAGGTGTTCGAGCACCTGACGCCGAACTGGTTCGCTGCGGTGATGGGCACCGGGATCGTCGCGAACGCGGCGATCGTGCTGCCGGTGCAGTCGGCGATCATCACCGCGTTCGCGACCGCGATCTGGCTGCTCGCGTCGGTGCTGCTCGTCGCGATCAGCGTCGCGTTCGCCGTGCATTGGCGTCGCCACGGCGAGACCGCGCGCCGGTATGCCACCGACCCGGTGATGTCGCAGTTCTACGGTGCGTTGCCGATGGCTCTGCTCACCGTCGGCGCGGGCACCCTGCATCTCGGTGAGCCGATCCTGGGCGGCGCGGTCGCACTGTCGATCAGTGGCGTGCTGTGGGCAGCCGGCACCGCGATCGGCGTGGCGACCGCGGTCTGGGTGCCGTTCGCGATGATGACCGCCGAGCAGAAGTCCGAACACGCGGCCCTGCCCGCCTGGCTGATGCCGGTGGTGCCCCCGATGGTGTCGGCGTCCACGGGCGCCGCACTGGTGGCCTACGTTCCGGCTGGACAGCTGCGACTGACGATGCTGGCCGGCTGTTATGCACTGTTCGGCATGAGTTTGATCCTCGGATTGATGACCATGACGTTGATCTATGCCCGACTGCTCCGCGGTGGGGTGCCGGTGTCGCGGTCGGCCCCGACGATCTGGATCACGCTCGGCATGGTCGGCCAGTCGATCACCGCGGCCAACCTCCTCGCAGTCCAGTCGCATCTGGTGTTCACCGGTGGGCACGCACCGATCGCGGTCGGTCTGACCGTGTTCGGCATCGTTTACGGGTTGGTGATGGGTGGCTTCGGCATCGCCATGTTCACACTCGCCGTGGCCGTCACCGTACGAACTGTGCGCCGCGGGCTGCCGTTTGCGCTGACCTGGTGGAGCTTCACCTTTCCCGTCGGCACCTGTGTGACGGGCCTGTGCGCGTTGGGGTTCGCCCTGGACTCCACGCCGATTCGCGATCTGGGTGCCGCGCTCTACGTCGTTCTGCTCGCGGCCTGGGTGACCGTTGCCGCCCGGACCGTACGGGGTGCGATCGGTGGTCGCGTCTTCTTGCCTGCGTGACGCTGCGTCGCGAGCCGGTCAGACGCGGCGGCGCAGGCGCAGGGCACGGGCGAGCGACGCCACTGCGGCGGCGGCCGCCAGGACGACCAGCGGGGCGACGACACCGGTCGAGGGCCGAATGCTGGTGAGTAGCACCGGCAATCCGAACCCCAGGTAGCAGGCGACATAGAACATCCCGGTCACCGCACCCCGGTTCTCCGACGGTGTCATCGTCTCGACATCCATCAGTCCGTCGCGCAGACACAGACCGTAGGCAAGACCCAACACGATCGCGGTGATCACGAACAGGGCCATACTCGGGTGCGCGCCTCCCGCGGCTGCGAGCAGGAAGCCTGCGGCTGCCAGCGCTGCCCCCACGACCCCGGCCGACGGGCCGCTGTGCAGTCGGCGCACCACGAACTGGATGATCACTCCCGACCCCAGACTCAACGCGGCCGCCAGGCCGGGCACCCACGCGCCGTCGTAGCGGTCGGCGATGCGCTCGGCCATCACCACGACGGCGACGGTCACCGACGAGAACACCCACAGCGCCATCGGCACCGACCAGGACAACGCGGCACCCACAGATCGTCGCCCTGGATCGTCGACGGATGCGCCGTGCGCGGTGGGTGCCGGGGTCGCGGGCGTGAGTGCCACTGCCGCCGCGGCCACGGCGATCGACGCGATCCCGGACACCGCGAACGGCATCTCGAGTCGATGCGGGACGAACTCGGCGAGCAGACCGGTGATGACGGGGCCGAGGGCGAAGCCGGTGGTCAGGATGGCCCCGGCCAGCGTCGCTCCGGATCGGCCGCGCAGGTCCGCAGCCCAGGCGGTGCCGGCGCTGATGGTGAGTCCGGCCCCGAGCCCGACGACGAGGCGACCGACGAGCACTCCGGCCTCCTCGTGCCAGACGATCATCATCAGATTTCCGATCCCGGCCAGGACCGCGCCGGTCAACACCACCGGCCGCCGGCCGGTCCGATCCGACAACGTGCCGCCGCCGAACAGGCCCGGCAGCAGCCCGAGTGCGTAGATGCCGAACGCGCCGGTGAGCACAGTTGAGGACAATCCCTTGTCGACCCGCAGGACCGGGATCATCGACGCGAAGTGATTGGCGCCCCATCCAGTGGTGAACAGCACCAGCAGAACCGCGGGGAGGGCAAAGCGTCGTGTGCCGATCTCGTCGATGTTCATCGGGCGAGATTCTGCCGCGTTATACCTGGATTCAACCAATCGCAGCGAAAGGTGAGCGTCGACCATGACCGCACAGCACGAGTTTCATCCCGACCTGGCGCGTTCGGCACGTGTGTTGCCGCGCGGGCTCGCCGGCCCGCGAAGCCTGCGGATCGTCCGCTTCCTACAGGGCGGGCTCGCCCGGCTGCAGCGTGATCGCGGTGTCGAGGTGAGGTCACTGCCCTCCGGCGGCGGGGTGCGCATCTTCCGGCCTACCGGTGGGCGTGCGGTGGCGCCGGCCCTGGTGTGGATTCACGGCGGTGGATTCGTGCTTGGCGAGGCCCGGCAGGACGACGACCTGTGCCGGCGATTGTGCGCCGAAATCGGCGCCGTCGTGATCTCGGTGGACTATCGGTTGGCGCCCGAAAATCCGTTCCCGGCGGCACTCGACGACTGCCACGAGGCCCTGCAGCTCGCCTACGAGATCGATGGTGTGGATGCGTCCCGGGTGGCGATCGGCGGCGCGAGTGCCGGCGGTGGTTTGGCCGCCCAGGTGGCGTTGCGGGTCAAAGAACGTCGCGAGAGCGCACCGGTCCTGCAGCTGCTGGCCTACCCGATGCTCGACGACCGCACCGGCGCCGCCGGACCGTCGCCGATCGAGAACCGATTCAGGATGTGGAACAGCAGTTCCAACCGGTTCGGGTGGGGGGCTTACCTGGGCGGCGCCGCGCCCGAGATCGTCGCGCCGGCTCGTCGCGACGATCTCACCGGACTTGCACCGGCGTGGATCGGCGTCGGCGAACTCGACCTCTTCCATGATGAAGATGTGGCCTACGCGAAGCGCCTACGCGAGTCCGGGGTGGACTGCGCGCTGGAGGTGATCCCCGGCGCCTATCACGCCTTCGACCTGATCCAGACGAACGCGCCGGTGTCCAAGGAGTTCTTCCGGATGCAGACGGCGGCGCTCCGCGCGGCATTCGCCGCATCGGCGTGAGGTGCACCGGCCCGGGCGACCCGACTAGCCGATACTGCTCGCGATCGCGATCACCAGGCCGGCGAGTGTGAGCACCAGCACCACGGTCGCGGCGATCACCGCACGACGTCGGCGCCCGGTGGTCACGGCGTTGATGCCGACGCCGATGCCGATCAGGATCGCCGCAGCATAGACGGCGATGCCGAGGGTGAGCCCGGCGGCATTCGCGTCCGCCATCGCCAGCGGTGTCTCTGTCAGGGCGGGGAACGTGGTCATCGCACGAGTACATCACGCGGGTGGTGCGGTGCTCGGGTGCTGCCCGGGCTTCACACCTGTGCGATCAACCACCGCGCGATGTCGGTGGCCGCACCCGGCTCGGTTGCCACGCCGGCGTGGCCGACCGGATGCTCGACGTAGGTCACCGACATTCCGTTGTGGCGGTAGGTGTCGACCAATCGCGTGACGAGAGGCTGCGGTGCCACCGTGTCGGTGAATCCGGCATCCACGCGAACCGGAATCTGCGCGGGGATATGCAGATTCCGCACGTCGTTGCGCTCGAGAATCTCCACCAGCTTCGCCTTCATCTGCGCGCCCGCGGGGCCGAGTAGCTGGGTCGGTGCGAGTCCGCCGAAGGAGCCGGGCTCGGTGAGTTCGGCATAGCATCGATCCTCGAAGTGGGGCAGCAGCACGGTCGCGGATCGACTGAGACCACCGTGCGTCATCAGGTCGGCGAAATCCGGATCCGCTGCTGCCGCGCCACTGCCCAACAGCGCGGCCAGGCCGACCAGTTCGTTGATCGCGGGGCCCGCCAGCGGTACGCCGGACAATGCGTCGAGGATTGCGGCCACCTCCGTCGGTGGGGCCAGTGCGGCGACGGCACGAAGCCGTAACCCATTCCACTGTGCCGCCTCGCGGGCGCCGGCCGACAACGCGGCGACCGCGCCCTCCGAGTGGCCGGCGACCACCACGTCGTGGCTGATCCGGGAGTCGTACCGAGAGACCGCGACCGCTGCGTCGATGGTCGAACGCGCCAATGATCCCGCGATGAGGTACGGATGCGGTCCGGAACCACCGATACCCTCGAAATCCGGGCGCACCACCGCGAATCCGGCGTCGAGCAGATGGGCGATGACCCGATCACCGGAGGTCATCCGAGGCAGCTCCGGATGCGTGGTGGTCGCGGTAGACGGGGCGCAGTGATCCGCGCCGCCGACGGTCATGTGATTCCACACCGCCAGTGGCCATCCGGCGTCCGGGGCCGGTGCGCTCGGCAGCGTGAGGGTGCCGGTCATCTCGGTGCGCACGCCGCGCACCGAGGTGGAGGTGTATCGGATGCGTGAGGTGGTGCTCGCGCCGTCGACGACCATCGGGCCGTCGGCGATCACCTCCGCGGCGACAACGGTGGGTACCGCCTGCGTGGGCGCCGCCTGTGTCGGCGCGGCGGCGGCCCAGGCCACCATGATCGATGCACCGCCGGCGACCATGCGGCACAACGTCGTCCGAATTGCCACGATCACCCCCGTGTCCCCACCCGGTTCCGGACCTGCAGGGTCTGCGACCGGACGCTACACCGGCGGCGGGCCGTTGTCCGCGCGATTCAACCGGATGGGGGAATCGATCTCAGCTACGGAGACGGCGTACCAGGATGAACACGATCGCGCCGAGAACCAACGCACCGACGAGCGGTGCCGCGCGCTTGGCCACCGAGCCGCCGGCGTACTGCATGAGGTCAAGCGCCTCTGCCTCGGCGTGCGGCTCGGTGGACGGCTGGACCGGGGTGGTGGCTGCGGCAGCCCCGGCGCCCTCGGATTCAGCCGGCTGCCCGCCCGACGGTGGTGTGGCTGCCGGTTGCGCGGCCGGCGCCGGTTCACCGAGTTTCTTCGACAGGCAGGACGAGAACTGGTCGATGATCTTGCCGCCGACATCCGACAGCATGCCCCGACCGAACTGGGCAGGTTTGCCGGTGATGGCCAGGTCGGTGACAACGGTCCCGGTGGTCTGGTCGCCCTCATCCTTCAGCGTCATCGTGACCGATGCCTTGGCGGTGCCCTGGCCGCGGGATTCCTTGGCGTTGCCCTCGATCACCGCGCGGTGGGCACTCTCGTCTTTCTCGACGAAGGTCCCGGTGCCTTTGTACACCAGGGCAACCGGGCCGATCTTCACTTTGATCTGGCCGGTGAAGCTGTCCCCATCGACCCCGGTCAGGCTGGCACCGGGCATGCACCCGGTGACCCTCTCGGGATCGATCAGGGCATTCCAGACGTCGTCGATCGGTGCGTCGACGGAGAAGGCGTGTTCAAGCTGCATGGTCAGACTCCCGTTGCGGTGACGACGGCTCGGCGTGTGAGCACCTTCGCCAGGTGGGTGCGGTACTCGGCGTCGGCGTTGGTGTCGCTCATCGGTTCGGCGCCCTCGGCGGCATGGTCGGCGGCCGCCCGGATCACGTCGATGTCTGCGGACTGCCCTACCAGCGCCTGCTCCACTCCGCGGGCCCTGACCGGTACCGCGCCCATGTTGGTCAGTGCGACCGCGGCGTTGCGGATGGTCCCGCCGTCGACGTCGACGGTCGCGGCGACCGCGACCATCGACCAACTCTGTGACACCCGGTGGAACTTCTCGTAGTGGGCGCGCCAACCGGTGTGCTTGGGGATGCGGATGTCGACCAGGATCTCGTCGGGTTCGAGTGCGGTGGTGAAGATGTCGGTGAAGAACTCTTCGGCACCGAGGCTGCGTCGGCCGTTGGGCCCGGCGACGGTCATGGTGGTGTCGAGAGCGACGGCCACCGCGCCGAGATCGCCGGCCGGGTCGGCGTGGGCGAGTGAACCGCCGAATGTGCCGCGGTGGCGGATCTGCGGGTCGGCCACCGTCGCGGTGGCCTCGGCGAGCAGCGTGGCGTGTTGGCCGACGAGAGCATCGGTCATGACGTCGTGATGGGTGGTCATCGCCCCGACGACGAGCGCGTCGCCGTCATCGCGCACCCCACGCAGTTCCTCGATCCGGCCGAGATCGATGATCGTGCTGGGTGAGTTCAACCGCAGCCGCAACACCGGCATCAGGCTCTGCCCACCGGCGATGACCTTGGCGTCCTCGCCGGCGTCGGCCAGTGCGGACAGCGCCTCGGCCAGGCTGGTCGGGGCGACGTACTCGAACTCGGACGGAATCACTTGGCACCTCCCTGGGTGGACGAGGAGCGGGCCGCCTCGATGGCTTTCCACACCCGCATCGGACTGCACGGCATCTCGACCTCGGTCACCCCGAGGTGGCGCAGCGCGTCGAGGACCGAGTTGACCACCGCGGGTGTCGAGGCGATGGTGCCTGCCTCGCCGACCCCCTTGACGCCCAGCACATTTCCGGTGGCCGGGGTCTCGGTGCGGTCGGTGATGAAGTGCGGCAGATCCGGAGTGCCCGGCACCAGATACTCCGCGAACGATCCGGACAGCAGCGTGCCCGACTCGTCGTAGATCGCGTCCTCGTACAGGGCCTGCGCGATGCCCTGGGCGAGACCGCCGTGCACCTGTCCTTCCACGATGAGTGGATTGACCACGCTGCCGATGTCGTCGACGCACACGTACTTGCGGATCTTCACGAACCCCGTCTCGGTATCCACCTCGACGGCGCACAGATGCGTGCCATGTGGGAACGAGAAGTTCTCCGGATCGAATGTCGCCTCCGAATCGAGGTTCGGCTCAACGCCTTCGGGCATGTCGTGCGCGGCGAACACGGCGAGCGCCACATCGGTGATGCCGACCGCTTTCTCGGTGCCCTTCACCGTGAACTTGCCGTCGGTGAACTCGAGGTCGTCCTCGGCCGCCTCCATCAGGTGCGCGGCGATGGGACGCGCCTTGTCGACCACTTTCTCGGCTGCCTTGACGACGGCCATGCCACCGACCGCGAGGGAGCGCGAACCGTAGGTGTCGAGTCCGCGTGGCGAGGTCTGGGTGTCGCCGTGTAAGACCTCGACGTCCTCGAAGGGCACGCCGAGTCGGTCGGCGACGATCTGGCTCCACGCCGTCTCGTGACCCTGGCCGTGGGCTGAGCTGCCGGTGACCACCTCGACCTTGCCGGTCGGCAGCATCCGGATCGCGGCGTGTTCCCACCCGCCGGCACCGCCGCCGAGCTGACCCATGATCCGCGACGGCGCGAGGCCACACATCTCGGTGAAGGTGGATACGCCGATGCCCAGTTGCACCGTGTCGCCGCGTTCGCGGCGCTGCGCCTGTTCGCGACGTAGTCCCTCGTAGTCGAACAGCTCCTTCGCCTTTTCGGTCGCCGCCTCGTAATTGCCGGTGTCATAGGTCAATCCGGCGACGGTGTCGAACGGGAACTCCTCGTGGCGGATCCAGTTCTTCTCGCGGAGCGCGAGTGGATCCATGTCGAGTTCGGTGGCGAGCTCGTCCATCATCCGCTCGATGGCGAAGGTGGCCTCCGGACGTCCGGCACCGCGATAGGCGTCGGTGGGCACTTTGTTGGTGAAGACATTGGTGCAGGAGAAGTGATAAGCCGGGAACTTGTAGATGCTGTTGTACATGAACGCGCCCAGGATGGGCACCGCAGCGGTGAACACCCGCAGGGTGGCGCCCATGTCGGCGAGCAACTCGACTTTCATGCCGGTGACCGTGCCATCACGTTTCGCCGACAGGGTGAGCTTCTGGATCTGGTCGCGGCCGTGGTGGGCGGCCTGCATCGACTCACTGCGCGACTCGGTGTATTTCACCGGCTTGCCCAGGCGCCGGGCGATCAGCAGTGCGAGCACCTCTTCCGGGCACACCTGCAGCTTGCCGCCGAATCCGCCGCCGACATCGGGGGCGATGACGCGCAACTTGTGTTCGGGGATGCCGAGTGTCATCGCGAGCATCAATCGCAGGATGTGCGGGACCTGGGTGGCCGACCACATGGTGATCTGGGGGCCCGTCGGGTCGACGACCACCGACCGCGGCTCCATGAACGCGGGGATCAGGCGTTGTTGGCGCAGCGTGCGTTCCACGACGACCTCGGAATCGCGGATCGCGTCCTCCACACTGCTGCCGGTGCCCGCCTCGGCCGAGTCGAACACCCACACCGCCTGGACGTTGGTGCCCATGTCCGGATAGACCAGGTCGGCTCCGTCCTGCGCGGCGGCGGCCAGATCGAGGACGACAGGCAGGTCGTCGTAGTCGATGTCGATGCTCTCCAACGCGTCGTGCGCGGCGTACGGATCACGGGCCACGACGATCGCGACCGCCTCGCCGGCGAACCGGACGGTGTCGACTGCGAGCGACGGGGCCGGCGGGACTTTCATATCCGGAGTGATCTGCATCGCGTTGGGCAGGGAGGCTTGCTCCTCGGCGAGGTCGGCACCGGTGTAGACGGCGACGACGCCGGGCATCTGCTTGGCCGCCTCGGCATCGATGCTTGCGATGCGTGCGTGCGCCATCGGACTGCGCAGGATCGCGATGTGCAGCATGCCGGGCAGCACGATGTTGTCGGTCCAGCGGGTACGGCCGGTGATGAGATGGTCGTCTTCCTTGCGGACGCGGGCCTTGCCGATCTCGTGTTCGGCGGCAGCGCTCGGTTCGACGGTCGCGGTCACTGGGCACCTCCCGTGGCCTGCATTTTGTCGGCGGCGTCGAGGACGGCGGCGACGATGTTCTGGTAGCCGGTGCAGCGGCACAGGTTGCCTTCGAGGCCTTCGCGTACCGCGTGCTCATCGGGACTCGGGTTGTCGCCGAGCAGATCGATCGTCGACATGATCATGCCGGGAGTGCAGTAACCGCATTGCAGGCCGTGGTTGTCGCGGAATGCCGCCTGCACGGGATGCAACGCGCCGTCGCGGGCGAGCCCTTCGACGGTGGTGACGTCGGCGCCGTCGGCCTGCACGGCCAGGACCGAGCAGGACTTGACGCTGTGTCCGTTCAGCAGGACGGTGCAGGCGCCGCAGTTGCTCGTGTCGCAACCGACCACGGTGCCGACCTTGCCCAGCTGATTGCGTAGGTGATGGACGAGTAGCGTCCGTGGTTCGACGTCGTCGGTGTAGGTTGTGCCGTCGACGGTGAGGGTGATGCGCATGGGGCCTCCAATGCATGCCGGCAATCGTGGGCTGGCGCCGGGCGAAACCTTCCACCGTCACTCTGCGCCACCACTGTGTCCCAGATCACCGAAATCGCGGAATCCGTACTCGGCGCCTCGGATTCGTCGCCGTTATGAGCTGGTGTCCTGCGGGACACGAATCAGGCCTCGCGGACCGCAACCAGCAGTTCCTGCAACGTCGCCAGCGAGTGTCCGGCGAGCAGCAGGTCGAGGTGGGGTAGTGCGGCGGCGATCCCGCCCTGCACGGGCTGATAGCCGGGCGCACCGGCGTGCGGGTTGACCCACAACACAGCCTTGGCGAGGCGATGCAGGTGTGCCATCTGTTGCCCGAGCAGCGCCGGATCGCCGCGCTCCCAACCGTCGGAGAAGATCACCACCACCGCGCCACGCGCCAATCCCCGTCGACCCCACCGGTCCAGAAAAGCCTGCAGTGTGTCGCCGAGCCGGGTTCCGCCCGCCCAGTCCGGCACGGCGCGACCGGCAGCGGCGAGTGCCAGTTCGGGATCGCGGGCGCGTAACGCCACCGAGAGTCGCGTGAGCCGGGTGCCGAGGGAGAACACCTCGGTCCCGGACGGGTTCGCGCGGGTCACCACATGCGCGAAGCGCAGCAGGGCATCGGCGTAGGGGCTCATCGATCCGGAGACATCCAACAGCAGTACCACGCGGCGTGGCCGGGTGGCGGATCGATGGTGGCTCGGACGTACCGGTTCGCCCCCGGCGGCGAGCATGTCGCGCACGGTGCGTCGTGGATCGACCCGTCCCCGCCGGGCCGGGGTACGACGTAGGGCGGCCCGCCGCGGCGGGCGCGGCCGCAACTCCGCGATGAGTTCGGCGAGGTGGGCGCGTTCGGCCGCCGACAGCGAGGAGATGTCGCGGTGGCGCAGCACCTCGGTGTCGTCGGCGGCCACCGCCAGCTGTGGCCCCGATCCGTCCGTGCGCTGTTCGCCGGCGGTCTGAAGCGCGGCCATCGGGCTGTGCTTGGGCTGGGTGGGGCGTCGGGTGGCGCGTGGGACCTGATCGCCGAACCAGGCGTCGAAGGCGAGATCGAAGCGCGGCTGGTCGTCCGGGTCACGGCACAGGGTTGCCCGGCCGGCCCAATACACCGCGTCGACGTCGGCGAGGTCGATCTCGCGCAGCGCGCGGAGGAACGTTTCGACGGAGTCGGTCGCGACCGGCAGCCCGGCGTGTGTCAGGGTCCGCGCGAACCCAGCGACGCCGACCAGCTCGCCGGTCATGCGAGCAGACGGTCCAGCCCGGCGCGGGCGACGCGATCGAGATCTTCGCGGTACTTCAGGACGGTACCGAGGGTGGCGGCGGCGATCTCGGCGTCGAGCACATCACGATCGAGTTCGCGCAGGGCGCGTGCCCAATCCAGGGTCTCGGCCACGCCCGGTGGTTTCAGCAACTCCAGGCCGCGCAGGACGTGCACTGCCTGTGCCACCTGGGTGGCCAGGTCGTCGGCAATGCCCGGTACCCGGCGATGCATGATGGCGATCTCGCGGTCCAGGTCGGGGTGTTGTAGCCAGTGATAGAGGCATCGGCGTTTGAGCGCGTCGTGCACCTCACGGGTCCGGTTGGAGGTCAGGATCGTCAGTGGCGGCGTTGCGGCCCGGATGTGTCCGAGTTCGGGGATCGTCACCGCGTTCTCGTCCAGCAACTCGAGCAGGAACGCCTCGAACTCGTCGTCGGCGCGGTCGATCTCGTCGACGAGGAGTACACAGGGCGCGTCGGTAAGTGCCTGAAGGAGCGGCCGGGCGAGCAGGAAACGTTCGGTGTAGAGCGAGGATTCGGCTGCGTCGGCGTCCAGAGCGCCGCCGCTGGCCGCTTCGAGTGTGCGCAGGTGCAGCAGTTGACGCGGGAAGTCCCAGTCGTAGAGAGCCTGCGAGGCATCGATGCCCTCGTGACATTGCAGCCGGATCAGTGGCAGTTGCAACGCCTCGGCCAGTGCTACCGCGAGTGAGGTCTTGCCGGTGCCCGGTTCGCCCTCGCAGAACAGGGGTCGTCCCATTCGCAAGGCGAGGAAGGCGGCCATGGCCAGACCGTCATCGGCGAGATAGCCGGTGGACTCGAGAGCCGCCGCGAGTTCGCGCGGCGATCCGGCGGCGGGTCGTGCGTCGGTCACCTCGCGAGCCTATGCCCAGACGCGGCCCGGTAGGTCGGGACCGCGCACATCGCCGTGACGTCCGGGAGATCGCGTCGCGGCCTATCCTGCGGCCCGGGTGTGGCGGCTCCGGATGTTTGGCACGATGAACGCGAGGTCATGCCAGTTACCCACAGCCCGGGAGAGTCATGAGCAACGTCAACATGCCCATTACGATCGGACGACGCAAGGTGCTCGGCGGTGCGGCCGCCGTTGCCGGTGCGGCCGCACTCGCGGCCTGCGGGTCTGACGACAACACCGATTCGGCGTCCACCACCACGGCCGATGCCGATTCGTCCGGTGCCGAATCGTCCGGGGATGGCGGGCTGCTGCCCGATGCCGCCTCTATCGCCGTCGGTGGGGGTGTGGTGATGGAGGCGGTGAAGACGGTCGTCACCCACCCTGCCGACGGGGAGTACAAGGCATTCTCCGCGGTCTGCACCCACAAGGGCTGCACGGTCAGCGATGTCACCGACAACGAGATCATCTGCCCCTGTCACGGCAGCAAGTTCTCCGCCGAGGACGGCAGTGTCATCGAAGGCCCCGCGACCGAGCCGTTGGCATCGCGACCGATCAGCGTCGCCGACGGGAAGGTCACACTGGGCTGACGCCCGGCGGCGTTGTTCGTCGCCGCCGGTCAGTTCTCGGTCGAGCCCGCCGAGGCGTCGTCGGTGGACGCCGCAGTTTCCGGCGAGGTGTCCGTCTCCGGTGAACTGACGGTGTCGGGCGCGACCCCGCTGTCCGGATCGGCACTGCCCGACGCGGACTCAGCACTCGGCCCGGTCGTGTCCGGCGTGTTGTCGGCGTGGTCGTCCGGGGAGTCCGCGACGACGGTCTGGGCCGGTACCTGGTTGTCGACGCTCGGCCCGGTGTCGACGGACGGCGGCGTGGACTGTGTCGTGGGCGGCGTCGGCTCTGGTGCTTGCGGTACCGGGTCTGGTGCCGCGGCGATCTCCGACGTGCTCGGACTGATTCGGGCGGATGCGGGAGACGGATCATCGGTGGGATCAGTCGTCGATGTGTCTGTGGCAGCGAGAGACTGACTCTGGTCGGCTCCGGTGTCAGGCGCACCGGTGGCCGCGGCCGAGGTCATCGTCACGCTGTATGGGGTGGGGGCAGCCGTGACCGGAACGGCCGAGTTCTCGACTCCAGGTCGCTGCATCGGATAGAAGGCTTCGGCCGCCCGGTTCCAGTCCTCGACATCGTCGGCGGTGTATGGGATGCCCAGTTCGTCGTGCACCCATTGGGTGGCCAGCGCGAGTGGATGTCCGACGTCGTACACCTCGTAGCGTGTGTTGCCGTCGACGCTGTGGTAGACCGTCGGGTCGTCGAACCGGTTGATGTCGGCGTATGTCTGCGGTCCGTTGCCGCTGTGGACGGTGAGAAACCCTGCGGCGTCGACGATCAGCGACGACACGGGCCGGTACCACACCCACTGGAAGTTGGCGACGGGGTCGCCGACGACGATCACCGACGTCACGGGAGTGTTCCCGGTCGCGCCGGGGTTGCGGGCCCCGTCGGATTCGATGCCGATCACGCCGGCGATCTGCGGCAGAATCGGCGTATCGGCCAGCCACGACTTGATCCCCCACGGGCTGCGCGGATCGGAGACCAAGACGATCCGTGTCCGTGTGGGATCGAGGTCGCCATCCTCGTGGGCGATCTCGGCTGCATTGCCGACGGCGTCGGCGCCCTGCGAGTAGCCGGTGTAGACCACCATCGGAGGCCCTCCCGGCGCTGCGCCGGCGAACGCGCGCATGACGTCGAGATTGCGGTCGACTGCCACGTCTTTCGAGTCGTCATAGAGCGGCGCCAGGAAGGGCAGTGTCCCGGTCTTGCCGGCGATGATGGGACCGAACGACTCGGGATAGTTGACCACCAGGGTGGTCCGGCTGCCCATGAGTGGATAGATGCGCGGGAAGAGCGTTGCGTCATCGGTCCCCGGGGTCACGACGATGATCGCGTTTCCGGGCACGTCGTCCAGGAAGTCGAGACCGTTGGTGTCGTCGGTCGCGTCGTAGACGATGCCGTCGTCGATCAGGTCGTCGACGACGGCGGTGGCGCCCGCCGATGCGGGTCCGAGGGGGCCGAGCGTCGCGATGCACACGGCTCCGGCGACGGCCGATACCGCTGTCGCGCGCGTCGATGTGCTCCGGAATCGGTTCGTTGACAACTGTGCTGGTCGGCGATGCTTACCGCGGTGCGCCAATGTCATTTCTCCGTCACATACGTGCTGCGGGGCTGAGTGCAGCAATGCTTCGTACCGTGCGATGCCCGATACTTCTGATGACGTTACGGAGATTCGAAATCGCAAATCTATCGACCAAATGTATGAACCTGAATCGTCAATGTAGATGACTGACCCCATTTCTGGGGGCTCGTAGTCGGGTCATGGCCGTCAGATGTGCATGCGTCAACGCCCGGCCATTGCGGTCGGGTGTGGACGCCGCGCATAGCTGTGCCTCGCGTGCGAGACGGCCCTGCGCCTACGGGTGTCGGCAGCGATAGTCGCGGTAGCGAAAGATCCGGTGGACGCGCGGGGTCGCCGCGCAGCGGGGCTCGAGCACCGCCGGTGCCGGTGCGAGGACGGCAGGTACCGACTCGTTCCAGCGCACCCGCCGCACGTCGAGTGTGCGCTGTTTCCCGTTGACTGGGCGTCGTTTTCCGTCGAGTGGGCCTTGGTGGCCTGGGCTTTCGTCGTCGACTGTGTGTTCGGCGACGTGGTGGTGTGCGAGCGGGTCGACCTCGGTGGGGTTGTGTGCAGACCCCACGTTGTCGGGGCAGTCGGCTGACGGTCCGCGCACATCGGGTGTCGGTGCATCGCATCGCGCGGTCCACGTTGTTGATTCGCTACCGTCGCCGGGGTCGTCGTCGGATGTCGGATCAGCGGCGGTGTCGGTGGAAGTCGACTGTGCGGCAGGGGGTTCGACCGTAGTGGTGTCGGGTTCGATGGGCTCATCGGGGCCGGCGGAGTCCGTGCTCTCGTCGACGGGCGTGGCCGTGGTCTCGGGTGTGACCGCGTTGTCGTCGGCCGCCACCGTGGGGGTCGCGTCGGCGGCCCGCTTGCGGGTGCGGGCGGTGCAGGTGTCGTAGCCGCATTCACATTCCAGGCGCACGTCGGGGACGCCGTGGATTTCGGCGAGGGCGATGGCGCGTCGGTGTCCGACGCGGCGCGGGTCGCGGCGGCAGACCCGTTCGGCGATGAGGTCGGCGATGCGGTGTTGCAGGTGGATGGCGTGTTCGGCGCTCAGGCAGGCCGACATTTGCATGTGGCCGAAGGCTTCTTTGGCGAAGGTGACGTTCTGGAAGGCTTGAGCCACGTCTTCGCGGGCCTGGGCGTGGGCGTCGGGGTCCAGACTGATCAACGCGCTGTCGAGTTCGTCGCGCAGCACGGTGTCGGGGGTGGGCCGGTAGGCCAGTTCCAGGGCGATGTCTTCGAAATCGACGGGGGCTTCGGCCGGATCCTCGGGCGTCTCGTCGGGGCAATCCGGGTCGCCGTCACTGTCAGCGCACGCGTCACCGTCACCGTCGGCGCACGCGTCTGCGTCTGGGGTGGGTTCCTCGACTGGGGTGTCGGGTCGGGGACCGAGCGCTTGGTCGAGGATGTCGTTGAGGCGTGGTCGCAGGTTGCCTTTCGGGGCGGTCTGCGAGCTGGTGGCCAGTTCGGTGACGCGGTGGGTGCTGAAGTCTCCGGCGAGGTAGGCCAACCGGATTTTGGGCAAGTCGGCCAGCATGTGTGCCAGCGAGGACCATTCGCCGGCTTTGCCGCGGGTGATGCCCAGTTGCAGGGAGATCTCGCCGATGGCGTATTTGTGGGCTGTGGTGTGGGAGCCGGAGTTGGCGTGTGGGCCGTGGCTGTTCATGCGGTCGTTGTAGGCGCGGTCGCCGATCATGCCGGCACCGAGCACGGTGCGGGCCTCGGACTGGCGGCTCAAGCGCAGCGTGTCGCGCACTCCGTCGGCGTAGGCCATCTGTTCGGCGACACCATCGAGCGGCGCCGACAACACGGTGTCATCGGCGTCGTGATCGGTGAAGGAGAACACCAGACGACCCTTCTATGAGACGGCGGCGGACAACGAAACCGGAACTACCATCAGGCTAACGATGGGGTCCGACAACAACGATCCACCAGCATCGGAGGATGCGGCACCGGCGCGGCGTCATCGAACAAATCCAGAGTATCGACGGGGTACGACAATAGTTGGAGCAATGGTCGTCGGCTCCGTTGCCGCCCGATCGAACAATCGTGGATCGGACGCCAACACAGTGCCCCCAGTCGGACTCGAACCGACACTGGGCGGATCTTAAGTACTTACGACCCGCTCGCGAGCGAACCGTCCGAACCTGCGACTTCGTCCCCGCATGGGCGCCATAAACTCTGTCTGGCAGCAGTTGTGCTGACGGCAGACGGTCTCCAGGGCATCTTAACCTCGATCGGTGGATCGAGGCTTAGGGCCGAAACCCCACCACACCAGGGGCTTACCCATACCTGGGGCCGTGCCCACCGGTTACCAGCCGAAACTCAAGCCAACATCTATGAAGGCTCGTTCATGAATTCTACGCCAGGGCCGAAGCGCCGCCGCTCGGTTGAAATCAGTGCACACCAACATAATTCACCCTACACGAGAACGTGTCAGGCTACGGCGCGGCTGCGCCGGTCTATCGCAATCCGGGGTGGCCCGGCGTGATACCGCTCCCACCGGGCGAAAAGTCACCACCGCCCGGTGGTTTCACCGGCCATTCGGGTGCTGACCCAACCGACGCCGACCTCGACGTCGTCGTCGACGATAACTGGACTCCCGCGGTCACCATGGGGGTGCGACTGGTCAGTGTGCTCGACGACGACGCGCAACACATCGGGCAGGCCGCCTACATTCGTGGGCTGCTGTAGGTGTCCGTATTTAGGGCAGCACCCGGTTCACATCGCGCGAGATGATGAAACCGCTGCGCCCATAACAGGTCATGCCCGCCGTAGTTGAGGTACATGAGTTGCCACGCACCATGATCGTCTGGCCGTAGGCGAGGGTGCGTGGACTCGGCGCGGTGAAGATGCCCTGAGAGGTGCAGAACTGCGTGACTTTGTCACCGTCGATGCGAACGGCATACGAATGGTTGGCCGTGTTGCGGCAGGTGACTCCCGAAGAAGCCGGCACCGACGACGCCGCCTGGCAGCCGAAGGGCGGGTTGCCGTCGCCGTCGACGCGGATGGCGCACCACACGTTGCCGCTGGGGGAGCGGAAGAAGTACTGCCCCGGTGCCGTTTCGAAATCGCGGGCGTCGACATTGGCGTCGTCGCGCGATGGTTTTGTCGGTGTGCCGGTGACGGGACGGTGTTGCTGCTGGTCGGTACGTGTTGTCCCCGGTGCCAACTTGGTCGAGTCGGCAGACGTCGGAGCCACCGGAGCGCCGGATGTAGCCGCCGTGTCGGGCGCGCCGGACTCGGTAACGGTGACCGTGTGCGCTGGTTCAGCCGCGGGGGTGGGCTGACTTGTGTTGCAGGCTGCGACGGCCGCAATGAGCGGCGTCAGAACAACGACTGCGGCAAAAACTCTGCGATGGTGCATGAGTGCCTCCGGTGCGGGATGGTTGGGTCGCTCATGATGGATATCGACGCGCGAGGCGGTGGCGTTATACCCGAATCGGGTCTGTCATTCGAGTGGTCGACGCGGGGTGTTCAGTCGGGTGTCACCGACGGCCTGCACGGGGTGGGAAACCGTGCGTAGCACTCGCACGAACTCGTCGCCGGCATCGTCGAGAGCGCCGTCGTTGTGGATGACGAAGTCGCCACTGTGCTCGGGTGCCGGGTCGGGTCGTGCCAAGCGGTCGGTGACGTCGCGCCGATTCGCGTCCGCGGCCCTGCAGGCGCGCTCGGCGCACCGGGTCGGACACGCTCACCCGCACGCGGCCAGCCGTGCATAGCGTGTCGCCAGCTCCTCGAGCACACCGCGTGACACGTTGGCGACGACGGTGCGTCCGGTCCGCACGGCATCGTCGACGTGTGTGGGATGTCGTAGCGCAAGCCGTGAGCCGTCCAGCGGACCGCGAACTCGCCACGCGCACAACGTGCTTCAAATTCCGCGACGCTCACCGGTTGATGCACCTCACCGTCACCGGGAGGGCGGGTGATCACTCTGCGCACTAACGTGGCGTCGCAACGGGCCTTGGCGTAGTCGATGAGCGAGTCCTTGCCGACGCCGCTGGCGCCCACGACAGCTACGAACGCTCCCGGCCCCAGCGCACTCACGAGACTCGGATGCCTTCGCGATAGACCGCTCGAACGACCGGTACCTGCCGTCCGCGCAGGTGGCTGGGTGTCGTCGACACCGTATGCGCCGCAATACGAACCAAGTCGGCGCGCTTACCGACGGTAATCTGCCCTCTGTCGTGCAAGCCGACTGCTGGAGCCGGGTTCCCGCTGACCAGTCGGGCGCCGTCGGTCAGCTGAAGCACGCCGTCGGCAGCCAATTGAAACACCGCTTGCAGTGGGCTCGACGGCACATAGTCGGACGACAGAATGTGCAGCAGTCCGCGGTCGAGAAGGTCGGTGGCGGCCACGTTGCCCGACTGGCTTTCGGGCTGCCTGCTCGCGCCGGTGCGCGATGCGATCGTCCATCTTCTCCGCGCGGATCTGGAGCGATCGCATCTAAGGTGTCGAAGGCTGGTTTCTGACGCACAGCTTCCGACACGCCGGTTACGCAGGAACGTCGTACGCCGCGGCGGTGAGGTTGAGCACCTGGCGCTCCTTCTTTGTCGGCGGAGAAGCCACTTCACCAGATGCTGCCACGCGCCACCGACAATCCACGGCGCAAACCGCTTACGCGCCGGGGTAGGACCGCGGTCGCGGAGGCTGAGCGCCCTGGCCAGGCTCATAGTCCTTCTACCTGCGCTGATGCGGTGCCCCCAGTCGGACTCGAACCGACACTGGGCGGATTTTAAGTCCGCTGCCTCTGCCAATTGGGCTATGGGGGCCCGGATGACAGCATGCCATGCACGAAGAATGAGCCGCCTCCGGGCGCGCCCAGGCGCTCGACGGTGCGGCGCGTTCCCAGAGCGGGAGAACTCCTGCGAATGGCTGCATGATTCCGAGACGCACACCAGATTGCCGACCCACATGGCGGCAGCCTCTTCCTCCTCTTGTTGATCACCTCCCGGGAGGGGCTGATCACAGATCGCCAGTAAACCAAAGGCGAATCGATACAAGTCAGCAGGTGTGACGTTCCATCGGCTGATTGCCGGGTCCTTGCGTCTGGATCGTTTGCCAGTTCGCGACCCGGCCCGTTCCCCAAAGGATCTAATTAGCTGCCCGAAGTTTCCGATTGCTAACTCGGTGCTGTATATCTTCAATCGCGCGTGTTGAGGCGCGTGAAGCGGCGGTGCGGAGGGAACGATCATGTTGGCAGACAACCGGAAACAGCGGCGGGCGCGGGAGCGGAGCGAAGCGCGTAAGTCGCGTCGGGTGCAAAAGGCGGTGGTGGCCCTGAGCGCCGGTATCGCGGTGGGCGTCGGTGCTGCGGGAGCCGCTGGTGCCGAGACGATCGGGTCGCAGGCGATCGCCGAGAACAGCTACACAACTGTTGAGAATCTGATCGTCATCGCCGACAACCTCGGGCGTACCCAGGTTGCCATGCTGGCACCGGCCGCATCAGTGTTGCCCGATGGCTGGGTTCCGGTCGTCACCAGCGAGTACTCGACCAGCACCGAGCAACTCAACTTCCTGGAGGCGCTCACCCAGGGTGGGCAGCTGTTGCTCGCCGTGCCCGACACCAGTCACGTCCCCGGCGCGTCTACTGCGCTGTCGGGGATCAGCCCGCAGGTGGCGCAGGCGTTGTCGGCGCTGCCGCTGGCCGACACGCTCGGCAGCGGGGCGACGGTGTACTCGAAGATGGGAACGGCGCTGGTCGGACTGAACCTCGTCAACCTCGACACGGGTATCCAAAACGGCCTCGCCGACGCGGCGGAGCTCCTCGGCGGCAACAAAGTCGACCAGGATGCCGGTCAGCTCACCGGAATTCCGTCGATCGACGACGCGCTGGGCTTCTGGACCGGTAGCCGCACCACCTCGAACTGGACGGGAACCGTCAACTGGTTGGGCGCCAGCGGTACCACCTGGATCAGCCAGGACCAGGTGAGGATGGACGGAATCACCTCCGAACAGCTCACGGCGTTGTTCGGGCAGAATCTGAATCAGCCGGATGCGCTGGTGGTCTCCAACGGAGCGAAGGAACTGGTCAAGGTCGGTGAAACCTGCAGGTGGGGCATCTGTATACCCAAGTACGACTACGTGTGGATTGGCGAGACCGACGGCGACGGTAACCAGGTGCACACCACCATCTACGATCCGAACGCAGGAGTCGCTGACGCGTTGTCGGCTCTCGACGGCATCGATGTCGGCGGATTCACCATCACCCAGCGTGAGGCCGGCGGCTCCTACACCGGAGCGCTCGGCGGCCAGGCCGGATGGTTGGCCGCCGCGACCCAGGTGGTGGTGCCCGGGGGCAGCGGAGCCGACGACTATGTCGCGACGGTCCCCGTCTACGCCGCAGGCATCAGCCTGCCCGACGGCCTGTTCACCACCGGCATGCAGCTCAGCCCCGGCCTGGTGACGACCAGCGGACAGTCGGTGGACTCGGTTCTCGGGAGTAGCACCTCCACCTGGTCACTTCCCGCGTTGGGAGTCGGTGCCCAACAGACGTCCCTGCTGGAGTCCTCGCACCTCGGACCCGATGGTTTCTCCTACAACTCGGGATGGACGATCGCGGCCATCACTCTCGGTGATGTGACGGTGCCGGTGGTGTACTCGCTGGGTTCGGTCAACGTCGGTCCCAACGGGTTCGGCGTGAGCGGGCCGTCGATCATGGGTGTGGGTCTACCGGGATTCCAAGTGGGGTCCGCCCCCTCTGGCTCCGTATCGTCGACCATCCCAGATGCCATCTCCCAACTGCTCGGCGACGTTCCCACCTCGGTCATCACTCTCACACCGGAGATGCTGTTCCAGCTGGCACAGATCGAAGATCCGACCGGCGGAGTCCTGAGCGACCCGATCGGCACGCTCGAGTCGGTACTCAGCCCGCTGTTCACCAAGTACGTGACCCCGACGGCCACCGAGGTGTCTCAGGCCATCGCCGACGCCGCCACCGAGGCCGTCAACCAGGGCTCGAGCGCCATCGCCGCAGCCTCCGCAAAGGCCGCCGACGTCACCTCCGAGCTCGCTGACGCCACAGAGAGTGCCAGTCAGTTGGCGGTGACTCCGCAGGACGTTGTCGAACCGAGCGCGGTCGAGACCGCCGTACCGTCGAGCGTGGGTCGCCATGCCTTGCCCGACGAACGGTACGCACCGACCGACACAACGGATGCCTCGACGACATACGTCGGGCGCCACCGTGCCGATGATGGGGAGTCGTCAGACGCCGCGAACGATGACGCCACCACCGATGTCGGTTCTGAGGGGACGGGCTCGGATGCCGGCACCGTCACCGCCGGGTCCGACACGGGCAACTCGGATAGCGGCAGCGCAGACACCGCCGGCGCAGACGCCGCGGACGCAGGCAGCAGCAGCTCGGATACCGGCAGCTCCAGCGCTGCCGGCCCCGACGGCAGCGCGGACGTCGGAACCTCTGACAGCAGTGGCTCCGACAGCGGTGACGGTGCTGCCGCCTGATCGGTGGCGGGGATCAACGCCGACACGCTTTGATCGGTCGTGTCGGCGTTGACCTCTGGTCAGGGGGCGCGATTTATCGTGGCGATCCCCACACCGTCGTAGATTTGTTGGCCGCGGGCCTCGCTACGCCGTATCGGTGTAGTCGGTGAATCCGTATTGTTCGTGCGGCCCGATCGCGGCGAATTCGAACAGCCCATCGCCGCTGACCGCTGCGTCGTCGATCGTTGCGACGAACTGGGTGAGATGGTCGGTGACACAGAACATCTTCATCGTGGGATCGAGTTCGGACACCTTGAGGTGGAGGTCTTCGACCTTCAGCTCGCCCTGCCACATACCGTGACGCCAATCCGGTTCCAGGCCATAGCCGGTGCCGAACGCGAGGTGATTGGCCAGCTGGGGCCGACAGGCCACGGTCGTGACCACCCCGGTCGGGCGGGTGAAGCGGAGGGTGGCGGCGGCGACGTCGCGGGTACCCGGAACGAACGAGATGTCATGGGCCACATGGCCGAGCCACTCGGGTTCGCGATCCGGGTCATCCCAGACGCGGCGCGCGTCGTCCATCACTCGTTCGCCCGTCTCGGTCTCCTGAACCACGACGACGATCGAGAAGTCGGCGAACCGCATCACCGAGTAGATCCAGAAGAACGTCCCGGACACGTTCGCGTCGGCCTTCCGGCCGGGTGGCTCTGCCTCGCCCACCGGTCGCACACCCCAGGATCGATCGCGGTTGCCGCGCCAGTCGGGGCCGGTGACCTCAAACGACTCGCCGTCGACGGTCAATGCCCCGCGCCAGGTGCCCGTCTGTACAAATCGTTGAGTGTCGAAGAACACCCGCTCGATCTGCCGCTGAAAATGGCGCGGTTCGAGAACCGCAGGGCCGGCCGCGTCGAAGACGAGGTCGAACGCGAGGTCGCCGTGCCCGCGGTCGAGCGCGACCCGAAGACGGTGCAGCCCTTCGAGGATCTCGATGGTGAACGGGCCGATCCGCAGATCGCTGCGATCGGCTCCCAGCGCCCGGGATGCGCGCACGACGATGTGTTCGTCGTGATGACGCACCACTGCGAAACAGTCCGCCACACCGAGATTCGGGTAGACGCCCAGTCCGATGATCAACCACGGCAAATCCGCACTCGGGCCGTGGCAGTTGAAGTAGTAGCGGTCGTAGAAGTTGCGATCGGAGGTCTGCACATGCCGGATGACCTCGGCGACCTGATGAATGGGGTAGTCGTCCATCGGGGACAGCGTCATCGCACGTTCTCCCAGTATGTTCCGGCGAGCATCGCCTCGAGCGTGGCGCGATGCATGATCATGTCGTCGGTGTCATCGGGTTGTTCGGCCTGCCCGAAGTGGATGGCGCGGGACTGGATACGAAACATCACGACGGCGTGGATCAGCGCCGCATAGGTCAGATAGAAGTCCAGGTCACGGAGCTCGTGGCCGCTGACTCGCGTGTACGTCGCCGCGACGTCGTCGCGTGCCAAGAAGTCGGGAAGTCCCGGCATGCCCGCCATCTCGGTGAGGTCCTGGAAGAATCTGTGCAGGAAGATCAACCAGGCCACGTCGAGTTCCCGAGGGCCGTAGGCCGCCATCTCCCAGTCCAGCACCGCGGTCGGCGTGAAGTCCCGGTAGATGACGTTGCCGATCCGGGCGTCCCCCCAGGTCAGCACCGGGTCCGATTCGTCGGGCAGATGCGCCATCGCCCAATCGAATCCACGCTCGATCAGCGGGGAACCCGCGCGACCGGCCGAGGACCAGGTATAGAACTCGCGCAACCGGCGAACATGTGCGGCCAGGGGCGTCTCGCCCGGGCATGGGAGGTCGAGTGACTCCTTGGGAACCGGTGCGGAATGGATCATCGCCACAGTGGCGATCGTCGTCTCGGTGAGGGTGCGTCGTTGGTCGTCGTCGGCCTCGGTCAACCATGAGCCGAAGGTGTAGGGCATCACGTCCGGTGGCACGAGGCCGTCGATCCGGCCCATCACGAAGAACGGCGCGCCCAGTGGCTCCGGGTCGGGTTCGGACCAGTACAGCGGGGGCACCGCCGCGCCGGTGGTGGCAGCGACGTGCTCGATGATCCGGAACTGCCGATCGAGATCGTAGGTGGGGAACACGGGATCGCTCTGCGGGAGTGGGGCGACGCGTACCACCAGTTCGTGGGCGCTTCCCGACCACTGGGCGTCCAGCACGATCGTCTCGCTGGACATACCGTTGGCCGAGGCGATCTCAAGGCGGGTGATGGTCGCCGGTCCGCCGACTGTCGCGGGGAGCCAATCGTCGAGGCGGTCACGAAGCCACCCCGGATCGCGGCGGGATGACGTGGGGCGCGCGATCTCGCTGGGATCGGGCGACTCGATAGAGGGCATCGGTACATCCATCGGACGAGGGGGTGGGCGGAGTGAATTAGAACACGTTTCACTTGAGCGGCGGGGGAGTTCCGCGTGATCGATACCGCACATGCTTTTTCGTCCGATGGAACGATTGACCCCGTTCGATTAATGCTGATAACTTAACGGCGATAACAAAACACTTCGGGGGTAGTGATATGGCGAAGACGACGGCGCTGGTCCTGCGCGCCCCGCGAGCGGTGCTCGCCGGGGCGGTGCTGCTGCTGGTGCTGGCGGGGCTGTATGGGGCGACGGCCGCGCAGCACCTGCTGTCCGGCGGTTACAGCGATCCGACGTCGGCCTCGGCCCGCGCCGACGAGATCCTGGATGACACATTCGGTCGTGGGGGCATGCAGGTAGTGGTGAAACTCGATGGCCCGCCGGGTATGGACATGTCCACCGACCCGCAGGCGCAACAGGTGGGCAACTCCATCGTCGCCGAGCTCGCCGCCAAAAATTATGTGCAGCAACCGATCCTGTCGGTCTGGGGCAACCCGGAACTCGCACCGGCGCTCGTCAGTGAGGACTCGTCGTCGACACTCGTGATCGCCACGCTGGACGGCGGGGAAGAGGACGCCCCCGCCTATGCCAGTGAGATCGAAGAGCAGCTCACCGGTGACCGGGACGGGATCTCGGTTCGCGTGGGCGGGCAGGGGCTGGTGTTCAATCAGGTCAACGAACAGACGACGAGGGATCTGGCGATAGCCGAGGGGATTGCCATCCCGATCAGCTTCCTGGTGTTGATCGTGGTGTTCGGCGGTCTGGTCGCCGCAGCCCTGCCGGTGGTCATCGGAATCGTCGCCATCGTCGGGACCTTCGCGTTGCTGCGTGTCATCGCCGAACTCACCGATGTGTCGATCTTCGCGCTCAACCTCACGACGGCACTCGGCCTGGCCCTGGCCATCGACTACACCTTGCTCCTCGTGACCCGCTATCGCGAGGAGGTCACGCGGGGGTCGGATCGCCGGGCCGCAATCGTGACGACGATGGCGACAGCGGGACGGACCGTGGCCTTTTCGGCGGTGACCGTTGCGCTGGCGCTCGTCGCGCTCGCGATCTTCCCGATGTACTTCCTGCGCTCGTTCGCCTATGCCGGCGTCGGTGTCGTGGTGGTCGCTGCGGCCGCCGCGCTCATCCTCACCCCGGCACTGCTGATGGTGCTCGGTCCGCGGGTGGATGCCCTCGATGTGCGTCGACCGGTTCGGCGGTTGTTCGGCCGCGCGGCACCGACACCGCGGCCGATCGAACAGACCCGCTGGTATCGGATGGTGCAGTTCGTGTTGCGCCACGCACTACCGGTCGCGCTCGTGGTGACGGCGATCTTGCTTGTCCTGGGAGCGCCGTTCCTGGGTATCCGGTTCGGGTTCCCTGACGATCGCGTCCTGCCCCCCTCGGCGTCGGCGCATGTGATCGCGCAGGAGGTCCGCGACGATTTCGCCCAGGATCTGTCGTCAACAGTGACGATCGTGGCGTCGGGCGTCGGCGATCCGCACTCGCTGTCTGGGTATGCCGGTGAACTGTCCCAGGTGTCCGGCGTCGACTCGGTGACCACCCCGACAGGCACTTTTGTCGACGGAAAGGCCGTGGGGCCGGGCTCGACCGGCAACCAGCGCGGTGACGTGTCGATCGTCTCGGTGGCGTCGAGCGCCGAACCGATGCGTGAAGACGGACGAGATCAGCTCGACGCGTTGCGGGCCGTCGAGTCGCCGGATGGCGTGGAGGTGCTGTTCACCGGCCTCGCTGCGACGAACGCCGACACGGTCGACTCGATCTACGCGCATCTGCCATGGGTGCTCGGCTCTATCGCGGTGGCCACATTCGTGCTGTTGTTCCTGTTCACCGGCAGCGTCGTGCTGCCGCTGAAGGCGCTGGTGCTCAACATCTTGTCGCTCTCGGCGACGTTCGGTGCGATGGTCTGGTTCTTCCAGGACGGACATGCCGCCGGCCTGGGTACCACGGCGACCGGCTATCTGGTCGCGACGATGCCGGTCCTGATGTTCTGTATCGCCTTCGGCCTGTCGATGGACTACGAGGTGTTCCTGCTCGGGCGCATCCGTGAGGAGTGGCTCGCCTCGCAGCGCACACGGGCCGACAGCGATCACGCCGTGGCGGTGGGACTGGCCCGCACGGGCCGGGTGGTCACCGCGGCGGCGCTACTGATGAGCATCGTGTTCGCCGGGATCGCGGCATCCGAGGTGTCGTTCATGCGTATGTTCGGGGTGGGACTGACTCTCGCGGTCCTCATGGATGCCACCATCATCCGGATGCTGTTGGTGCCGGCGTTCATGCGGCTGGCCGGCCGGGCGAACTGGTGGGCACCGGGGCCGCTACGACAGCTGCACGACAGGATCGGGTTGTCGGAGGGACCCGGGCCGGACGCGCCGGTCGCACGCCGACCATCGACACAGGAGCACAGTGCAGAGCATTCCGAAGAGGAGCAGATCACCCCGCGGATCGGGTGAACTGCTCGCCGAGGAGATCATCTCCTCGGCAACCGAGTTGCTGGTCGAGCATGGGGATGACGCAGCGGTGTCGATCCGCGCCGTTGCCTCGCGCGTCGGTGTGACACCGCCGTCGATCTATCTGCATTTCGCCGACAAGGACGCGTTGCTCGACGCGGTGTGTGCCCGCTACTTCGAGCAACTCGACGGCGAGTTCGCAGCGGTCGCCGCTGGGCTCGATGATCCGCTCGAACGCGCACTGCAACTGGGCATGGCGTACGTGCGGTTCGCGATGTCGACCCCGGTGCTCTACCGGATTGCGTTCCGGCAGTCGGAGCCCGGGTTGTCGAAGGTCGACGAGGTGCTCTCCGCGTCGGCTTTCACCCGCATCGCGGCGACGGTCGGTGAGCTCGCTGACGAGGGCTTCTTTCCGGAATCCGACGTCGGCGAGGTGGTGCTCGAGCTGTGGGCCGCGGCGCACGGTGTCGCGTCGCTGATGTTGGCAAAACCAGAGCTGTCCTGGGGCCCCGATCTCCGCCTGGCCGAGACGTTGCTGCGCTCGGTGTGTCTGGGGCGGACCACCCTGGGCATGCTCGGCCTGGACCTCCGGTGCGACGAAGCGCGCAGCTGGTTGGGTGCGTTGCGGCGTGTGCAGCCCTGACCGGGCGCCCGCGGGGAGCAGCGAGAGACGGTCCGGGTCAAGAGAAGGTAAAGTCGGAACCTGACGGCAGCTGTACACGTTGTCACTGCAGACGTCACCACAGACCAATCGAGCACGAAGGAGCACGTAGGTGCGAGAGAGCAGCAACCCGGTTATGCGCGGCGTGGTCCGCGATAACCAGACCGGCCCCGCCGGGTTCGGCGCCGGGACGGCCGCCGCCGGTCAGGGTGCCATGTGGAATCAGTACGGGCAGCAAGCCGACCCGTACACGCAGCAGGCGCCGTCGGTCAGCCGCCAGCTGACCATCGACGATGTGGTCACCAAGACCGCAATGACTCTGGGGGTGCTGACGATCTCCGCGATCGTCTCGTACTTCCTGGTGAACTCCAACGAAGCGCTCGCCACGCCGCTGATGCTCGTCGGCGCGCTCGGCGGCCTCGCCCTGGTCCTCGTCGCGACCTTCGGCCGGAAGCAGGACAACCCGGCGATCGTGCTCGGTTACGCACTGCTCGAGGGTCTGTTCGTCGGTTCCATCTCGTTTGTGTTCGCGAATTGGATGGTGTCCGGTGACACGTCGGCCGGAGCACTGATCGGGCAGGCCGTGCTCGGCACGTTTGGTGTGTTCTTCGGGATGCTGCTGGTGTACAAGGTCGGCGCCATCCGCGTCACCCCGCGCTTTACCCGCATGCTCTTCGCGGGCATGATCGGCGTCATCGTCCTGATGCTGGGCAACCTCGTGATCGGCTTCTTCAACGGCGGCGAGGGGTTCGGCCTGCGTGACGGCGGCCCGCTGGCGATCATCTTCTCGCTGGTGTGCATCGCCCTGGCGGCCTTCAGCTTCCTGCTCGACTTCGACGCCGCCGACCGGCTGATCCGGGCCGGCGCACCGGAGCGCGCCGCCTGGGGCGTCGCACTCGGCCTGACGGTCACCTTGGTCTGGCTCTACGTCGAGATCCTGCGTCTGCTGAGCTACTTCAACTCCGAGTAGGTCCGACCCGACCCTGCACAGCCGGGCCCCGCACTGTTGGTGCGGGGCCCGGCTGCGTGTCCGGCTCGGCGGCCGTATGGGAAACAGCGGGTCGCGCGCCACCACCGAGGTCAGCCCGGCGACCCGAGGCACGCAAAATGTTCTCGCATCACATCGTGTGGTCTTGGTAGCGTTCGCTCTCATGTGCTGAGCAGTCACCGGTCGGCGATGAATCGCGCCGGCCACATCGGTCAACACTTCATGCCGCACGAAAGGACCTCATCGGTGACTGCTGCTCACCCTCTACCCACACGTCGCGCCGACGCGCTCTCCCGACCCGACCTGTTGCTGATCACTGTTCTGCTGGTCGCGACATTCGTGGTCATCCTCAACGAGACCGTCATGACCATCGCCATCCCGGTGCTGCAGCGCGACCTCGACGTCCCGCCCAGCGTGGGTCAGTGGCTGACGACGGCGTTCATGCTGACCATGGCGGTGGTCATCCCGCTGACCGGGTTCCTCATCCAGCGCGTGGGAGCGCGCACCCTGTTCATCGTCGCGATGTCTGCGTTCAGCATCGGGACGGTGGTGGCCGGTCTCGCCCCGGGTTTCGAGATCCTGCTGGTGGCCAGGGTCATTCAGGCGGTGGGTACCGCGATCATGCTGCCGCTGTTGATGACCACCGTCATGACCGTGGTGCCCGAACATCGGCGTGGCGTGATGATGGGCAACATCTCCGTGGTCATCGCGGTGGCGCCGGCGCTGGGGCCGACGGTGTCGGGCTTCATCCTGGATCATTTCGGTTGGCGGTGGATCTTCGGTTTCGTCGCGCCGATCGCAGTGCTCGCGTTGATCGTCGGGGCGGTGTTGGTCCGCCCGGTTGGGGAGCGGGTGGCCGCGCCCATCGACTACCTGTCGATCCCGTTGGCCGTGTTCGGTTTCGGTGGTCTCGTCTACGGCCTGGCCGGGGTCGGTGAGTCGGCCGAGGCCGATGCCGCCGTGCCGGTGTGGATTCCGTTCACCGTCGGCGTCGTGGCGCTGACCGCGTTCCTCACCCGGCAGCTGGTGCTGCAGCGCAGTGATCGCGCTTTGCTGGATCTGCGCGTTTTCGGTTCCGCACAGTTCTCGTTGGCCATGGGCGCGATGGTGGTCGCGATGGCCACGATGCTGGGCACCTTCATCGTCGTCCCGTACTTCGCGCAGACGGTGCTGGGTCTGGACCCGCTGACCACCGGGCTGCTGACGCTGCCGGGCGGCCTGATCATGGGCTTGGCCGGACCATTGGTCGGTCGCATCTACGACGCGAAGGGTCCACGCGTGCTGGCGATCCCCGGCACCATGACGGTGAGCGCGGGTGTGTGGTTGCTCGTCGGCGTGAACCCCTCGACATCGCCGTGGCTGTTGATGAGTGCCAACGCGCTGCTGTGCCTCGGGCTTGCCGCCACGTTCACGCCGTTGATGACGCTGGGGCTCGGGTCGGTGGAGCCGCGGTTGTATTCACACGGCTCTGCCGTCCTGGGCACCTTTCAGCAGGTTGCCGGCGCAGCGGGCACCGCCTTGTTCATCACGGTGATGACGGTGGTGGCCACCGCGGATCAGGATGCCGGAATCGTCGAGGCCGAAGCGATCAGCCACGGTGTGCAGCGCGTGTTCACGGTCGCCGGGGTGCTCAGCTTCGTACTGATCGCGATCGTTTGTTTCGTGCGGAAGCCGCACGCGGTGGACGAGCCGGAATCCCACGCGACCGCGGATCTACCCGAATCGGTGGCCGTCGACCGCTGACCCGCGGCTTCTCTCTCCCCCCGGGTATGACCGAGCCCTCCACAAACGCGTGGAGGGCTCGGCCACTTCTGGGGTAAAAACCGTCAGCGGTGGGCTTGTGGCCGCTCGCTCAGCTGAGCCGCTCGAGCACCATCGCCATGCCCTGACCGCCACCCACACACATCGACTCGATTCCGAAGGTCTTGTCGTGGGTCTGCAGGTTGTTGAGCAGGGTGGTGGTGATACGTGCGCCGGTCATCCCGAACGGGTGACCCAGAGCAATGGCGCCGCCGGACACGTTCAGCTTGTCGTGGTCGATGCCGAGTTCGTTCGCCGACCCGAGCACCTGCACCGCAAAGGCCTCGTTGATCTCCACGAGGTCGATGTCGGAGATCGACATCCCGGAGATGCGCAGCACCTTGCGGATCGCCTCGATCGGGCCGAGGCCCATGATCTCCGGCGACAGGCCGGTCGCGGCGGTCGCCACGACCCGCGCCAGCGGCGTCAGCCCCAGCTCCTTTGCCTTGGTGTCGCTCATGATGACCAGCGCGGCAGCCCCGTCGTTGAGCGGGCAGGCATTGCCCGCGGTGATGGTGCCGTCCGGACGGAACACCGGCTTGAGCTGGCTGACCTTCTCGTAGGTGGTGCCCGCGCGCGGGCCGTCGTCGGTGGTCACGCTCGTGCCGTCGGGCAGCGTGACCGGGTCGATCTCACGCTCGAAGAATCCGGCCTTGATGGCCTCTTCGGCGCGGTTCTGGCTCTGCACACCCCAGCGATCCTGATCTTCGCGGGAGATGCCGGTGAAACTCGCGACGTTCTCCGCTGTCTGACCCATCGCGATGTACACGTCGGGGATCAGGTCGTCTTGGCGCGGGTCGTGCCAGGTTCCGGCACCACCCTCGGCGGACTTCTCGGTGCGGGCCATGGCCTCGTCGAACACCGGGTTCTTGGAGTTCGGTGCGCCGTCGGCGCCACCGGAGATTCCGAAGCTCGAGACGCTCTCGACGCCACCGGAGATCAACACGTCGGCTTCGCCCGCCTTGATGGCGTGCAGCGCCATCCGGGTGGTCTGCAACGACGAAGAGCAGTAGCGGTTCACCGAGACCCCGGGGATGTGGTCGTAGCCGAGCTCGACCGCGATCACGCGCGCGATGTTGTAGCCGCCCTGGCCGCCGGGCTGTCCGATTCCCCAATGGATGTCCTCGATGTCGCGCGGATCGAGTTCGGGCACCTTGGCCAGGGCCGCGGCGACCATCTGCCGGGACAATTCATCCGGGCGGACGTCTTTGAGGGATCCCTTTCCGGCGCGACCGATCGGGGAGCGGGCATGGGCGACGATGACTGCTTCAGGCATGTGCGTTACGTTACTCCCCGGCCGTTACGCGGTCGTGAGTCCGGCCGAGCAGGTGGCGCACCCGGGTGATGATCCGACGCTGCTCCACGGCCTCGGACACCTCGGGGGGTTGCGGCAACGGTGTGGGGCCCCACTCATCGATGGCCGCAAGGACCTCGGGCAGCAGGATGTCGGCGGCCAGCGCGTATCCGGCCGCCGACGGGTGGTACTGATCAGGCGAGAACAGGTGCTCGGGTTTGGCCAGGAACTCACTGGCGAGTAGATCGGCCATCGGCACCGCACGTCCGCCTGCCGCTCGCACCGCACCCCGTTGGGCTGCGGCAAGCGAGAGTCCCCAACGGCGCAAGACGGTGCGCAACGGTTGTGGGATAGCAGTGATGACGCCCAGATCGGGACACGTGCCCACCACGACCTCCGCCTCCTGCGCCACCAGCAGAGCGACTGCCTCGCCGAGGCGCCGTGCCGAGGTACGGATGCCGTTGCGGGCGGTGACATCGTTGGCCCCGACCAGGATGACCGCGAGATCCGGACGCTCGCCGGTGATGAACATCGCGTCGATCTGCGCCGCCAACCCCTTGGACGTGGCGCCCACGATGGCTTTGTTCGCGTACCGGACGGTTTTGCCGGTCTCCGCGGCGACCCGCCGCGCCACCTGCACCCCCGGCGTTTCGTCGGCGATGTCGGCGCCCAGGCCCGCCGCGGTGGAATCCCCGAAGACAGCGAGGAACAGATCGACCGCGGCGTCGCGCGTGTAGCGGTGGGGTCCGGTGCCGTCGGGCCAGTAGATCCCGTCGCCGTTGGGGGCGTCGTCGGTGCGATGGGGGATCACCGTACGAGCTTCGGCCGCTTGACCGTTGAGATAGTTGTAGGCCGCCCACGAGGCGCCGGCGCTGGCCGCGGTCGCCGCCACCGTGGCGCCCACGTCACGCAGGATTCGGTTGCTGTCCATGCTGACCTGACTTGCGGGCGAACCGGTGAGTTGACCGGAGAAGAGACCGATGACACCTGCGCGACACGGCAGCCAGCTTAGTCCGAGTTCGAGTCGTTCCCATGCCTCTGGGACCATGGACACATGCGTATCGCTGATCACGTCGTGGATCTGGTGGGCGACACCCCGCTGGTCAAACTCAACTCGGTGACCAAACCCGGTTCGGGACTGGTTGCGGCCAAACTCGAATACCTCAATCCGGGCGGCAGCAGCAAGGACCGGATCGCGGTGCGGATGGTGGATGCGGCAGAGAAGTCCGGGGCGCTCAAGCCCGGTGGCACCATCGTCGAGCCCACTTCCGGCAACACCGGTGTGGGTTTGGCGCTGGTGGCTCAGCAGCGTGGCTACAAGTGCGTCTTCGTGTGCCCCGACAAGGTGGGTGAAGACAAGCGCAACGTCTTGCGGGCCTACGGCGCGGAGGTGGTGGTGTGCCCGACGGCGGTGCCGCCGGAGCATCCCGACAGTTACTACTCGGTTTCCGACCGGCTCGTCCGCGAGATCGATGGTGCCTGGAAGCCCGACCAGTACTCGAACCCCGCGGGACCGCAGAGTCACTACGAGACCACCGGCCCGGAGATCTGGGCCGACACCGAGGGCACAGTGACCCACTTCGTCGCTGGTGTGGGCACGGGCGGCACCATCACCGGCACCGGCCGCTACCTCAAAGAGGTATCCGACGGGTCGGTGCAGGTGGTCGGCGTGGATCCGGAGGGTTCGGTGTACTCCGGTGGCACCGGCCGGCCTTACCTGGTCGAAGGTGTCGGTGAGGACTTCTGGCCGAGCGCCTATGACCCGACAGTGCCCGACGAGATCATCGCGGTCTCCGACGCCGACTCGTTCGACATGACCCGACGCCTCGCACGCGAGGAAGGTCTCTTGGTCGGTGGCTCCTGCGGAATGGCCGTGGTGGCGGCGCTCCAGGTCGCCGAGCGGGAGGGTCCCGACGCGGTCGTCGTGGTGCTGTTGCCCGACGGGGGACGCGGCTACCTCGGCAAGATCTTCAACGACGAGTGGATGAGCAGCTACGGCTTCCTGCGTACCCCGCTCGACAGCAAGGCCAAGGAATCCCTCGTGGGTGACGTACTGCGCGGGAAGACGGGCGCGTTGCCCGATCTGGTGCACACCCATCCGCAGGAGACCCTGCGCGATGCCATCGAGATCCTGCGTGAGTACGGCGTCTCCCAGATGCCGGTCGTCGGCGCCGAGCCGCCGGTGATGGCCGGTGAGGTGGCCGGCGCCGTCACCGAACGCGACCTGCTCAGTGCGGTGTTCGAGGGTCGCGCCAATCTGGCCGATGCCGTCTCCGAGCACATGGGCGACCCGTTCCCACTGATCGGCTCGGGTGAGCCGTTGTCGGCGGCCACCAAGGCGTTGTCGGAGTGCGATGCGCTGATGGTGGTAGAAGAGGGCAAACCGATCGGCGTCATCACCCGGCACGATCTGCTGGCCTTCGTCAGCAGCCATCCGACCGTCGGCTGAGCCGGCCATCACCCGACCCGAGGAGCATCGAAGTGAGTGAACAGCGCAGCGCTGCGGATTCGTCTCGCTGGCAGGGGTTCTCCACCCAGGCCATCCACGCCGGGTACGACCCGGACCCGCAGACCGGGGCAGTCAACGTCCCGATCTACGCCAGTTCCACGTTCGCCCAGGACGGGGTCGGCGGGCTCCGTGATGGATTCGAGTACGCCCGAACCGGCAATCCCACTCGGCGGGTGCTCGAGGCCAACATCGCCGCTCTCGAACGTGGCACCTACGGGCGTGGTTTCGCCAGCGGCATGGCCGCCACCGATGCGTTGTTGCGCGCGACCCTGCGGCCCGGTGATCACCTGGTCATCCCGAACGACGCCTACGGCGGCACCTTCCGACTCATCGACAAGGTGTTCAGCCAGTGGGGTATCACCTACTCGGCGGCGCCGGTCTCCGATGTGGATGCGGTGCGCGCGGCGATCACGCCGGCCACCAAGCTGGTGTGGATCGAGACCCCCACCAATCCGCTGCTGAACGTGGGTGACATCGAGGCGCTCGCCGGGGTCGCCCACGAGGCCGGGGCGCAGTTGGTGGTTGACAACACCTTCGCCTCGCCATATCTGCAGCAACCGATCACGCTGGGCGCCGACGTGGTGCTGCATTCGACCACCAAGTATCTGGGTGGTCACTCCGACGTCGTCGGCGGTGCGCTGGTCACCAACAGCGAGGAACTCGACGAGGCGGTGGCGTTCCTGCAGAACGGTGCCGGCGCGGTGCCCGGACCGTTCGACGCATACCTCACCATGCGCGGCATCAAAACCCTCGCGGTGCGCATGGATCGCCACTGCGACAACGCCGAGAAGGTGGTCGATTTCCTGTCGTCGCACCCGAAGATCGACAGTGTGCTCTATCCGGGAATCCCGACACATTCGGGACACACGGTGGCCGGCAAGCAGATGCGTCGATTCGGCGGCATGGTCTCCGTACGGCTCAAGGACGGACAGGCTGCCGCCCAGGAGTTCTGCGCCCGCACCGAGGTCTTCACGTTGGCCGAGTCGCTGGGTGGGATCGAATCACTCATCGAGCACCCGGGAGCGATGACGCATGCGTCGACCGCGGGTTCGCTGTTGGAGGTGCCTGCCGACCTGGTGCGGCTGTCGGTCGGTATCGAGGACATCGCCGACCTGCTCGGCGACCTCGAGAACGCGCTGGGGTGAGGCGAGGGCCGCGGCCATGTTGACCGGTGCCGACGTCGACGACGCGGTGCGCGCGCTGTCCACGGTGATGCGACGCACGCCGCTGGTCGCCTCGCGGGTGCTGTCCGAACGGATCGGCTGCGACGTCTGGCTCAAGTGCGAGAACCTCCAGCGCACCGGGTCGTTCAAACCACGCGGGGCCTACTTGAGGATCTCCCGATTGTCGGCGGAGGAACGCGCCCGCGGCGTCGTCGCGGCCAGCGCCGGCAATCACGCACAGGGGGTGGCCTGGTCGGCCGCCGAACTCGGTATCCGTGCGCGCGTCTACATGCCGACCGGTGCCGCGCTGCCGAAAATCGCCGCGACCAAGGCCTACGGAGCCGAGGTCATCCTCGAGGGTTCCACCGTCGACGAGGCACTCGAGTCGGCCCGCCGGTACGCCGACGAGACCGGTGCGATTTTGATCCACCCCTTCGATCACCGTGACATCGTGGCCGGTCAGTCCACCGTCGGAGCCGAGATTTTGCAGCAGATGCCCGACGTGGACGCCATCGTCGTGCCGACCGGAGGGGGCGGGCTGCTCGCGGGGATCGCCTCGGCGGTCAAGGCGCGACGCCCCGAGACCACCGTCATCGGCGTGCAGGCGGCGCAGGCGGCGGCATGGCCGCAGTCGCTGGCCGCCGGCCACCCACTGGCGTTGGCGGCGATGAACACCATGGCCGACGGCATCGCGGTGGCCCGACCGGGCGACGTGCCGTTCGAGCACATCACCCAACTGGTCGACTCCATCGTCACCGTCAGCGAGGAATCGCTCAGCACCGCACTGCTGCTGATGCTCGAGCGCGCCAAACTCGTGGTGGAACCGGCCGGCGCCGCGGGCGTCGCCGCACTGGCGGCCGGGACCCTCGACCTGTCGGGCAAGGTGTGTGTGGTCGTCTCGGGCGGCAACATCGATCCACTACTCCTCAGCCATGTGACCACCCACGGACTGACCGCGGCCGGACGATTTCTCACGGTCACCGCGACGGTCTCCGACCGGCCCGGCGGTCTGATCGCCCTGCTCGAACTGCTCCGTGACCGTGGCGCCAGCGTCGTCGACGTGGTGCACTCTCGGGTCGCCGACGACCTGTACCTCGACGAGGTGCAGGTGACGGTCAGCGTGGAAACCCGCGGCCCCGAGCATCAGCGCGAGGTGCGACGCGCATTGGCCGACGCCGGTTTTTTGCGGGAGTGACGCCTCAGACCTGTGGTGACAGCGTCGAGAAGTGTCGGATCGTGTCGGTCTCGACGGTCTTAAACACCGTGGCCGCGGTCGGACCGGAGAAGGCCGTGACCGCCTTCGCCGACGTCGACAGCTCCAGCGCGAACGACCACACGAGCCGGCAGCCCACCTCGGCGGGGGAGATCTCGGTGAGCTCGCCGAAGCGCTTGAGGCCCGGGGTGGAGGCATTCTCGGCGTAGAAGGCGTTGCGGTACTCGCCGGTGTCGGCGTTCTCGTCCCAGACAAAGAAGTGCTCGTTCAACCCGGCGAATCCGGGCCCCAGCGCTGCCTTGCGTTTGGTGCCGACACCGTAGGGCGGGGGTGAGACGAACTCGATCGACTTGATCGCCCGACACCAATCCAGGGTGTGCTGTCGCGTCAGTTCGACCCAGGCTCGCCGGGGACTGACCGGAAGATGCACGTCGATGCGGTAGGTGACCGGGGCGTTGTCGAAGAAGTCGAGGTCGATGGACTCGAGTGGGTAACTGCGCGCCATGGCCTTCATTCATACACGGTCACCTCGGCTCACCGTGGCCGCTCGGTCCTTGCGCCGGTCAACGAGATGTGGCACCGATCCGACCGGGCGCTAATCTGGCTGGGTGTCTGACTCCGAGGCGCCGGCCCCCGACGCGGTCACCGTGATCGGCTTGCTGGGCCCGGTGGCCGTGGGCGTCGGAGCTCGCGATCCTGACACATTGGTGACGGTGGCAGGTGTGCGCGCCCGCCGTCTGCTGGCGTCGCTTGCGCTCGCGGACGGTCGAACACGATCGGCGGAACGGCTCATCGACGATGTGTGGACAGATGCGGCGCCCCGGTCTCCGATGTCGGCGCTGCACACCCAGATCTCGCGGCTGCGACCGCTACTCGGCATCGGCCGCCTGCAGGGTGGGGTCAACGGGTATCGCCTCGTCGACTGCCGAACCGACTGTGACATCGTCGCCGATCTGCTCGACGACCCGGACAGCGCGGCGTTGCATGCGGTCGCCAGGTGGTGGCGAGGCGTGCCCGGCGACGATCTCGGCGATGATGCGGGATCAGGTCTCACCGCCGAGATCCGGCGTCGCGCGGACGGATTGCGGTCGTCGCTCGACCAGCGACGCGTGGCGCGTGCACTGGCCGAGGGCGACTTTGCGGTGGCCCGCGAGATCGCCGACTCGCGTTGTCGCGCTGACCCATTGGACGAGACGGCGCATGTGGATCTGATGCGGGCGTTGGCCGGGCAGGGTCGGGTGGCCGAAGCCCTGGCGGTATTCACCCGACTGCGACGGACGCTGTCGCAGCACCTCGGAGTCGATCCGGGACCGCAGGCGATCGCACTCAACACAGACCTGCTGGCGACCGACCAACGCTCCGGCGACGCCGCGGCACCGGTGCCGCGGAGCCCGTCTGCTCCGCGGCGCGGGCACACCGTGGGGCTGATGGTGGACGCATCCGACCTCATCGGCCGGGACGGTGACATCCGCGAGATCGTCGATTTGTTAGGTCAGCACCGGCTCGTGACCGTGCAGGGGCCGGGAGGTGTCGGTAAGACCAGGGTCGCGCACCGGGTCGGCGCCGACCTCGCCGACACCGGGCGGCCGGTCTTCTACGTTCCGCTGGCCCCGGTCCGCAACGACGACGACGTGGTGGCCGCCATTGCTGCATCGTTGGGCGTCGGCGAGACCGAGATCGGCAGTGGTGCTCGACCGCGGGTGACGGTGGGCGACCTCGCCGATCGGCTCGTCGACGCGGTGCGCAGTCAGCGTGCGGTCATCATCCTGGACAACTGCGAACAGGTCGTCGAGAGGTGCGCGCGCGTCGTCGCCGACCTGCTGGCCGCCGAACCGCAGCTGTCGATCCTGACGACGAGTCGGTCGCCGTTGTTGCTGGCGGCCGAACAGATCTATCAGCTGCCGGTCCTCGATGTCGGGATCAGCGGTTCGGCGGTCGAGTTGTTCCGGCGGCGTGCGCGCGCCATCCGACCCGATGCACAGCTCCCTGCCGACGAGATCGCGCATCTGTGCCGGCATCTCGACGGACTGCCGCTGGCGATCGAGCTCGCCGCCGCGCGGATCCGGACGATGACGGTCGCCGAGATATCGCGCCGGCTCGGCGAACGATTCGCGCTGCTGCGCGGCACCGACCGCACCGCCCCCGATCGCCACCGCACCCTCTACGCCGTCATCGAATGGAGTTGGGAACTACTTGATCCCGACGCGCAGACGGCAATGCGCCGACTCTGCCGATTCCCCGCCGGTTTCACCGCTGAGGCCGCCGGGGTCGTCGTCGGACGATCGGGAGTCGCGCTCGACGACACGCTGGAGGCCCTGGTCAATCAGTCCTTGCTGAACGTGACCGAGTCCGATGGGCAGATTCGCTACCGAATGCTGGAGATGGTGCGGGAATTCGGCGAGGAACAACTCGGCAGGTACGCGGATACCGACGAATCCGAGGTCGTCGACAGGGCGATGGCGCGGTGGGCGCGCCAGTTCGCCGACGCGGCCGAAGCGCGGACACGGGACGCGGTCGACGACCGGCTGTTGCGTTGGGTCGCACCAGATGTCGAGAACCTCGTATGGGTATTGCGCCGGTCTGCCACCGCGGCGTCGGCGACGCGAGATCGGGAGGCGATCGACACCGTCGTGTCGGTCTTCCCGGTTCTCAGCGGATTCTGGATGGTCCGCGGACTGCACGGTGAGGTCATGTCGTGGGGTCCGCGCATCCTCGCGGTACTACCGACACCGTCGGTCGACCTGAGTGACTCGATGCGGCGACGTTGGCAGTTCACGGTGCTCGCGTCGATGGCTCATCTGCTGCTGCGGCGCGAGTATCGCTCGGTGGCCACCGGCCGCTACTACATTCGTCGCCTGCACCGGCCCGACCGGATCCATGACGAGCCGACCGAACTGCTCTCGGCGTGCGCATTGGCGCGTCACCCGCTCGCAGCCATGCGGTTCGTCTCCCGTGCCGCGCGGGCGAGCAATGATCAGGTGCGTACCGCGGCGCTGTCGATCCGGATGAATGTCCGGGAGAACTTCGGCAACCTCGATCAGGCGCTGTCTGACGGACTCTCGCTGCTCGTCATCGGTCGTGAACATCACAACTCGTGGATGTCGGGGATGACGCAGGTGACCATCGCCAGTCTCTACGGACAACGCGGCGGCTGGGACCGGGCCATCGGCTACTACCGGGACGGGATCGCCGATCTCGCGCGCCTCGGCGCCCGCGACGAGGAGATGCAGATCCGGTGCTACCTCGTGGCCACCCTCGTCGCGCTCGGGCGCATGGACGAGGCCGAGCGCGAGCTCGAGATCGCAGGTGACGGATGGCGGCCCGAGCACCCGGACCCGCAGGGCAATCCCGAGGTGATCGGGGCGATGATGCTCGGCTACGCGGAACTCGCCTTTGCCCGTGGCGACCACCAGGTTGCCGGTGAAATCTATTGCAGAGCAGCATTGCTCATCAAAAACAATCATCCGCTGGGTGCGCAGGATCCGGGGATGGTGCTGGTGTTGGGCACCGCGGTGGTCGGTATGGTCCGGGCCGGAGATGCCGCAGCCGCCGAGGAGTTCGTGGAACTCCTCGGCGACGGCATCAATCAGATGTTCGGCGCTGCGGGATGGCAGGATCAACCACAGGCCGGCGTGACCGCGATGGCTGCCGGGTATCTGCTGTGTGCGACCGGTCGCGCGGTCCCGCACGGGGCATGGCTACTCGCATTGGCGATGAGACTCGGTGCGCGCCAGGACTATCCGTCTCTGTACCAGGTGTACTCGACGATGGATGTGATCTCGGGCCGGACCTCCGGGGAGTGGCAGGCGCTCGTGGCCCGGGGTCGGACACTGTCGCGGCGCCAGGCGGTGGACGAGGTCCGTTCCATCCTGGCGCCGCAACGTCGGTGATCGGGGATTCGGGTCAGGTGTTGCGCATGTAGGCGCGGACCGCGAGCGGGGCGAACACCAGGGTGATCACCGCCGCACCGAGCAGCGCCCACACCACATGGATGCCCACGTGGCCGTCCGCGGTCAGTTCCCGGACCGCGGTGACCAGGTGGCTGACCGGATTCACCTTCACGAAGCCCTGCAGCCAGCCGGGCATGGTGCCCACCGGCACGAAGGCATTCGACATGAACGTCAACGGAAACATGATCAGCATCGAGATGCCCTGCACCGCAGACGCCTTGCTCATCAGGCAGCCCATCAGGGCGAAGATCCACGAGACGGCGAAGCTGCAGATCATCACCAGAACCGCGGAGGCCACCACACCCCAGAAGTCGGGGCGCCAGCCCATGATGACGCCCATGATGATGGTGAGCACACTGGCGATCAGGTAGCGGATCACGTCGGCACCCAGCGCGCCCGCGAGCGGACTGATACGCGCGATCGGCAACGAGCGGAAGCGGTCGAAGACGCCCTTGTCCATGTCTTCGCGAAGCTGGGTTCCGGTCACGATCGAGGTCATCACCACCGTCTGCACCATGATGCCCGGGATGATGACCGGCAGGTAGGAGGCCACGTCACCGCTGATGGCCCCGCCGAAGATGTAGGTGAACATCAGCGTGAAGATGATGGGCTGGATGGTGACGTCGAAGAGTTGCTCCGGGTTGTGCCGGATCTTGAGCACCCCGCGGTAGGCCATGGACAACGACTGGCGGATCGTCTCGGCCAGTGACACCGATGTCTTCGCCTGCGGCCGAGCGGATGTGGTGGTGATCGCCGGGGACGTCCCGGATTCGATGGTGGTGGTCATCAGGCGACCTCCTTGCGTTTTGCGGCGGACTCCGCGTCATCGGCGGGTTTGCCGGTGATGGTGAGAAAGACCTCGTCGAGACTGGGCTTCTGCACGGTGATCTCGTCGATGTCGATGCCGCGCTCGCGCAGCGCGATCAGCACATCGGGGACGAGGTCGGATCGGGTCAGGCCCGCCGATATGCGCGCGGCCTCGGGGCTGAGGATGGGCGTCTCGCCGAGCACCGATGCCACGATCTCGCAGGCGGAAGCCGCGTCTGCGCGGTCACTCGGAACGAGTTGCAGAGTGTTGGCGCCCACTGATCGCTTGAGTTCGTCGGCGGTGCCGTCGGCGATCACCACTCCATGGTCGATCACTGCGATGCGGTCTGCGAGCTGGTCGGCTTCGTCGAGGTACTGGGTGGTCAGCAGCACGGTCGACCCCTGGCTGACCAGGTTGCGGATGGTGGACCACATCTGGGCGCGGGTGCGCGGATCTAGTCCGGTGGTCGGCTCGTCGAGGAACAGCAGTGGGGGAGTGTCGATCAGACTCGCCGCGAGATCGAGTCGGCGGCGCATGCCTCCGGAGAAGTTCTTCAGTGGCCGATTCGCGGCTTCGGTCAGGGAGAACTCTTCGAGCAGCTCGTCGGCGCGAGCGCGCGCGGCGGGGCGTGCGAAGCCCAGCAGGCGGGCGAAGAGGACGAGATTCTGCGCGGCGGTGAGATCTTCGTCGACCGACGCGTACTGGCCGGTGACACCGACCAGGGAACGGACGGCGACGGCGTCGTCGACGACGTCGTAGCCGAAGACCTTCGCCGAGCCGGCGTCGGGGCGCAGCAAGGTGGCGAGCATGCTGACCGTGGTCGTCTTGCCGGCCCCGTTGGGCCCGAGCACGCCGTACACCGAGCCGGTGGGTACCGCCAGATCCACTCCGTTGACGGCGCGGGTTGCTCCGAAATGTTTGACCAGTCCGCGGGCGTCGATCGCCAGGCCGGTCGAGGTCGAGGTTGTCATGCCGACGAGAGTGCCCGCCGGCTCTGTCGTGCGACTTGCGTCGGCTTGCACGCCGGTCACGGCATGGTGACGCCTGCTGTCGTGAGCTGTCGGGAAGCCGCGCTGCGCTGGGCGATGAAGGCCACGCCGAACAACATCATCGGGACCAACAGGTAGCCGAACCGACCCACCGGTGCGAGGAGGAAGAAGCAGGTGAACCCGGCTGCGGTGAAGGTGGCAGCCGAGGAGAACGAGCGCGGCGGACGCCTCAGCACACAGACCGCCAAGATGATCGCGCAGGCCACGAGCAGGATCATGTCGGCGTTGCGTCCGGCGGAGCCGAAGGAGGCCAACAGGACCCCGGGCATGGGGCTGTGTGCCGGTGTCGGGATGGGGCCGCGACCGGTCGGGAATTCGAGGACCTGGGCGATCGTGTCGGACACCGACAGGAAGGCCGGCAGTCCGAACACCGCGGTCGCCGTCGCGAACCATCCGGCGAATCTGAGGGTCACCGCGCGCGGAAAGCGAGTCACCAGCAGGGCGATGACGATCGGCACGCTCAGCAGCGCCACCCATTTGATGGCGACGGCGGCTGCGATGGCGATGGCGCCCATGCGTGGGCGTCGGGTGGCCACCGCAGCCAGCCCGAACAGCAGCAGGCCTGCCAGCGGCAGATCCACGCCGCTCGCACACATCTCCAGTGCGATGGTGGGCGACGCGATCAGCAGCACGGCGACGTGGCTCGCGCTTCGCGAGTCGACCCGGAGAAGGCGGATCGATCCCCAGATGCCCGCGATGGCGATGGCGGCACACCAGATCCTCGGGTCGCCGACGATCTGCCATGCGCTCTGTGGATCCAGCCCGCTCCGGGTCAACACTGCTGCGGGCAGGCCGAACACGGCCATCACCGGCAGGTAGGGGTTGACGTCGGTCACCGAGGTCGCGTCGTGGACGTACGGGATGCCGTGGGTGAGAAGCAGGTTTCCCGAGCGGGAGACCACGGCGATCTCGTCCTGCATCTGATGATGACCGGTCAACAGTGTGACGAAGGGCACCAGGACGGCTCCGGTGACCGCGGCAACACGCGCCAGTCGTACCCGGGGTACCCGCATCGAGGCGGGCATCATCGAGAGTCCCGCAGCGGTGCCGTAGCCGATTGCGGCCGAATGCGCCCAGGTGATGTGGCTGTCCAGCCCGGAGACCCGGAACAGTATGTAGGCGGTCACCCCGAAGGCGAGATAGGCCAGTGCTTCGGGGCGGTGTCGGGCGGTTCGTCGCAGGAACTCGCCGCATCGGGGCCGGTGACGCCCGTCGGCCACCGATTCGATTGTTTCGGCCCGGTCCGGCCGGATGTCGTCCGCCACGTGAATCCCCCAGGGTTTACTCTGGGGTACCACTTAGTTGTACCTAGCAACAACCGCTGTTGGTCGAACGTTCACCGATGGGGAGGCCATGACCGCAACGGCGCAGGAGGACGTCACCACTGAGCGGTCGGCACCGGCCGGCCTGTGGTTTCGCCTGAATCCGACGCTGACCAGGGTTCGGGGATACCTGTCGCAGCCTCGCTGGTGGCTCGAGATCGCCCTCATCTGGGTGATCTATCAGACGTACTCGTTCGTGCGGAACCTCGGCGGCAAGGATTCCGCGCCTGCCTTCGCCAACGGAACGGCCATCGAGGACCTCGAGAAGCGCCTGTTCATCGGTATCGAGCAGCCGGTGAACCACTGGGTCAACGCGAATCGCTGGATCGCCGATCTCAGTGCGCTGCACTATCACACGCTGCATTGGTGGGTGACCATCGGCGTGGCGGTGTGGCTCTATTGGACCAACCGGCCGGGCTATCGGCGGGCGTCGCTTGTGCTCGCGTTGACCACCCTGATCGCGTTGGCCGGGTTCTATCTCATCCCGACCGCGCCGCCGCGCATGTACGACGGGTACCACGATGTGATGGCGCAGACGGCGACCTGGGGCTGGTGGGAGACATCGGGTTCGCCGGGGCCCGAGTCGATGACCAATCAATTCGCGGCCATGCCGTCACTGCATTGCGGGTGGGCCATCTGGGCGGGTCTGATGATCGTGCTCTATGCACGACGGCCCTGGGTGCGGGTGCTCGGCGCCGTGTATCCGTTCACCACTTTCTTCGTCGTGGTGGGAACCGCGAACCACTACATCCTCGACATCGTCGCGGTGGCGGCGGTGATCGCGGTGGCGATGGTGATCGTCTACGCGCCCTGGCGTCAGGCGGCGGGCGCCGTACTGCGCAGGCCGGCGTCGTCGGACGCGCCGGCCCCGAACGCCCCGTCGGCCCCATCCATCCCGGCCGGCAGGTCAGAGGCGTAGCGGATCACCGCGCGCACCGGCCCGAGTCGGCGTTCGGTGGTCATGATCGCCCCGGCGAGTTGGTCGGGGTCATCGACGTCGGCGACGAGGGCCACCGTATGTCCGTTGTTGCCGAGCATGAACGGGACGACGGCAGAGTACTGACTGCCGACCACGCCGAAGGGGATGTCGTGGGCGAAGAGGGCTCGAGCGTGGTCGAGGACGGCCGGATCGTCGTCGACGACCACCAGTGCTACATCGGGACTGCGTGTGTTCTTCATCATGATCCAAGGATGATGCCGCAGGTTGGAGACCAACTCTGCCGTTGCTGTGAGGTGGCTGTGGATGCCTCGGCGGCCTGTGGATGACGTCGCGGCAACGCCGGTGGATGGGGCTAGGTTTCCGGTCCATGGGACGCAACCGGAAATCAACACCGCATGGTTCGAATTCTGGTCTATAACTGGCGGCGCATCGGGGAGGGCGCAGCTCTCGCCGGACACACACCACAGCGGCCGGTGCCGAGACATCGTCTCGACACCGGCCGCCGTGGTGTGGACCGGTACTGCGCCCGGTCAGCTGTGGTATGGCTCGGCGCTGAGCAGCGTCACCTTGACGACGGCGCCGCTGGGTACCGTGTACTCGCGTGTCTCGCCGACCTTGGCGTCGATCAGTGCAGCGCCCAGCGGGGAGCTCGGCGAGTAGGTCTCGATGGAGCCGTCCTTGGCGCTCTCCTCGCGGGTGGCGATCAGGAAGGTCTCGGTGTCGCTCTCGTCACCGTCGTAGTAGACCTTGACCACCGAACCCGGCAGCGCGACGCCCGACTGGGTCGGTGCCTCGCCGACCTTGGCGTTGTTCAGCAGTTCCTGGAGCTGGCGGATACGTGCTTCCTGCTGGCCCTGCTCTTCACGGGCCGCGTGGTATCCACCGTTCTCCTTGAGGTCGCCTTCTTCGCGACGCTCGTTGATCTCGGCAGCAATGACCGGTCGGTTGGCGATCAAGGAATCCAGCTCGCCCTTGAGGCGGTCATGCGACTCCTGGGTCAGCCACGTCACCTGTGTGTCGGTCATCGGTTACTCCTTTGTGTTGTCCGCGCCCTCAGCACATTTTTGACCTGGGCATATGGACTGCTCTAAATGCAGCAACACGACCCCTCGCGGAGCCGTGTATTTACCGAGGATACCAGTCGTTGAGAGCTAAAGCACATCCGAAGTTTGCGAACGTGCCTCGTTCAGCGCTTGCTGATAGCTCGGTTCGCGCTTCTTCAACCACCCCACGACGAGATAGGTCAGCGGCATGATGATGATCTCCACCAACGTCTTCCAGACGAATCCGACGATGGTGTAGTTGATGAAATCGCCCCAGGTGGAGATGCCCAGCGCGGTGGCCGCGATCGAACAGAACACCAGCGTGTCGGCGAACTCACCGACCACCGTGGAACCGAGCAGACGTGCCCACAGATGGCGTTCACCTGCCCGTTCCTTCATCTTGACCAGCACGAACGAATTGAGGAATTCCCCGGCGAGATAGCCCGCGAGGCCGGCGAGCAGGAACTGGGGTACCACTCCGGCCACCGTCCGGAACGCTTCCTGCCCCTCGTAGAACTCGGCGGCGGGCAGTTCGATGGTCAGCCAGAAGCAGAGTGAGGCGATGGCCAGCACCACGAAGCCGGCCAGGATGGCCCGGCGCATCGCGCGGAAACCGTAGACCTCGCTGATGACGTCGCCGAGCACATACGCCAGTGGGAACAGATAGAACGCGCCGTCGGTGACCAGACCGTCCATCTGGATGGGGCCGAGCGAGACATGCAGCCAGTCGTCGAAGAGAATGACGCCCTTGGTGCCGGTGATGTTGCTGATCAGCATCACGCCGACGAACATCGCCAGCAGGTAGGCGTAGTACGGGCTCGACAGGGTGGCGAACACCGCCCGGTCGCGGAGCTTCTGCGTCACGGTGTCGAATCCGTGAGGTAGGCGGGTACATCCGCGGTGCAACCGAATACCTCGCCGATGACCGGTGGTTTGGAGGTGGTGACCTCGGTTCGCATCCCGACCTGAGTCTGCGTCCCACCCGGGATCAGGATCTCGCGGCGACCGGTCTCGTCACCATCGATCGAGCGACCACGCACCACGCACGCCACGGGACTTCCCGGATCGGCGCGGGTCACCGTGAACTGGACCGCGACCGTGGACTCGTCGATGAGGTCGTAGCCGGTGGCCTCACCGGACACGTCGGGCGTGGCGAACCGCGAGTAGCCGAGGATCGCGAGGCCGACGCCGGCGGCCACCACCAGCACCGAGAGTGCGATGAACCAGTACCGCCGACTCCGTGCCGACTGCGCTGCCGGATAGGTGGCGCGCGGCCCACTACGAGGGGGCTCGGCGTCACCTGTGCCGGTGCCCCCGTCTGAACTGTTCACGCGTCAATACCTACCATGGGAGGAGTAACGATCCGAAGGTGAGGAAGCGTGACCGAATCTCACACAGGTGGACCCCACGCCGGTCTGCGTCTGATGGCGGTGCATGCGCACCCGGACGACGAATCGAGCAAGGGTGCCGCCACGTCCGCCAAGTACGCGGCGGAGGGACATGAGGTGCTCGTCGTCACCCTCACCGGCGGTGAGCGCGGCGACATCTTGAACCCGGCGATGGATCGCCCGGGCATCAAGGAACGGATGAGCGAGGTCCGCCAGGAGGAGATGGCGAACGCGGCAGCCGCGCTCGGCGTGGCACAGACCTGGCTGGGCTTTGTCGATTCCGGCCTGCCCGAGGGTGACCCACTGCCGCCGGTGCCGGCGGGTTCATTCGCCGACATCGACATCGAGGAGCCGATCGAGGCGCTCGTCCGCGCGGTGCGAGAGTTCCGGCCGCACGTGATGATCACCTATGACGAGCACGGCGGCTATCCGCATCCCGATCACATCCGCGATCATGAGGTCTCGGTCGCGGCCTACGAGCGCGCCGGCGATCCCGACGCCTACCCGGATGCCGGAGAACCGTGGACCGTCTCGAAGCTCTACTACACGCACGGTTTCATCAAAGACCGCATGGTCTTGTTCTCCGACGAGTTCGAACGCCACGGCCAAGAGAGCCCGTTCAAAGAATGGCTCGAGCGGTGGGAGCGCGACCCGAGTCGCGGCGACCTGATGGGTCGGGTGACCACGCAGGTGGAGTGCGCCAAGTACTTCCCGCAGCGTGACGATGCCCTACGTGCCCACGCGACCCAGATCGATCCGAACGGGGTGTTCTTCGCCGTTCCGCTGGAATGGCAGCAGCGGCTGTGGCCCACCGAGGAGTTCGAGCTGGCGCGGACGCGGGTGAAGACGTCGATCCCGGAGACCGACCTGTTCGCCGGAATCGAGGAGCCGTGAGCGTCCTGGACCCGATGACGTTGACCGCCGGTGTCCAGTTGCTGGCGGCCCAGGAACCCGAGGGACCCGAATTCGGCAAGGCCTCGCCGCTCGGATTGTTGGTCATCATCGTTCTGCTGGTGGCCACGGCCTTCCTGATCAGGTCGATGAACACGCAGCTCAAGAAATTGCCCAAGAAGTTCGATGCCGACCACCCGGAACCGGATCAGGCGTTCGACGACGGCACTGACTCCGTGGATCCGGACGAGGGCGCCGGGAGCGAGGGCGCCGGCAGAACCGGGCGTCGGCCGGACACAACAGATGGGGTGCAGGCCGATGAGCGAAGGAAAGCCGACACCTAACCTGCTCGGCAGTTCGACCAGTCCGTACCTGCGCCAGCACGCCGACAACCCGGTCGCCTGGCAGGAGTGGGGCGACGATGCGCTGGCGGAGGCGGCACGACGCGATGTGCCGATCCTGCTGTCGGTCGGTTACGCCGCGTGCCATTGGTGTCACGTGATGGCGCATGAGTCGTTCGAGGACGACGTCATTGCCGCGCAGATGAACTCCGATTTCGTCTGCATCAAGGTCGACCGGGAGGAACGGCCCGACATCGACGCGATCTACATGAACGCGACGGTGGCGATGACCGGCCAAGGCGGCTGGCCGATGACGTGCTTCCTCACGCCGAGCGGTGAGCCGTTCTATTGCGGCACCTACTTCCCGTCGACCGCGCGCGGCGGCATGCCGTCCTTCCCGCAGATAATGAGTGCGGTCAGCGAGGCCTGGGTCCAGCGTCGCGACGAGATCGCCGAGATGGGACGCAAGGTTCGCGATCATCTGCACGCCAACAGTGCCGCCTTACCCGTCGCCGATCTGGATGTCGACGATCGCCTGGTCGACCATGTCGTCGCGACCACGCTCGACGACGAGGATCGCGCGGCCGGTGGATTCGGTGGGGCACCGAAGTTCCCCCCGTCGGCGTTGCTCGAGGGACTGCTGCGCGCTTCGGAACGTGACGGCGATCGCGCCGCTGTGGATGCGGTCGGCCGGACGTGTGCGGCGATGGCGCGCGGCGGTATCTACGATCAACTCGCCGGCGGATTTGCTCGCTATTCGGTCGACAATGACTGGGTGGTGCCGCATTTCGAGAAGATGCTGTACGACAACGCGCAACTCATCCGGGTCTACGCCCACCTCGCGCGTCGGACCGGCGACGTACTCGCGCGGCGGGTCACCGAAGAGACCATCGAGTTCCTCCGTCGCGATCTCGCGGTGGGCGGTGGCTTCGCCTCTTCGCTGGACGCCGATGCCGACGGGGTGGAGGGCTCCACCTACGTGTGGTCCCCGCAGCAGCTCGCCGACGTGCTCGGCGCCGACGACGGACTCTGGGCGGCAGAGGTTTTCGGCGTCACAGAGACGGGAACGTTCGAACACGGGACGTCGACGCTGCGGTTGCCCGATGACGTCGACGATCTCGACCGGCTCGCGTTGGTGCGGGCCCGGCTGTTGGCCGCGCGTGCGCAGCGGCCGCAACCGGCCCGCGACGACAAGGTCGTCACCGCATGGAATGCGATGGCCGTCACGGCGCTCGCCGAGGCGGGGGCCACGTTCGGCCGCGCGGACTGGATCGACCTCGGCGCCTGGTGTGCGCGGGCGCTGCTCGACACCCACCTCGTCGACGGCACCCTGCGGCGCTCCTCTCTCGACGGGCATGTCGGCGCACCGGTGGCGGCTCTCGACGATCACGCGGCGCTCGTCACCGCTCTGCTGACCTTGCATCAGGTCACCGGTCAGACAACCTGGCGTGACGGGGGTTTGGCGGTTCTCGATGCGGCGATCGAACTGTTCGCCGACGTTGCCGAACCGGGTGCCTGGTACGACGCGGCAGGCCATGACCTGGTCGCCCGTCCGCGCGATCCCGTCGATGGTGCGACTCCGGCAGGCGCCTCCCTCATCGCCGAGGCGTTGCTGGCTGCTTCTGCGCTCGCGAAGTTCGGTCCGGCCAGTCGCTATGCCGAACTGCTCGATCAGACACTCGCGCGCTCGACCGTGCTGTTGGCGAAGGTGCCCCGATCGGCAGGGCATTGGCTGGCCACCGCGGTCGCCCGGCTGCATGGTCCGCTGCAGATCGCGGTGGCCCAGTCCGACGACAGTTCCGGCGATCTCGCCGCGGCCGCACGCATCGCCGCGCCGGGTGGGGCCATCGTGGTAGCGGGAAAACGGGATTCGATACCGCTGCTGGATGGCCGTGGTCCGGTCAATGGTGCTGACGCCGCATATGTCTGCCGCGGAACGGTGTGTGACCTCCCGGTCACCGACCGAGATGCCCTGGCCGCCAAGCTCTGACCGCGTCATGGATGAGGCAAGGGTATTCCGGGTACGAACCGCCGAAGCCGATGATGCCCGGGCCGTCGTCGAGTTGTGGGGCGGCGTCGCAGCCGAAGGTCGCTGGATTCGGCGCGAAGCTCCGCTCGACATCGACGCGACGATGGGCGAGTTCCGGCATGCGCTCGCCTCGGAAAGTGCACATCCGGTGGTGGCGGTGACCTCGACCGGCCGAATCATCGGTAGTGCCATCGGCTTCGATCAGCATCCCGCACCGATCACATTCGGAATGCATGTGGCGATCGATCAGCGTCGGCACGGAGTGGGGACCGCGCTGTTGCAGTCAGTGCTGGCCTGGGCAGGCGAACGTGGATCGCACAAGGTGGTGCTGGAGGTGTGGCCGCACAACCATGCGGCGATCGCGCTGTACGAACGACACGGATTCGTCCGGGAAGGTCTGCGTCCCGCGCAGTACTGTCGTCGCAACGGTGAGCTCTGGGATGCGCTCGAGATGGGTTTACATCTGGTGTAGTGCTGTGCGGTGTCGTCCGAGCGGACCATTGTCCGGCCCCGGGAGCGCACAGTATCGTGGCAGGATGTCCCGGGCCGCGCGGCACCATCGGGGTCCCATCAGGGCGACATCTTCGGTGATCTGGGTGCTGGTCGTGCTCGTCTGCGCGGGTTCGATGGGCGCGCAACCTGTCACCGGGAATGCGGCGCCACCGATTCGGATGGTGGCCCTGGGTAATTCGTACATCTCCGGCCAGGGTGCGGATGACTACCGATCGGTGCCGGCCGACACGTCGTCGTACCGATCGGGTACCACCGGCCCGAACAACTACTGTTTCCGGAGCCGTCACGCGGCCGTCGAGATCGTCGCGGATCGGCTGGGAGCGCAGCTGACCAATGCGACATGCGCGGCCGCCGAGCCGCGACACGTCGATCAGATCGCGCAGTTCGACGAGGGACGTCAGATCGACCATCTGGAGCGGGCCGCCGACATCGTCGTGATGCAGGTCATCGGCAATCCGGAGTTTCTGAATGTGGTTGCGTGCGTACAGCTCGGCGAATGTGATGCGCGGACAGTCGAGCGGTCGATGGCCGTCCTCGATGGCGAACAACGGCGGCATGAGCAACGAATCCATCGCGAGGTGAGGGCACGGGCACCGCAGGCGCGGATCTATATTCTCAGCGCCCCGCAGGTGGTGCCGCGGCCGGGACAGGAGTATCACGCTCGGTGCGGTTGGTTCATGTCGGATCGGGAAGTGGTGCTGTTGAACGCATTCATCGACAAGATCGACGAGATCTCACGCACCAATGCGCAACTTTTCGGCGCGACATTCGTCGACCTCGACGGCGCCGACTCGCCGTGGCGCGCGCAGCGGCACGATCTGTGCAGCGCCCAACCATGGGTGTGGGGGCCGCGACTGCATGCGCCCCAGTACGAGCCGGACAGTCTGTCGTTGCGCAACTGGTCGTTGGGCAGCTATCACCCGACAAGGGCGGGACAGTCGGCCACCGCCACAGTCCTGTTCGATGCCATCGGTTTACGAGAGCCCACCGGCTCGTGAGCTGACGGTCCGGGTCGAGCTGATGGTGGGGGGCCCGAGCTGATGGTTGGGCCCCACGTGCGACTCAGTGGTCACAACGCGGCGTGGGTGGCGGCCGCACCTTCGGGGCCCACCAGCGTGCACAGCCGGCGATCGCTGCCGAGTTGCATCAACATCGCCGCGCCGGCCGGCCGTAGATCAATGGCCGAGCCCTGCCCGATCGGCCAGCCCAGGAAGCGACAGACGAAGGATCGGGAGAAATGGCCGTGGGAGACGACGACAACGTCGCCGTCGGTGAGACGCTGCTCGACGAGGTCCACGGCCCCGTCGACCCGGCGGGTCATGTCCTGCACCGATTCACCGCGCGGCCCACCGGCGGTCCAGATCGTCCACTCCGGATCGCCGTCGGCGTGGATCTGCGCGCGAGTCAGTCCTTCGTAGTCGCCGTAGTCCCACTCGGCGAACCGGTCGTCGACCTCGTCGACGGTGAGACCGGCCAGTTCGGCGGTCCGCCGTGCCCGGGTGCGCGGGGAGGCGAACACGTAAGGGTCGGTCAACCCGAGCCGGTCGGTGATCCCGGCCAGCGCGCGGGCGTCCTGTTCGCCACGCGCGGTCAGGTCGATGTCGGTGCGACCGGTATGGCGGTCGGTCAGCGACCATTCGGTCTGTCCGTGCCGGATGAGCAGGACGCGGCGGGTGATGTGCGACGATGCGCTGGTGCTGTGGTCGGTCACGAGGACGAGCGTACGGCCTCCGCCAACTGGTCCACCGCCCAATCGATTTCCTCGCGGGTGATCACCAGCGGCGGAGCGAGTCGTAGCGTCGACCCGTGGGTGTCCTTGGCCAGCACGCCGCGCTCGGCCAGTCGTAGACAGACGTCCTTTCCGCTGCCGAGGGAGGGCTCGACATCGATGCCGGCCCACAACCCCAGTCCGCGCACCGCGACCACACCGTTGCCGACGAGTTCGCCCAGTCGGGCGTGCAGGTGTGCGCCCAGTTCGGCCGCCCGGTGTTGCCAGGTCCCGTCGGCGAGCATGTCGACCACGGTATGGCCCACCGCTGCCGCCAGCGGGTTACCGCCGAAGGTCGATCCGTGCTCGCCAGGGTGCAGCACGCCCAGGACGTCGGCGTCGGCGACGACCGCCGACACCGGCAGGATGCCGCCGCCGAGCGCCTTGCCCAGGGTGTAGACGTCGGGTTCGACATTCCAGTGCGCGCAGGCGAAGGTGGTGCCGGTGCGGCCGAGTCCGGACTGGATCTCGTCGGCGATCATCAGCACATTCTGACTGGTGCACAGGTCTCGCACACGCGGTAGATAATCCTCTGGCGGCACGATGATGCCGGCCTCGCCTTGGATCGGTTCGAGGAGCACCGCCACCGTGTTCTGATCGATGGCGGCCGCGACCGCGTCCGCGTCACCGTAGGGGACCTGTATGAAACCTGGTGTGAAGGGACCGAATCCGGTGCGTGCCTCGGGATCGTCGCTGAAGCTGACGATGCTGATGGTTCGGCCGTGGAAGTTGCCGCCGGCAACGATGACCGTGGCGGCACCGTCGGCGACGCCCTTGACGTCGTATCCCCACTTTCTGGCGACCTTGATCGCGGACTCCACGGCCTCGGCGCCGGTGTTCATCGGCAACACCATGTCCTTGCCGCACAGGGTCGCCAGCGCTGCGCAGAACGGCTCGAGTCCCGCAGAGCGGAAAGCGCGGCTGGTGAGGGTGACCCGCCCGATCTGATCGAGAGCGGCCGCGACGATCCGCGGATGGCGATGCCCGAAGTTCACCGCAGAGTAGGCGCCGAGACAATCGAGGTAGCGGCGTCCGTCGACGTCGGTGATCCAGGCGCCCTCGGCGGATGCGGCGGTCACCGGCAATGGCGAATAGTTGTGCGCCACATGTGGTTCACTCGCGGACACCACGTTCACCTCCCTGTCGGAGCCCCTCAATTCTAGGGTGCAGCACTTGACTCCGCCGCCACCTTTGAGCAGTTCGGACATGTCGACGAGCACCGGTTCGAAACCGGTCGTTCGCAGTGCGTGTGCGAGTGCCGGTGCCGCATCGGTCATCACGACTCGGCGACCATCGGAGACGAAGTTCAGACCCAGTGCGAACGCGTCGGCGTCGGCGGCGATGATCGCGGTGGGGAACAGTGCGGCGAGCACCGCTTGCGAGGCAGGCGAGAAGGCGGGCGGGTAATAGGCGATCAGATCGTCATCGAGCACACCGAGTGCGGTGTCGAGGTGATAGAAGCGTGGGTCGACGAGTTCGAGTGTGATGACCGGTATCCCGGTCAGCGTGGCCACCTCGGCGTGGGTGGCGGGGTCGGTGCGGAATCCGGTGCCCGCAAGGATGCGGTCGCCGACCACCAGGAAGTCGCCCTCGCCTTCCTGGACGCCGGTGGTGCGGTGTACCGGTCCGAGGCCGTTGGCGGCGAACCAGTCGGCATAGTGATCACCTTCTGCCGCCCGCTCGTCGAACGCGAAGCGCGCGGCGATCGTCGCACCCGCGACGCTGAGACCGCCGTTGGCCGCGTAGACCATGTCGGGCAGGCCGGGTTGGGGATCGACCCCGAGCACGGTGTGCCCGAGTGACTCGTAGACCTCGCGAAGGTGGCGCCACTGCGAGATTGCGCGGTCGGTGTCCACCGGCACCGTGGGGTCCATCCAGGGGTTGATCGCGTAGTCGACAGTGAAATGGATCGGCGGGGTCATCGCATAGGTGCGCACCCGGGGAAACCGGGTGGTCGCGGACACGGCGGCAGGGCTCGTGATCGTCATGAATCGACGCTAGCCTGGGTCGATGATGCAAACAATCGTCGAATCTTGCTGCTCTATGCAATAGAGTGTGCATCATCTGTCGTGAAACGGAGATGTGTTGCGTGAACTCGATGAGTTGGATGAGAAGGTGCTCGCCTGCCTGACCCGCGACGCCCGGGCCACCTACGCGCAGATCGGTGACGTGGTGGGACTGTCGGCGCCGGCGGTGAAGCGACGGGTGGATCGTCTCGTCGAGGATGGTGTGGTCAAGGGATTCACCATAGTGATCGATCCATATGCGATGCAGTGGACCACCGAGGCGTATGTGCAGGTCTCGTGTCGCGGCAACATCTCGCCGCAGGCGCTCAAGGATGCGTGGGAGCCGATTCCCGAGGTGGTCAGCGCCGCCACCATCACCGGTCAGGCAGACGCGATCCTGCGGGTGCGCGCCCGAGACGTCCGTCATCTCGAGCAGGCGCTCGAGCGGATCCGTAGTGCCGGTCCCGTGGATCATTCCGAGTCGATCATCGTGCTGAGTCAGCTGATCGACCGAGGTCATCCGTGACTGCGATTGGTCGTCATCTGGCGTCGTGCTAGCCTGGTCGCCGTGATGAACACCGCACGCGTCTATTGGCGCTTTATCGAGGCTCCGGGTGGGGCCGCGATGAAGCGCTGAATCGCCGCGCGCGTAACACCCGGAGCCCCGAGCAGCGACCGTCAGGTTGCTGCTTTTGTCATTTCCAGGCCTCCGGTGACGTACGAACAACCAGGGGCCACCCGATACGACCGGGCCTGACCCCGAAAGGCATGACGTGACCACCATCTCGGACTTGACCGCCGCCGAATCCACCTCGGACCGCCGGATCAAGTCGTTCCGCTCCATCCCGTCTCCGGACACCATCCGCACCGAGTTGCCGCTGACGTCGCGTCGTGCGCTGACCGTGCAGCGTGACCGCGAGGAGGTCGCCGACATCCTCGCCGGCCGCGACGACCGCCTGCTGGTGGTGGTTGGTCCCTGCTCCGTACACGACCCGATCGCGGCCATCGACTACGCACGGCGACTGGCGCCGTTGGCCGCCGACCACGCGGACCGACTGAAGATCGTCATGCGGGTCTACTTCGAGAAGCCGCGCACCACCGTCGGCTGGAAGGGCCTCATCAACGATCCCGGGATGGACGGTTCGTTCGACGTCGAGCGTGGCCTGCGCACCGCGCGCTCGCTGCTGCTCGACATCATCGACCTCGGTCTGCCCGTCGGGTGTGAGTTCCTCGAGCCGACCAGCCCGCAGTACATCGCCGACGCGGTGGCCTGGGGTGCGATCGGCGCCCGCACAACCGAGTCACAAGTGCACCGGCAGCTGGCCTCGGGCCTGTCGATGCCGATCGGCTTCAAGAACGGCACCGACGGCAACGTGCAGGTGGCCATCGACGGCGTCAAGGCGGCAGCCGCCCAGCACGTCTTCTTCGGTGTCGACGACTTCGGACACGGTGCGGTCGTCGAGACGGCGGGCAACGACGAGTGCCATGTGATCTTGCGTGGTGGCACGACCGGACCCAATCACGATCCCGAGTCGGTCGCGTCTGCGGTCGCCGCGCTGGCGAAGGCCGGTCTGCCCGAACGGATCATGATCGACTGCTCGCATGCGAACTCGGGCAAGGACCACATCCGCCAGGCCGAGGTCGCCGAGGAGATCGCCACCGCCATCCGTGCGACCCGGACGTCGGGCGCACCGGTGACGATCAGCGGTGTGATGTTGGAGAGCTTCCTCGAGCCTGGCGCGCAATCCCCGGACGACGAACAGTTGACCTATGGGCAGTCGGTGACCGACAAGTGCATGGGCTGGGAGGCCAGCGCCGCCGTGCTAGCGACGCTGGCCCGTAGCTGAGCGACCTCGGCAGGTGAGTGCCCCCGACCGATGGTGGTCGGGGGAGACTCACCGGGTGATCGCAGCCGTCAGCTCGCCCGCGCCCTGTCGGCGCGAGTTGGCTGAGCAGCCCGAACAGCAGACCCGAGTTGCCACACCTCGCGGGTCTCGGTCACCTGGTAGGCGGTCTGCACATCGGCCGGCGCGGTGATCTCGACCTTGTTGGTGACGCCGGCGTCTCGCGCCACGGTCAGCATGCGGTCGAGCTGCACCGCCTGATCGGCGGCGGCCCTTGCGATAGCGGGCGATCCAGAGCGCCAGCCCGCGGGTGTCGGCAGGCAGGACGCCGGGCCGTCAGACGATGTCGACCTCGGGGCGTCCCGTCTCGATGGTGACCACTGCCCGGGTGTGCAGACGCTCGGCCGGGCTGCCGATCGAGTCGGCCACCCGGAATTCGGCGTCCCAACGGTCACGCTGCAGCCGGTTGAGGACATAGCCACGCTGGGCGTTGCCGAAGCGCACGTGGGGTGATGCGGCCTTCAAGGCGCGGTCGGAATCGTCGCTATCGCGGCCATCGGCCCCCGATGCGATCGATGTGCCGGCCAACTCGACACCGATGGTGGGGGATTCGTCGCGATAGCTGGTGCGGAGGTCGGTCACCACGTTGCGGTGGATGTCGCCGACGACGGACACCAGATCGGTCACGCCGCGCTCTCTTGCACCGTCGAGTATACGGGCCCGGCATGCCTCATATCCGCTCCAACCGTCCATGCTGACCGCGCGCCGACCGTCGAGGGTGCGGGCGAGGTCGGCGATCGGTGTCTGATGGGCAAGCACGTTCCAACGGGCCTCGCTGCGTGCGAATCCGTCGAGCAGCCAGCGTTCCTGGATGGGACCCAGGATGGAACGACGCGGGTCGGCAGTGGCGGCGTCCTGCGGGGCGTCGACGTCGCCGTTGACCTGGTCACTGCGATGGCTGCGGGTGTCGAGCACACTGAACTCGGCGAGGGTTCCGAAGCGCAGGCGACGGTGGGCGCGGATGTCGGCGCCGTACGGACGGTGGGCCAGGCGGACCGGTGTGTGTTCCCACCATGCTCGCAGGCCGTGGGCGCGGCGGACGAGGAAGTCGGGGACAGTCATGCCGTCTTCGGGTATGTCCGCCGCCCAGTTGTTGTCGACCTCGTGGTCGTCGAAAGTGGTGACGAATGGGCTGGTCCGATGGATCTGCTGGAGGTGCGGGTCGAGTTTGTAGAGGGCGTATCGATCGCGGTAGTCGTCGAGATCGAGACATTCACGTGCCGCGGATTCGGGCATGGCCGTGGTGTGACGACGACCGCCGCCGCGATTAATGGGTTTCTCGTAGATGTAGTCGCCGAGGTGGAACACCACGTCGGGGGCGTGTGTGGCCATGTCGGCGTAGGCGACGTAGTAGCCGTCGGCCCACGACTGGCAGGAGGCGAGCGCGAAGGTCATCGGTGCGTCCGTACCGGCGGCGTGTGCGGTGACGGTTCGACCGACCGCAGATCGCTCGCCGAGAGCGGCGAATCGATAGAAGTACTCCCGACCCGGCTCCAGCCCCCGGACGTCGACGTGCACGGCGTGGCCGTTCTCCGCGGTGGCCGGAGCGTGTCCGTGGCGCACCGGTCGCGTCATCGCCTCGTCGGCGGCCACTTCCCAGGCCACCTCGATCGGACGGGCGCCCATCCCGCCGCCGCGGGCCAGTGGTCGCGGGGCGAGGCGTGTCCACAGCACGACGCCATCGGGCAGCGGATCGCCAGACGCCACCCCGAGGGCGAACAGGGGGCTGTCTGGTGCCGACGCACCAGTCGACGAGGCGGTGTCACCGAGGATGCCGGGCGTGAATGCGAGAGCGGCGACGGCCCCGCTCCAGCTCAGGAATCGACGGCGGGTCATGCCGATTCGGAGAGTGCGGTCTCCGCAGAGTTCGATGTCCGGCACGCCGCTGGGCATGGCGCCACCCGATCAGGCGCGGCTGGACGGGGTGCGACGGACACCTGGCCGGCGGGTGATGGATCGGTGAAGACGAGTTGGGGAAGGGTCGGCGGCCCGAGGCTCAGGCGGCCAGCACCAGCCAGACGGCGATGTAGTGGAGTGCCGCGGCGACGGCGGTGCAGGCGTGGAACACCTCGTGATGGCCGAATGTGGATGGCCACGGGTTGGGCCAGCGGGCCGCGTAGAGGATGCCGCCGACGGTGTAGAACACGCCACCGGCGGCGAGCAGGATGATCACCGCCCAACCGGCCTCGGTGACCAGGGCGGGTGCGACCACCACGATCACCCAGCCGAGCAGGACATACAGCGACACGCCGAGCCATCGGGGGGCTGCCGGCCACGCGAGTTTGAGCGCGACGCCGGCAACTGCGCCCAGCCACACAATGCCCAGGACCCACCAGCGCACATCTGCGGGCAGTGCCATCGCGCAGAACGGCGTGTAGGTGCCGGCGATGAACAGGAAGATCATCGAGTGGTCGGCGCGTTTCATTCGGACCCTCGCCCGTGGCGTGCGCCAGGGGATGCGGTGATAGCTCGCGCTGACCGCGAACACACCGAAGGTGGTGAGCGCGTAAATCGCACATGTCATGGCGGCGAAGGGGCCGCGCATGATCACGGCGCCGACGACCACGGCGAACCCGGCGCAGATGGCGGCCATAGCCGCGTACTGATGGATCACGCCCCGCATCCGCGGCGGGACGGGTGCCGAGGTCTCATGCGCCAGGAAGGTCACGGAACCTACGGTACCGTAACTTTTGGAGCGGATAAGATCAGGCAGCGATGAAACTTCTTCCCGATCGGCTCCGACGTCCCATGCTCAGCGTGTACGAGCGTCGGCTCATCCAGCTGATGGACACCTCCCGGTTGCCCCGTCATGTCGCGATCATCTGCGACGGAAATCGGCGGTGGGCGCGCGAGGCCGGATTCGAGGACGTCAGCCACGGTCACCGGGTCGGTGCGCAGCGCATCGCCGAAATGCTGTCCTGGTGTGCTGGGCTCGACATCTCCACGGTCACCATCTACCTGTTGTCCACAGAGAATCTGCAGCGGACGTCGGACGAACTCGACGCGTTGATGGAAATCGTGCCCGACATCGTCGACGAGATTTCCGGACCGGACGGCAACTGGTGTGTGCGGATCGTCGGCAATCTGGCGGGGCTGCCCGAGCCGGTCGCCGAGCGGCTGCGTCGGGCGTCGGAGCGCACTGTCGATCGAGTTGGTATGAACGTCAACGTCGCAGTCGGCTATGGCGGCCGCCAGGAGATCGTCGACGCCGTGCAGTCGTTGCTGGCCGACCGTCTCGCTGCGGGCGCGACCGGGGAACAGATGATCGATGCGGTGACGGTCGATGCGATCGACGAGCACCTCTACACCAAGGGGCAACCGGAGCCCGACCTGGTGATTCGCACTTCGGGTGAACAGCGACTATCCGGATTCCTGCTGTGGCAGAGCGCCTATTCGGAGATCTGGTTCACCGACGCGTACTGGCCCGAGTTCCGTCGGGTCGACTTTCTTCGGGCACTGCGTGACTATGCGGCACGGAGTCGTCGTTTCGGCAAGTGACCCGCGGATTCGGTCCGATAGGTGACCGCGATTCGGCCGAGGCGTCAGCGCGGGTAGGTGACGATGATCTGTCCGGTGCGCGCGTTGCGCCAGGTGATGGTGCGGTCGGTGTGCATGGTCGGTATCCACGGCCCGTCATGTTTGCGGTCGTGGTCGGGGCGGCACAGGGGTGCGAGGTTGAAGGCCACGGTCCAGCCACCGGCCACCGGGTCAGCATGGCAGAACTTGAGCAGGTGGTCGAGTTCGCATTCCTCGGACGGTCTGCCGCAGTACGGGTAGCGGCAGCGCCGGTCGAGTTGGATGATCTCCGCCCGCAACGCGGCTGACGGCCTGTAGGTCAGTGCCCCCGGTGGTGGGGCGGCGAACCCACCGTGCCCGGTCAGGTCGATCGGTGGGGCCGGTGTGCGGTTGCCGAAGATGATCAGTCCGCTGGCGGTGCGGGTTTCACTCGGTCGGGCGGTGATGGTGGTGGCGTGTGGTGCGATTCGTGCGGCGTGGGCGGGATCGATGGCGCCGTAGCCCATCAGGCGGGTCGGGTCGAGACCGGTCGGGTCGCGCAGCAGGGTCAGGCCGGGGACGATGAGGTCGGAGTCGGAGTCGGTGTCGTCGGCTGGTTCCGCGTCGGCGACGTCGGTGTCGTGTTCGGCGGGTGGTGCGGTGATGAAGTCTCGTCGGGGTTGCAGGGAGGGTGCGACGTCAGCGGTGTCGACGTCATCGGTTCCGATGTCGGATTGTTCGCTCTCGACCTCGACCTCGACCTCGATGTCGCTGTCGTCGTCGATGTCGGCGAGGGTGATCGGCTGTTCTTCGGCCGCATCCGGCCCACCCACCGCGGGTTCGTCGGCGGTCTCGACGGCTGCGTCGGTGTCGTCCGCCGTGCTGGTGTCGACCGAGGAGTCGCGGACATCGTCGGTGACCGAACTCGGGGTGGCGGGCGTGGCCTGCCCCGGGTTGCTGGTGCGGGTTGGTGTGGCGGGGCAGGTGTCGTCGCCGCAGTGGCAGCGCAGTTTTGCGCCGGGAGCTTTGATGATCTCGGCGAACGCGGCGACGCGTTGGGCTTTGATGCTGCGCCCATCACGACGACACACCCGTCGTCCGATGAGGGCGCTGATGCGGTCGCGCAGGTGCACGCCGTGTTCGGCGGGGATGCAGGCATCGACGGTCATGTGCCCGAACGCTTCGTTACCGATCGTCACATCCCCGAACAGGTCGGTGATGTCCTCCCGGGTCTCGGCGGCTCGATCGGGGTCGAGGCTGATGATGATGGCGTCGAGATCATCTCGCAGGGCGGTGTCGGTGGTGGGTCGGCTGGCCAGATCGAGCACCACATCGTCGAAATCCCACGGCTCATCGCCGTCGTCGGGATCGTCGGTGGCGGAAGGGTCGGTCTCGGACGCAGCCTCATCGGAGCCGCCATCATCAGTGCCGTCGCCGTCGGTGCGCTCACCATCGGTGCCGGGATCGAGGTCGGCTTCGGGGTCGTCGAGGTCGAGGGTGAGTTCCTCCTCGACATCCTTGCTGTCGGGTTCGTCGGTGTAGGCGTTGTCGGCGAGTTCGCCGAGTCGCTCCCGCAGGTCGCCGGTGGGGCCGGTGGCGGCGCCGCGGATGGCCACACCCAGCCGGTGGGGCCTCAAATCTCCGGAGCGGAAGGCATCACGGATCTTGGGGTGCTCGTCGAGTAATTCGTCGAGACCGACCCATTCGCCGGCTTGACGTCGAGAAATACCCAACTGCAGTGAGATTTCGCCTTTCGCGGCCTTGTCGGCGGCGTTGCGGACTCGGTTCGGAACGAAATCGTTGTATCCGGCGAGACGCTCGTTGTAGGTGGATTGCCCGATCTGACGGGCAATCTGCATCGCCAGGGCTTGGGCTTGATTACTCAACCGCAACAGGTCACGACCATGCTGCGCCAACTCATCGAGACTGCTGGAGGCCAGCAGAGCGTCGTCGGCAGCACGGTCGGTGAAGGTGAACACGAAACGCTCCTTTCCGGCGAAGACGGTCTCTGAGGTCGGGATGGGTTGGCGGGGAATCGAACTGCTATCAGACTATCGAGCGGGTCTGACAACTTTGGTGCGCTACGGGTGCGGTGTGGATGGACTCGATCGGTGAGGTGTTGAGTTCAGGATAGCGGCGGGGTGTGACAACATTTCGTGCGTGAGATTGGTTGCGTGGGTGGACCCTTCGTGACGCGGCCTCGCGCGCTCGGGCGCTCCTCAGGGATCAGGGTGGCGCTCGTTTCTCGGTTCTTTCCTTCGGTTCGGGGAGTTTCGCTTGTTCTTCGTTGCACTCTTCGTGATTCATTGTTGGGGCTTCCTCTCCGATTCTCTGATGTTCGGGAAACATTGGCGGGGAATCGGACTGCCGTCAGACTAGCGGGTGGGTCTGACACCATTTGTGCGCCGCGGGAGGGATGTGGGTGGACCCTTCGTGACGCGGCCTCGCAGGGTCGGTCGCTTCTCAGGGATAAGGGGGCGCGGCCTCGCAGGCTCGGTCGTTCGTAGGGGTCGGGGGAATCATCGGGTTCAGACACGCTCGGTGACCAATGACACCAGCGCCCGGACGTCGGCCTGATACGACGAAGCAGGGGGAGTGCCGAAGCCGACCACCAGGCCCGATGGCGAGCTGTCGTCGATGCTTGTGTCCGGATGGCGAAACTGCGACATCTTCGCCAGAGCGAACCGTCGGCGCAGTGCCGCATCGAATACCGTGTCCTCGTCGCGGGAAGGGAGTGGGATCACTGCGTGGAGCCCGGCGGCGATCCCCGGGATCGTCACGCCCGCATGGGCGAATGCATCGGTGAGGACATCTCGCCGACGCCGGTAGTACTGGCGGCTGCGGCGGATGTGCCGATCGTAGGCGCCGGAATCGATGAGCTCGGCCAAGACGAGTTGATCGATGATGCTGGCGTCGGGTTCCCGAAGGCCTTTCGTCGCGCGTACCACCTCGACCAGGCGAGGCGGGAGGACCAGCCAGGCGATGCGCACCGCCGGTGAGATGCTCTTGCTGACCGACCCGGTGTAGATCACCACGTCGGGGTTGAGGGCCTGCAGGGCGCCCACCGGCTCTCGGTCGTAGCGGAGTTCGCCGTCGTAGTCGTCCTCGACGACCAGCGCGTCATGATCGCCCGCCCACTCGATGACTCGGGCACGGCGCGACGGGGACAGGGGCACACCGGTCGGGTACTGATGGCTCGGGGTCAGCAGCACCGCCGACGCCTCGTCGGATAGTCGGTCGACCGCGGCGCCGTCGCCGTCGACCGGAACTGGCATGGTCGCCGTTCCGCCACGTTCGACGGCCGCGCGGTGAAACGGCAACCCATGGCTCTCCACCGCGAGGACGTCACCGAATACGTTGCGCGACAGCAACTCCAGCGCGCGCAGAACCGATGTCGTCAACACGATGTGGGCGGGGTCGGTCCGCACCCCGCGGGCGCGCGCCAGGTATCCGGCCAAGGAGTTGCGAAGCCGTTCGCTGCCCTGTGGATCGCCGGGTCCGAATGTCCGGTCCGGGGCGTCGGTCAACGCACGACGCGTCGCGGCGATCCAGTCCGCACGCGGGAACAGCGACGGATTGGGTTGGCCGAGTCCGAAATCGTGGTCGGTGGTGGGTGTCTGACGCACACTGCGCGTGGGTGCCGAGACACCGGGGCGTGGGGTGTCGGCGACTCGGGTGCCCGACCCCTGGCGGGCCACCAGCCACCCCTCGGCGATCAGTTCCTGATAGACGGCGGCCACCGTCCCGCGCGCGAGCCCGACGTCGGCGGCCAGCGACCGATACGGAGGCAGCAGGGTTCCTGGTCCCAATCGGCCGTCGCTGATCGCTTCACGAAGCGCGGAGGCCAGCGAGTGGCGACGGCGTGCGCCTCGTCCGCGGGTGCTGCCCGCCGGGTCGGGCTGCAGATCCAGGTAGAGATCGACGCCCAGATGTTGCGCGATCCGCTCCCACGGATCTGGATTGACACTCTTGTCCACCCTTGAATTGAACCAGTTTTCTGGTGCAATCCACTCCTACTGTGGAAGTCGATACCACATCGAGGAGAGGGGCGGTCATGAAGGTGATCGTGTTGGGTGCGAGCGGTGAGATCGGCAGTGAGGTGGTCAATCGCCTGCGTGCGCAGGGGATTGAGGTGACCGCGGCGCATCGGTCGACAGGTGTCGATGCCTACGAAAGCACTGGACTCAGTGAAGCGTTCAGTGGCGCCGACGTGGTTGTCGACTGCGTGAACGTGACGACGACCAGCGCGGACACCGCGATCGACTTCTTCGGCACGGTTGCTCGCAACGTCTCGACCGCTGCGCTGTCCGCCGGCGTGGGGCGGGTCGTGTGCTTGTCGATCATCAATGCCGCTGACCCGGCGGTCAACGCCAAGTTCGGCTATTACCAGGGCAAGGCTGCGCAGGAGAAGGTCTACCGCGAGTCGCTGCCCGCCGATGTTCTGACGATCGTGCGCTCGGCTCAATGGTACGAGTTGGCGCGGCAGATGATGAGCACTCTGCGGTTGGGTCCGGTTGCCGCCGTGCCCCATATGCGCTGCCGGCCACTGTCGGCGGCCGACGCCGCCGCGGCGCTGGTCGGTGCGGTGACCACCGCGCCGGGAGGTGACGTCGAGGTGGCCGGCCCACACGTGCTCGACCTCGCTGACATCGGCAAGGCCATCGCTCGCCGATCGGGGTCGCCACGCTGGGTGGTGGGCATCCGCTTCGGCGGCACTGCGATTCGGAACGGTGGTCTCGTCCCCGAGCGTCCCGACGTGGTCACCACCACAACGCTGGACCAGTGGTTGGATGCGGAGTGCGCGGCATGAGCGCGCCGACCGCCGCGCCGCATGACACTCGGCGGATGTGGATTCCGCGGACAAACCCCACGGTGTACAAGGCTCTGGTGGCGTTGCAGCGTGCCTCGGCCGAGGGGCTGGCGCCGCGCCTGGCCGAACTGATCAGGATTCGGGTGTCGCAGATCAATGGCTGCGCCTACTGCCTGCACATGCACCTGTCGGATGCCCGGTCGGCCGAGGTGGAGCCGGAGGCGGTGGGGATGGTGGCCCTGTGGGCCGACGCGCCGCACCTCTTTACCGATCGGGAGCGGGCCGCGCTCGATCTGGCCGAGCACGTGACTCAGGTGGGCGACGATGGCGTTCCGGATAATGTGTTCGAGCGTGCCGCAGTACTTTTCGATGAGGTCGAACTCGGGCAGGTGATCGCCGCCATCGTCATGATCAACGCGTGGAACCGGATCGCTGTCGCCGGACGTTACCCCGCGGGACTGGATGAACGCAGAATGCCTTGAGCTCAACGGTATCTGACAAATCACAGCTTTCGCAGGCGGACCCGGTTGATCGAGTGGTCGGCGTCCTTGCGTAGCACCAGTGTGGCGCGCGGTCGGGTGGGCAGGATGTTCTCGATCAGGTTGGGCTGGTTGATCGAGGTCCACAGGTCGCGCGCCGCGATGGTCGCCTGCTCGTCGGTCAGGGACGAGTAATAATGAAAGTGCGACTGTGGGTCTGCGAATGCGGTGGTGCGCATCTGCAGGAAGCGTGAGATATACCACTGCTCGATGTCGGAGGTCTTGGCATCGACGTAGATCGAGAAGTCGAACAGGTCGGACACCATCAGGGTGGGTCCGGTCTGCAAGACGTTGAGCCCCTCCAGGATCAGGATGTCCGGTTGCCGCACATAATGCCTCACGTCCGGGACGATGTCGTAGGCGATGTGTGAGTAGACCGGGGCGGTCACCTCGCGTGCGCCGGACTTGACCTCGGTGACGAAACGTAGCAACGCGCGTCGGTCATAGGACTCGGGAAAACCCTTGCGGTGCATGATTCCCCGACGTTCCAACTCGGCGGTCGGCAGAAGGAATCCATCCGTGGTGACCAGGTCGACCTTCGGGTGCGACTCCCACCGCGCGAGCAGGGCGGCCAGCACGCGGGCGGTGGTGGACTTACCCACCGCGACGCTGCCAGCGATGCCGATCACGAATGGCACCTGCCGGTTGGTCTGGCGTTCGCCGAGAAAGGTGGACGTGGCCGCGAACAGTCGTTGGCGTGCCGCGATCTGTAGGTGGATCAGACGTGACAGCGGGAGATACACATCGGCGACCTCGTCGAGGTCGACCTGTTCGCCGAGGCCCACCAGCTGTTGCAGCTCGGCGTTGGTCAACACCATGGGCATGGATTCGCGGAGTTCACGCCACTGCCGACGGTCGAGCTCCAGATACAGACTGGGATCGCGCCCGGTCGTGTCGCGTGCCATGGTCCTACAGCTTAGGGCGGACGGAATCGCGCACCACCGGTAGCCTCCGGTCATGACAACTGCCGCGTCCGCACCGATCACGGACTACCTGCGCTTGGGGCTGGCCTTCGACAGGCTGGAGGAGGGTTTTGTGGACGCCTACACCGGCGACCCGGCGCTGCGGGCCGAGGTGGCCGCCGCTCCCGCGCCCGACCCGGCCGTACTAGCCGATCGGGCGCGCGGACTTTCGTCAGAGCTGCCCGCCGAGCTTGGCCCCGCGCGAGTGGAATTCCTGCGTGCGCACCTCGCGGCGCTGGAATGCTCGGCGCGCAAGTTCGCAGGTGAGGAGATCGCGTTCGTCGACGAGGTGCGTGCCTACTTCGACGTGGACATCGACCTCGGCGATCAGCAGGCATACCGAGATGCCCACGCGGCGATGGCCGCCGAACTCGGTGTTCCGGGTGCGTCGGGGGTAGCGCTGGCTGAGGCCTATGCGGCCTACAAGCGATCCGACGAGATCCCGCCGGACCGTGTCGACGAGTGCGTGCGCGCCTTTGCCGGTGCGCTGCGCGAACGGGTGCGGTCCACTCATCCCTTGCCGGATAGCGAGATCGTCGAGTTCGAGGTCGTCACCGACAAGCCGTGGTCGGGGTTCAATTACTACCTCGGCGATTACCGGTCGCGGGTCGCCATCAACCTCGACCTCACGCAGTACATGTCGACGTTGCCGCACCTCATCGCGCATGAGGCGTACCCCGGACATCACACCGAGCACTGCCGCAAAGAGGAGATCCTGGTGGGCGGTGGGCAGCAGGAGCAGACCCTGTTCGTGGTCAACACCCCGCAGTGCCTGATGGCCGAGGGCCTCGCCGACCACGCCCTGCACGCGGCGATCGGCCCGGACTGGGGTCAGTGGGCGCAGGAGATCTACGCCGATCTCGGACTGCGGTTCGACGGTGCCCGTGCTGTGCGGATGGCGCGCGCGTCGGCGGGCTTGGTGGGGGTCCGTCAGGACGCTGCGCTGTTGCTGCACGACCGTCGGGCAGATCAGGACACTGTCGCCGAGTTCCTGCAGCAATGGCTGCTCGCGCCGCCCGAGCGAGCGTGTCAGATGCTGAGATTCCTGACCTCCCCGCTGTGGCGCGCCTACATCTCTACCTATGTCGAGGGGTACCGCCTGCTGGGTGAGTGGCTCGATGCCGCACCCGAAACGCAGCGGTTGGAACGCTTCGGTCGCCTGCTCGACGAACCGCTCACCCCGGCATTGCTGAGAGCCGAACTCCAGGACCCGAGGCCGGGACAATAGACTTGTCTGCCATGAGCCTGAATTCGATGTCCCTGGCCGAACTCGACCCGGATGTGGCTGCGGCGATGAACGGCGAGTTGAGCCGGCAGCGGGACACCCTCGAGATGATCGCGTCCGAGAATTTCGTGCCGCGCGCGGTGCTCCAGGCCCAGGGCAGCGTGCTCACCAACAAGTACGCCGAGGGGTACCCGGGGCGTCGTTACTACGGTGGCTGCGAGTACGTCGACGTCGTCGAGGACATCGCTCGCGACCGGGCCAAAGAGCTGTTCGGCGCCGACTTCGCCAACGTCCAGCCACACTCGGGTGCACAGGCCAACGCCGCCGTACTGATGGCGCTGATGACCCCGGGCGAGAAGATGCTCGGTCTCGACCTGGCACACGGCGGGCATCTCACCCACGGCATGCGGCTGAACTTCTCGGGCAAGCTCTACGAGATCGAGTCCTATGGCGTCAGCAAAGAGGACTTCCGCATCGACATGGATGAGGTCCGCAAGATCGCGCTCGCGGGCAAGCCGAAAGTGATCTGCGCCGGCTGGTCGGCATATCCGCGCACGCTGGACTTCGAGGCGTTCCGGTCCATCGCCGACGAGGTCGGCGCCTACCTGTGGACCGACATGGCGCACTTCGCCGGCCTCGTCGCCGCCGGGCTGCACCCGTCGCCGGTGCCGTACTCGGACGTCGTCTCGTCCACCGTGCACAAGACGCTCGGCGGGCCGCGCTCGGGCATCATCCTGGCCAAGCAGGAGTGGGCCAAGAAGCTCAACTCGGCGGTGTTCCCCGGGCAGCAGGGCGGGCCGCTGATGCACGCCATCGCGGGCAAGGCCGTCGCGCTCAAGATCGCCGGAACCGACGAATTCGTCGAGCGGCAGCAGCGCACGCTCTCGGGGGCGAAGATCCTGGCCGACCGGCTCACCGGCTCCGACGTTGCCGACGCGGGCATCTCGGTGCTCACCGGGGGCACCGACGTCCACCTCGTGCTGGTGGATCTGCGTAACAGCCGGCTCGACGGTCAGCAGGCCGAAGACCTGCTGCACCAGGTCGGCATCACGGTCAACCGGAACGCGGTGCCCTTCGATCCGCGGCCGCCGATGGTGACTTCGGGTCTGCGGATCGGGACACCGGCGCTGGCCACCCGCGGTTTCGGGGACACGGAGTTCACCGAGGTCGCCGACATCATCGCGACCGCACTGGCGGCCGGTACCGATGCCGACGTCTCCGCCCTGCGTGGGCGTGTGTCGCGCTTGGCGCTGGACCTCCCGCTCTACGACGGACTCGAGGACTGGGGGCTGATGAGCCGCGGGTGAATCCCACCTGACGTCGCAGCGCCGACGGCGCTGCGCCCCCGGACCCAGGGTGGCCAGACTGCGGGGCGGTTCTCTATTGTTGCTCCGGTGAATGCATTGACCACCGATGAGCTGATCATCGCGCTCTCCAAGGCGCTGCCGGAGATCGCCGAGGACCATCAGGCGGCTGCCAGTCCCTGGAAACCGCACGACTGGGTGCCGTGGGACCAGGGCCGCAACTTCGCCTTCCTCGGTGGTGAGGACTGGGATTCGACGCAGTCGACGATCTCCGACGAGGCCCGCGCGGGTGTCCTGGCACTGCTGCTGACCAAGGACAACCTGCCGTCCTACCACCGGGTGCTGGCCATGCACTTCCCGGCGTTCTCCGACTGGCGTCAGTTGGTGGGCGTGTGGACCGCCGAGGACAACCGGCACGCCATCGTGCTGCGCGACTTCCTTGTCGTTACCCGCGCCATTGACCCGGTCGATGCCGAGGAGCGACGCCGCATACACGTGACCGCCGGCTACCGTCAGCGTCCCGAATCGATCGAGAATCTGGGACCGCTCGACGTGCTCGCGCTGATGGCGGTGCACGAGAACCAATGCGTGGGCTACATCGAGAAGCTCCGTGCTGCGGTCACCGACGACGTGTTCGGACAGATTCTCGACAAGATCGCTGCCGACGACGCCGTGCAGGCCGCCACGTTCGGCGCCTTCCTCAACGCCGGACTCGTCGCCGATCCGGCCGCCACGGTGGTCGCCGTCGACCAGGCGCTGGCCCGGTTGGAGACCGAGCCCATCGGCTCCGACATCGCCGATTTCGACGCCGAGCGCGCACTCATCGCCGGTTACGAGGATGCCGAGAGCCGCACTCGCGTCGCAGCCGCCATCGTCGACGCATGCAAGCTCGCGTCGGTCGCAGGCCTCGACGGCGAGGCAGAAGAGGCTCGACGTCGCGTTCTTGATCGCGCCGGTGTAACCAGCGCGACGTAGCCGCCAGGCAACGTGCGTTAACGCATAATTCACGCCGACACACCCCTGTCCGCCGCGCCGGGCAGGGGTGTTTCGGCGTACGTTGGCCAGTGACGGACCGCGGGGAAGCGGTTCGTCCGGGAGGTTCGATTCGTGGTTTGCACCAGCAACGCGAGAGGGCCGGCCCCGGTCCTCGTCCACCTTGGCTGACCAGCCAAGACGGGCAAGAACCCGCCGGTCGTCGCAACTGGTTTGTGCGGGGCCCGCACAAACGTAGGAGCCCTACGTGACCACACGCACCTACGTCCTCGACACCTCCGTCCTGCTCTCCGATCCCTGGGCGGTCACGCGTTTCGCCGAACACCATGTGGTCTTGCCGCTGGTCGTCATCGGCGAACTCGAGGGCAAACGTCACCACCATGAACTCGGCTGGTTCGCTCGCGAGGCACTCCGGTTGCTCGACGACCTCCGACTCGAGCACGGCCGCCTCGACATTCCGCTCCCGATCGGTGACGAGGGCGGCACGCTCCAGGTGGAGCTCAACCACACCGATCCGGCGGTGCTCCCGGCAGGTTTCCGAACCGAGACCAACGACTCCCGAATCCTCGCCTGCGCGTTGAATCTTCGCGCCGAAGGCAGTGACGTCACGCTGGTCTCCAAGGACACCCCGCTGCGCGTCAAGGCCGGCGCCGTCGGTCTTGCCGCCGACGAGTACCACGCACAGGACGTGGTGGTGTCCGGATGGTCCGGGATGACCGAGTTGGACGTCGAGAGCACGAGTATCGACACCCTGTTCGCCGAGGGCGTCGTGGACATCGACGAAGCGCGAGAATTGCCATGCCACACCGGTATTCGGCTGCTCGGCCATTCGTCCAGCGCGCTCGGTCGGGTCAATGCGGACAAGCGGGTGCAGCTTGTCCGCGGCGACCGTGAGGCCTTTGGTCTACATGGCCGGTCGGCAGAACAGCGTGTGGCCCTCGACCTCCTGCTCGACGACAGCGTCGGGATCGTGTCGCTCGGCGGCAAGGCGGGCACCGGCAAATCGGCGCTGGCGCTGTGCGCTGGACTCGAGGCAGTTCTGGAACGCCGTACCCAGCGAAAGGTGGTCGTCTTCCGGCCCTTGTACGCGGTCGGCGGCCAACAGTTGGGATACCTGCCCGGCGGTGAGGCGGAGAAGATGGGGCCCTGGGCGCAGGCTGTCTTCGACACCCTCGAAGGTCTCGCATCGCCCGAGGTGATCGAGGAGGTGTTGAGCCGCGGCATGCTCGAGGTGCTTCCGCTCACCCACATCCGCGGCCGTTCGTTGCACGACTCCTTCGTGATCGTCGACGAGGCACAATCGCTGGAACGCAACGTGCTGCTGACTGTGCTCTCACGGCTCGGAGCCGGCTCGCGCGTGGTGCTCACGCACGATGTCGCCCAACGCGACAACCTTCGGGTCGGCCGCCACGACGGCGTCGCGGCGGTCATCGAGAAACTGAAGGGCCACCCGCTGTTCGCGCACGTCACACTGACTCGCAGTGAGCGCTCGCCGATCGCGGCCTTGGTGACCGACATGCTCGAGGAGTTCGCCCCCGGCGCATAGCCGGGCCCCTTTCGCCAACCGCGCACTCGTCGCGTTCATGCGCATGCTCCGACATGCGCGTGAACGTGGTGGGTGCGCGGTTGGCGTCTATACCGCGTCCACGAACGATCGGGTTCAGCAGTGATCCGATCACAATCGCACCGTGACCGGCACGAGACTCACAAGCTCGCACTCGCTGGCACACTGGTGTGGTGCTGAAGTTACTGATGAGACGAATGAGGTTTCTGGGACTTCTGGTGATCGCGGTCGTCGCCGCCGTTGCCGGAGGTGCCGGTAGCGCACTCGCCGCACCCGCAACAACGACACCGTCGACGACGCCGGCCGCGCCGTCGGGATCGCCGATTCCCGAGACCGGTATCCCGATGCTCGACGAGGTATTGAACACCCTCGCCGGCAACCTCGGGCTCGGGGGCGCCGGGAGTTCCGAGGTCGACAGCAGTCAGATGATCGTCGTCACCGCGCCGGAGGCCAGTGACACCACGGCGACCCTGACCGCCTTCGAACGTGGCACCGACGACGCGTGGAAACCGGTCATCGGCCCCACGAAGGCCTTCCTCGGATCGCTCGGGATGGGTGAACCCGAGGACAACGTCTATCGCACACCAGAGGGCACCTTCGACCTGGACCAGGCCTTCGGTCGACTGCCGAACCCGGGCACGAAGATGCCCTACAAGCAGGTCGATCGGCAGGACTGGTGGGACTCGAACATGAAGTCGCCCACCTACAACACGATGGTGCGACAGGTGCAGAGTCCCGGCGGCGACAGTGAGAACCTCTACGACTCCGGGCCGGTGTACGACTATGCGGTCAACATCGCGCACAACCCGCAGCGGATTCCGGGTAAGGCGTCGGCGATGTTCCTGCACGTGACCAACAACCAGCCGACCATGGGGTGCATCGCCATCGACAAGGATCTGATGCGCAAGGTGTTGACCTGGCTCGATCCGGCCAAGCACCCAAAGATCGCGATCGGGGTGAATCAGGCCGGACCGTCGGGATCTGCGTCGTCGGGATCGGGGGCATCCGACCCTCAGACGCCCGAATCGTCGGCTCCCGAATCGTCGACACCCCAGTCGGCGGTGCCGGAGTCGTCGTTGCCGAGCACGTCGGCGATGCCCGGCGCGGATTCCCTGACCCAATTGCTCAATCAGCTCGTCAGCTTGCTGCCGTCGCTGTCGCAGACCACCGCGGGCGGCTGAGCCTCCGCACACCAGAGGCGGGGATCGGCGATCGGCCGGTCCCCGTTTCGCTGGGCGCACTCAGAGCGCCACCGACGTCCCGGTTCGGTCAGGGTCGCGAACGCTTGAGTTCGAAGCCGCAGAATTCACCACCGGTGACCATGTCGATCTGCCGGCGGGCCTGCTCGATCACCGGGGTGTCGGGGTCGAGCACCGAGAGGTACTGCTCGTGTGCGGCCAATGACCGCACCGCGAGATCGATCTGATCGGCCACGTCGACCCTGTGCGTGGCGGCGGGGCCGTTTTCGAAGAGCCACCGCGGCCGCTCGACGTCGAGGCTGTCGTAGGCATCGAGCACGGCGGCGGAAAACTCCATGTGATCGCGCTGATTGGGCATCCCCGGAGCCCACTCGGGTCCGCCGTAGAGCGACAGGACCACGTCGGGATGCACGCGACAGATGGTGTCGCGCACACGGTCGCGGAGTTCGGCGGTATTGCGGATCTCGCTGTCGGGGAAGCCCCAGAACTCCACCTCGTCGACCCCGACGATGGCGGCGGAAGTGCGCTGCTCGTTTTCCCGGACGGGCCCGGCCGTGGCCGGGTCCATGCCCTCGATGCCTGCCTCGCCGCTCGACGCCAGTGCGTAGATGACGCGTTTGCCTGACGCGGTCCATCGTGCGACGGCCGCGGCCATCCCATACTCGGGGTCATCGGGATGGGCGACCAGCACGAGTGCGGTCTGCCAGTTCTCGGGGAATTGCTCCACGACAGTGCTCAGCGTTCGCGATCGAGGTTGGCCATCTTCAGCACGTCGAGGCGTGCGTCGAGTTCTGCTTCCGACAGCTTGTCGCCGATCAGGCCGCGGTCGACCACGGTCTGGCGAATCGTCTTGCCCTCCTTGAGTGCCTGTTTGGCAACTGCGGCCGCCTCCTCGTACCCGATCGCACTGTTGAGCGGGGTCACGATGGACGGCGAACTCTCCGCGAGGGTGCGCAACCGCTCCTCGTTGGCCACCAGTCCGCTGATGCAGCGGTCGGCGAACAGGCGAGACACGTTGGCCAGCAACTTCAGCGACTCGAGTACGTTGCGGGCCATCATCGGGATGTACACGTTCAACTCGAAGGCGCCGTTGCCGCCACCCCAGGTCACCGCGGCATCGTTGCCGATCACCTGTGCGGCCACCTGGGTGACCGCCTCGGGGAGAACAGGATTGACCTTGCCGGGCATGATGGAGCTTCCGGGCTGCAGGTCGGGGAGCAGGATCTCACCGAGTCCGGTGAGCGGGCCCGATCCCATCCAGCGGACGTCGTTGGCGATCTTGGTGAGGGAGACGGCGACGGTCTTCAGCGCTCCGGACAGTTCGACGAGGCCGTCGCGCGCTGCCTGCGCCTCGAAGTTGTCGGTGGCCAGCGAGAGGGCGTCGACGTCGGTCAGCCGGCGCAGTTCGGTGACGACCTTGGTGCCGAAGGCCTCCGGGGCGTTGAGCCCGGTGCCGACGGCGGTGCCGCCGATGGGCAGTTCACCGACACGTGGCAGGGTCGCGGTGACCCGCTCGATGCCGGCCTCCACCTGGCGCGCGTAACCGCCGAACTCCTGGCCGAGGGTCACTGGTACCGCATCCATCAGGTGCGTCCGGCCGCTCTTGACCACCTCGCGCCACTGTGTGGACTTGTCGAGCAGGGCCAGGCGAAGATGATCGAGTGCCGGGACGAGGTCGGTGACAACGGCTTCGGTTGCCGCGACGTGGGTTGCCGTGGGGAAGGTGTCGTTCGACGACTGCGACATGTTCACGTGGTCATTCGGATGCACCTCGACACCGTTGGCCTTGGCGATCGAGGCGATGACCTCGTTGGAGTTCATGTTGGAGCTGGTGCCCGATCCGGTCTGGAACACGTCGATGGGGAACTGGTCGTCGTGCGCTCCGTCGGCGATCTCCTTGGCAGCCGCGATGATCGCGTCGGCCTGTGCCGCGTCCAGCAGTCCGAGATCCTTGTTCACCTGGGCGCACGCCGCCTTGAGCAAGCCCATCGCGCGAATCTGGGTGCGCTCCAACGGTCGATGGCTGATCGGGAAGTTCTCCACTGCCCGCTGGGTCTGTGCGCGCCAGAGCGCATCGATCGGGACCTTGACCTCGCCCATCGTGTCGTGCTCGATGCGGTACTGCTGTTCGGTCATTCGTGTTCCTCCAGCTTCATCGGCGGTGATAACCACGGTACTCACCCCATACGTCCGGGCCATGGATGGTGTTGTGAGATCTGCCGTACTTTCGGGTCGTCAGTTGACACAAAAGTACGGCGCAACAGTCGGCGGATTGGGGATGCCGACGGACGTTATGCACAGCGGCGCTGCGGACGGGGATATCGGCGGGTGAGTCGCTCAGACTTCGGGGGTGATTGATCCGACCTGCGCTCCCGCCCTGTCGCAACTCGACGACTTGCTTGTCGAGCAAGACGGCGTTGTCGCGCGGCACCAGGTGACGGCGCGCGGGTACACCGCCGCGTTCATCCGTCGCAAAGTGCGTTGTCGGGAATGGGCTCGGGTGTATCCGGGCGTCTACGTCAACCACACCGGGCCGCTGACGTGGCGCCAGCGAGCCTGGTGTGCAGTCCTCGACGCTCACCCTGCTGCGCTGAGCCACCGCTCGGCACTGAATTCCGACGGCACACCCGACTCCGGTCCTATCCACATCGTCGTGGATCGCTCACGTCGGGTGACACGGCGTCCCGGCGTCGTCGTCCACTACGGGACTCAACTCGAAGCAAAGGTGATGTGGGAAACGCATCCTCCGCGCATGCGAGTGGAGCAGGCGGTCCTCGACGTCGCCGCTGAAGCGCGGTCGGAGACTGACGTCATCGCATGTCTGGCGGACGCCGTCAACTCCCGGAAGACGACTGCGGACCGTCTGATAGGCGCGATTGGGGTCGGCCACGGATGCGCCGTCGAGAGTTTGTGGCGGGCGTTCTCGACGATGTGGCCAACGGGACGTGCTCGGTCCTCGAGCATGGATATCTGGTGGCTGTCGAACGCAGGCATGGACTGCCCGAGCCGGCGCGACAGGCCGCGACCACAGTCGGTCGCCGTGGGTTCCGCGATGTCGACTATGTGGAGTGGGGGTTGGTGATCGAACTCGATGGTCGTGCGGCCCATGACGACTCACGGAACCGAGATCTCGACCTGCAGCGGGACCTTGATGCCGCCGTCGATGCTCAACGCCAGACGCTTCGCGTCGGTTGGGGGCAGGTGTTCGACCGCCCTTGTCAGACGGCTCGCCAGATCGGACAGGTATTGCGTGCCCGTGGGTGGGATGGCGCGGTGACTCCATGTACGTCGTGCCCGACTGCGTCGTAGATCGATATCGCCGTACTTTGAGGCCACATGTCGACACCGATCTACGGCACTGTCCTCACGACCGGACGCGAACCCCCAGCGGCACGGTGACCGCGCCACCCGGATCGGTGAAGAAGTCGTTGCCCTTGTCGTCGACGACGATGAACGCGGGGAAGTTCTCCACCTCGATCTTCCACACGGCTTCCATACCGAGCTCGGGGTACTCGATGACCTCCTGGCTCTTGATGCAGTCGAGTGCCAGGCGGGCGGCCGGGCCGCCGATCGAGCCCAGGTAGAACCCGCCGTGCGAACCGCAGGCCTGGGTGACCTGCTTGGACCGATTCCCCTTGGCGAGCATCACCATCGAGCCGCCGGCGGCCTGGAACTGCTCCACGTAGGAGTCCATGCGGCCGGCAGTGGTGGGACCGAACGAACCCGACGCCATCCCCTCCGGGGTCTTCGCGGGGCCGGCGTAGTAGACGGGATGGTCGCGCAGGTAGTCGGGCATCGGTTCGCCGGCGTCGAGGCGTTCTTTGATCTTGGCGTGCGCGATGTCGCGGGCGACCACGAGCGGGCCCGTCAGCGACAGCCGGGTCTTGACCGGGTGCTTGGACAGTTCGGCCAGGATCTCGGGCATCGGGCGGTTGAGATCGATCTCGACCGCCTCGCCGCCCTCGATGTCCTCGGTGACGCCGACGGCGGGCATGTACTTGGCGGGGTCGGTCTCGAGTTGCTCGAGGAACACACCGTCGGCGGTGATCTTGCCGAGCGCCTGCCGGTCGGCCGAACACGAGACCGCGATGGCCACCGGACAGGAAGCGCCGTGGCGCGGCAGGCGGACCACCCGGACGTCGTGGCAGAAGTACTTGCCGCCGAATTGGGCGCCGATCCCGAAGGACTGGGTGAGCTTGAAGACCTCGTCTTCCAACTCGGTGTCACGGAACCCGTGCGCCGACATAGAGCCTTCCGTCGGCAACGCATCGAGATAGTGGGCCGACGCGTATTTCGCTGTCTTCAAGGCGAATTCGGCCGACGTCCCGCCGATCACCACCGCCAGGTGATACGGCGGGCAGGCGGCGGTGCCCAGCGACCGGATCTTTTCGTCGAGGAACTCCAGCATTCGCTTGGGATTCAGGATGGCCTTGGTCTCCTGGAACAGGAACGACTTGTTGGCCGACCCGCCGCCCTTGGCCATGAACAGGAACTTGTACTCCGGTCCCTTCGGCCCCTGCTCGGTGGCGTAGATCTCCACCTGCGCAGGCAGATTGGTGCCGGTGTTCTTCTCGTCGTAGGTCGTCAGCGGCGCCAGCTGCGAGTACCGCAGATTGAGCTTCGTGTAGGCGTCGAAGACACCACGCGAGATGGCCTCGGCGTCGTCGGCGCCGGTCAGCACACCCTCTGACTTCTTGCCCATGACGATCGCGGTACCGGTGTCCTGGCACATCGGTAGGACACCTCCGGCGGAGATGTTGACGTTCTTGAGCAGGTCGAGCGCGACGAAGCGATCGTTGCTCGACGCCTCCGGGTCGTCGATGATCTTGCGCAGCTGCGCGAGGTGCGCCGGCCGCAGGTAGTGGCTGATGTCGTGCATCGCCTCGGCGGTCAGCTTCGTGATGGCCTCGGGTGTCACCTTCAGGAAGCGTTGACCGTCCACCTCGATCGTCGACACACCTTCGGTGGTGATCAATCGATAGGGCGTGTCGTCGGCGCCCGTGGGCAGCAGGTCGCTGTAGCGGAACTCAGGAGTGGGGGCTGTACTCACCCGCGAATCGTATCGTGGCCGGTCAGCGGCGGTGATCGGCTGCCGTGCCGACGGTGTCCTGAGTCACAGGTGCCCGAGGCCGCGGCCGGCGACGGGGCCCGCGGTGCAGCTCCGGCTGCACCGGACCTACACGTCCAGGCGCGCGTACTCGCGGAGCTTGGTGACCTGATGCACGGCTTCGATGCGGCGAATGGTGCCCGACTTGGAGCGCATCACCAGCGAGCGGGTGGTGGCGCCATTCGGGCGGTAGGTGACGCCGCGCAGCATGTCGCCGTTGGTGACGCCGGTCGCGCAGAAGAAGGAGTTCTCGCCGCGGACCAGGATGTCGTTGGTGAGCACGCGGTCCAGATCGTGGCCGGCGTCGATGGCCTTCTGGCGCTCGGCGTCGTCACGCGGCCAGAGCTTGCCTTGGATCTCGCCACCCATGCACTTCATCGCGACGGCGGTGATGATGCCCTCGGGGGTGCCGCCGACGCCCATCAGCATGTCGACGGTGCTGTAGTTGTCCGCTGCAGCGATCGCGCCGGCGACGTCGCCGTCGGAGATCAGCCGGATCTTGGCGCCGGCCTGACGGATCTCACCGATCAGATCGGCGTGGCGGGGTCGGTCGAGCACCACCACGGTCAGATCGGCGATGTCGATGCCCTTGGCCTTGGCGACCGAATTGATGTTCCACTCGACGGACTCTTCGATGTTGATGGCGCCCTTGGCCTCCGGGCCGACGGCGATCTTGTCCATGTAGAACACCGCAGATGGGTCATACATCGTGCCGCGCTCGCTGACCGCGATGACGGCAATCGAGTTCGGTCGGCCCTCGGCCATCAGGGTGGTGCCATCGATCGGGTCCACCGCGACGTCGCATTCCGGGCCCTGACCGTTGCCGACTTCCTCGCCGTTGAACAGCATCGGCGCCTCGTCCTTCTCGCCCTCGCCGATCACGACGACACCGCGCATTGAAACGGTCGAGAGAAGTTCGCGCATCGCGTCGACGGCCGCCCCGTCGCCCTTCTTTTTCTCACCGCGGCCCACCCACCGGCCGGCCGCGAGCGCGGCGGCTTCGGTGACCCGCACCAATTCCATCGCGAGGTTACGGTCGGGGGCCTGGGGGGAAGGGGACATGTCGGACTCCTCGGCGTGGCGGCGGTGACACTTCGACAACAAAGCGATTGTCCTCATCCTTGCATGTCACACCCGGCGTTTGAGCAGCCACCCCGCCTGGTTTACTGGCCGTCATGGCCGACAAACCCCGTATCCTGCACAGCAGCAAGGACATGATCTGGTCCTTGATCCCGCTGCTGATCATCTGCGCGATCGTGGCGGTCGCGTCCGGGAACTGCTCGGTGGGTTTGACGGGTCAGGCCTCCGACGACCAGACACCTGAGTTCGATGTGTCGAACGCACTGCAGGCCGACGCGCGTGATCTGCCGTTCCCGATCCGTCTGCCCGACACCCCCGACGGTTGGAAGCCGAACTCCGGTTCGACCCTTCCGGTGGGCGGGACGACGGTGAGCAACGTCGGCTGGATCTCAGATGTGGGCGCCTACGTGCAGCTGAGCCAGACGAACGCCGCCGAGGACGATCTGGTGGTGTTCCTCGGCGACGGAGAGGCGCTCGGTACGGGTACCCGCACCGAAGGCGGTCGCGAGTGGGTGACCTATGCCAACGGGGACAAGAAGTTCTGGATCACCGACCTCGGTGACGTTCGAATCGCCGTGCTGTCGCGTGGGCCCGACGAGGACATGTCCGAATTCGCCCGCGGCGTACTGGCCAAGCAACCGTTGCCGACGAGCTGACGCAGGGGATCAGTCCTCGGGTTCGCCCTCGCTGAGTGCGACCTCGATCCGTTCGCGAGCACCGGCCAGATGCTCCTCACATCGCTTTGCCAACGCCTCCCCGCGCTCCCAGAGCGCCAACGACGCGTCGAGGTCGAGCCCGCCGTGTTCGAGTGCCGCGACGACTTCGGCGAGCTCGTCACGGGCTGCCTCGTAACCCAGCTCCGAGACCGGCGTCTGGTCATCGGGCGTATCTGAACTCTGCGGACTCATGTGTTCGTCATCCCTTCTTCGCGTTCGTCGACTCCGCCTGCCGTGGCGCTTGGGCGGCGGCCACCTGCGCGGCGGCCGACCCGTCGGAGACCCGGATGCGTAGTTGTGCACCGGCCGGCATCTCGGCGACCGACCCGACGACATGCGCGGGCGAGACGTCGGTGCGCTGGACCACCGCATACCCGCGGGCCAGCGTCTGTGCCGGACCCAGGGTGGCCAATCGTGCGGACAGATGATCACGGCGGCGATCCTCGGCATCGATGTGCCGGCGGATGTCGCGGCGGAGGTCACGACGCATCCGATCGATGGTCTCCGCGTGCGCGTCGAGCATGGTCAGTGGCCGCGCCAGGACCGGACGGGCGCGCAATCCGTCGAGCACGTGCTGTTCGCGGCGCACCCAGTTGCGCAGTGCGTGTGCGCTGCGCCGACGCAGCTCGTCGATCCCCTCGAGTTCGGCGCCGACATCGGGCACCACCCGCTTGGCCGCATCAGTCGGCGTCGCCGCGCGCAGGTCGGCGACCAGATCGAGCAGCGGGGTGTCGGGTTCGTGACCGATGGCGCTGATCACCGGTGTCCGGCAGGCGGCCACCGCCCGCAACAGTGCCTCATCGGAGAACGGCAGCAGATCCTCCACGCTGCCGCCGCCGCGGGCGATGATGATGACCTCCACGTCCGGTTCGGCGTCGAGCTCGCTGAGATGTGTCAGTATTCGCGGAACGGCCGTCGGCCCCTGGACCGGCGCGTCGCGTACCACGAATCGGACAGCATCCCACCGATCGGCGGCCACCGTCATCACGTCACGTTGCGCTGCGCTGGCCCGACCGCTGATCAATCCGATCGACCGCGGCAAAAACGGCAGTGGGCGCTTGAGCCGCGCATCGAACAGTCCTTCCGCGGTCAGCAGCTGGCGTAGACGTTCGATCCGGAGCAGAAGTTCACCGATCCCCACCGGCCGGATGTCGGTGACACGCAGGGAGACGGTTCCGCGACCGGTGAAGTATGTCGGCCGTCCCAGCATGACGACCCGACTGCCCTCGGTGAGGGGAACTTCGGTGCGGTACAAGAGGTCTGGGCTGCAGGTCACCGAGATCGAGATGTCTGCCGCGGGGTCACGCAGCGTCAGGAAGGCGACCCGGGTGCCCGGACGCCGGTTGATCTGGGTGACCTGGCCCTCGACCCAGATCTGCCCGAGGCGGTGAATCCAGTCGGCGATTTTCGTGTTGACGGTCCGGACCGGCCACGGGTTCTCGGCCGAATTCGCGTCGGTCACAAGTCGGCGGGCGTCACGTCGACGGCTGCCGCTTGCTGTTCTGTGCGGCGATCCGGTTGTCGATCATGGTGACGAACGGCGCCCGCGACTTGGTGGCCCGTTCGTAGGCGACCAGGGCCTCGAGTTCGTCGACGCCGACCCCGCGCAGTTTGGCGCGCAGTTGTGCCAGGGTGAGGTTGTCGTACTCGATGTACTCGACGATCTCGGGCACCTCGCCGGCGCCGGTCATCTCGACTGCGCCATCCGACGTCCCGTCGCCGTCGCGACCGACCAGATCCTCCGGCGGGGCACTGTAGAGCGCGAAACGACCGGCGGACGCGTCCGGACCGGCGGTCTGCTCGGCGTCGGTCGCCGCCGCGGTCACCGACCTCTTCGCGGGCTGTGGTGCCGACTTAGTGGCCGCAGTCTTCTTCGCCGCAGTCTTCTCCGCCGCGGTCTTCTTGGTCGCGGTCGTCTTCGTCGCAGCCTTCCTGGGTTCCGGTTTCTTCTTCGGTGGGGCGGCACTCTCGATCGGGGTGCGAGCGGCCTCGGCATCCGCCTGCGCGTCGTCGTCCTCGTCGAAGCGCGCCCACTCGGGCTCCTCGACCGGACGGTCGAAGAGCATCTCCAGGGCGAGGTCGCCCTTGATCGCGAGTTCGGCGATGTTCTGCTGCATCCGCATGCCGGCCTGCACGGTTTGGCTCACCGCCGTCATGGGCAATGTGACAACCAGTGTGGGCAGTTTGCGGGTCTCCTCGATCGCGGTGACGACGAGTCCGGCGGCGATGCGGGCCGGATAGGGTGCGCGAACCATGCCCATACTCTGCCATTCCCGGTGGTACGGGTCCACCGGCGCCAGTCGGTCGCGTCGGGGACCGAACCGACCCGGACCGACCCCGTACCCTGGGAGGCATGTCTGAACGCAAACGTGTCCTGCTGGCCGAACCGCGCGGCTACTGCGCCGGGGTGGACCGTGCCGTGGAGACCGTCGAGCGTGCGCTCGACAAGCACGGTGCGCCGGTGTACGTGCGCAAGGAGATCGTGCACAACCGGCACGTGGTGGAGACCCTCAGCGAGCGCGGCGCGATCTTCGTCGGCGAGACGGACGAGGTGCCCGAAGGGGCGCTTGTGGTGTTCTCCGCGCACGGCGTGTCCCCGGAGGTGCACCGCACCGCCGCCGAACGCAGCCTGAAAACGATCGACGCCACCTGTCCGCTGGTGACCAAGGTCCACCAGGAGGCCAAGCGGTTCGCCCGCGACGATTACGACATACTGCTCATCGGGCACGAGGGTCATGAAGAGGTGGAGGGCACCGCGGGAGAGGCGCCGCAACACGTGCAGCTCGTGGACGGCCCCGACAGTGTCGACAACGTGACGGTGCGCGACGAGTCGAAGATCGTTTGGCTGTCGCAGACCACGCTGTCGGTCGACGAGACGATGGAGACGGTCAACCGGCTGCGTGAGAAGTTCCCGCTGCTCAACGACCCGCCCAGCGACGACATCTGCTATGCCACGCAGAACCGGCAGGTCGCGGTCAAGGCGATGGCGCCGCGCTGCGACCTGGTGATCGTCGTCGGCTCGAAGAACTCGTCGAACTCGGTCCGCCTGGTCGAGGTGGCGTTGCAGGCAGGCGCGAGCGCCGCACATCTCGTCGACTACGCCCGCGACATCGACCTCGACTGGCTCGACGGTGTGGACACGGTCGGGATCACATCGGGCGCGTCGGTGCCGGAGGTGCTGGTGCGTGGCGTGATCGACCTGTTGGCCGAGCACGGTTTCGACTCCGTGGAGTCGGTCACCACCGCCAACGAGACGGTCACCTTCGCGCTGCCACGTGAGTTGCGCCCCGCGCGCACCGCGCGATAGGGCCCGCGGCAACGCTCGGCGTGTCGGTCAGAACTCGTCGGGATCGAGACGTGTGACACGGCGATGGGGTAGCGCGATCGCCAGCACCGCGGCGATCAGTGCGGCACACACCCCGGTTCCGATCATCGCCACGTTGCGCGCGGTGTGATCCGGGGGTGCCTCCGGTGTGGGGGCGGCGATGGCCCTCGGCTGGGCCGCGTCCGGCGTGTCGCGGGGAATCTGATTCGTCAGCGCCGCTACGGGGTCGAGGACCCCGTAGCCGATCGCGGTGTCGTGGCCGGTCCCCGGTCCATGAGCGGTTCGCACAATGCGTGCCATGACCTCCTTCGCGCTGAGCTCGGGATAGCGCGAGCGGACCAACGCCACGGTGCCGGCCACATAGGGCGTGGCGAAGCTCGTTCCGCCGATGGGAACCGGCCCGTCGCGACCCTGTTGTGCATCGACCAGTTTCGATGAGCCGCGCGTGCTGTCGAGGCTGACGATGTCGGTGCCGGGTGCGGCCACCGCCACCCACGGTCCGTGCAGGCTGAAGCCACTGGGGGCTCCGGTGCCTGCGTCCACCGATCCGACCGCGAGCACATACGGGGTGAACCAGGCCGGACTGGCGACGGTGCTCACCGATCCCCAGCCGGTGCCACCTGGTGTCGGTTCCGCGTTCTGCTGCTGGCAGCCGGAGTTCTGCGACAGGTTGCCTGCCGCCACGACCACCACCACGTCGCGGTCGTAGGCGTATTTCACCGCCGCGCCCAGCGATGCGTCGTTGAGCCGGTCGCCGGCGGGTGCGCATGCGACCTCGGAGATGTTGATCACCGTGGCCCCGAGGTCGACGGCGCGGACCACCGCATTTGCCAGGGTGCGCACCGATCCGTAGCCCGAGCCGACCGTGGGGTCCGTGTCGTCGGCGCTGCGGCGGTCTTTGGCCGAGTAGGCACCGCTGGACTGTCGGATCGAGATGAGTGACGACTCGGGGGCGACCCCCGCGAAGGCGTCGCGGCTGCTCGGCCGTGCGGCGATGATCCCGGCCACGAGGGTGCCGTGCGCGTCGCAGTCGGCCAGGCCGGTGCCCGACGACACGTAGTCACCGCCGCCGGCAACCCGGCCCAAGCGCGGATGAGGTGTGACGCCGGTGTCGATCACCGCCACCTTCTGGCCCTTGCCCCGGCTGAAGCGCCACGCCTCGGGAAGGTTCATCATCTTCTGTGCCGCAGTTGGTTTGGAGATGTCGTGGCTGCCCGTTACCAACGGTTTGGCGCACAGCGTGCGCTGTTCGGTCGGCTCCGGTGGCGCAACCGGGGCCGAACGCACGAGGGCTGAGGAGTTCACCGTCGGTGGTGTGATCGCGCCAGCGGGTGCACCCGACAGCGTGAGAGTGAGTACGACGGTCGAGATCATCGCTGCGGCGACCGCCACGTGCCGCTGTCGAACCCGGCCTCCGAAGGTCCTGAAATGCGCGCTGCTGCGCACGTCAGATCTCCCGGACGATCCGGTACAGATCGAGAATCCACAGCAGCAGCGGCACAATGATCGCGACCAGTAGATATTCGGCGATCTCCGCGGCGCGCCGCATGACCGGTGAGAACTCCTGATTCGGTGCCACCACACCGAGCACAAGCGCCGCGACCATGATGCCCATCGCGACCACGAAGGCGGTGATGGGCCAGCCGCCCGCGCCGAATGCCAGACCGGTGGTCAGTCCGAGGAGCGCGAGTGCCCCCGAGCCGATCAGAAAGGCGGCCTGCGCCAGATCGCTGTGTGAGCGTCCCCGCAGGCACAGGACCACCGCGACGATCGCCGCGTAGGCGGCCGATTTCGGCGCGAATCCGGACAGGGGGGCGGCCGCGAGGAAGGCCGACACCGCCGTGACCAGCGACGTGCCGGCAACGATCCCGGTGAGGTAGGCATTGGCCACGAACGACCGTCGCTCCAGGGCATCGGCCTTGGGCAGCGCCATCGCGCCGATCGCGCCGATACCTTCGATCGCCGGTTTCGGCTCGACATCCTCAACGTCGATCGGCGCGCCCGCGGTCGGTACCGGAGGCAATGGCAATTTGGCCAGCACAATGGTCAACCGCGGCGCCAACGCCACCAGCAGCAAGCCGACGGCGGCGAGAACGGCAGCGACATCGCTGATCTCGGCGTCGAGGAGTAGGGCGGCGGTACAGCCGGCCCCGGTCAGCAACGTCGCGGTGGTGACCGCGCTGTGGACAGCGGCGCCTACTGCGGTGAGTCGATACGAGATCACGGTCGCGACCAGAGTCAGCGCGCAGCCGAAGGTCAGGTGTGCGGCGCCGTAGCTGCCCGGCGTCACCAGTATGCCGGTGACGAACACGAGTGGCGTTGCGGCGGCGACAAGCACTGTGGCGCTGAGTTCGTCACGGTAATAGCGCGCGACGATACTGCCCGCGGTGATCAGGCCGATGCCGGCCAGCGCGCTCAATGCGGCCACCCACACCGCCCCGCTGGTGGATCGGTAGGCGCCGAGGGCGACGGCCGCCGCGATCGCCGCGAGCACGGCGACGGTGTAGCCCGCGATCCGGGCGGACGTGGCCGACCAACTGGCGAAGCGAGATTCATTCAAACGAGCGACAGCGTCGACCACGTCGTCGAACAGCGCGGGCGCCTCGCCGGTGCGGGTCGAACGCAGAACCAGCAGGTCACCGTCGCGCACTCCGGACTCTGAGAGACAGCGGTTCGGGGCGATCGGTTCCTGTCCGACCAGGGCCAGCGTCCAGCGCTGCTGACGGTCATGCGGGCGGTCGTCCCCGCCGTCCGGGTCGTCGGGATCCCGACGTGCCGGATTGCGTGACTCTATCTGTGCGATGAGGTCGGGGATGAGTCCCGCGATTGGCATCGCCGCAGGTAAAGCCACATCCAGCTGTGTATTGCCGCCCAGGATCGACACCCGGACCAGTTCCGGTTCGATACCTGAATCGGTGCGTCCGCCTCCGGTCGGCCCGAAGCTCGGCGCGTGCGACATCCTCGTGTGCGCATCCAGAGTCGACATCTGGTGGATCCTCCCCGCCCGGTTCGCGGTTACCATGCGAACCGCGTCAATTGTGTACCAGTGGCGCCCGAGTGCACGAACTCGGGCAGCCGGATCGGGGTCGGGGGGAGATCGCGTGGTGACGACTACGGAGGGGTTCGTCCGCCGTCCGCGGATCACGCCGCCACGGATGCCGGGCGGCGAACTCAATCTGCAGCCGCCGCCGGATGTGCCGCGGGTGGTGCCGGGCAACATGCTGCTCAAACTGCTGCCGGTGGTGATGGTGGTCGCCGTCGTCGGGATGATCGCGCTGATGTTCGTCACCGGCGGACGCAACATCCTGTCCAACCCGCTGTTCATGATGTTTCCGCTGATGATGCTGATGTCGATGTTCGGCATGTTCGCTGCCGGCGGGCGCGGTGGCGGCAAGCGTGCAGCGGAATTGAACGAAGAACGCAAGGACTACTTCCGCTATCTGGGCCAGACCCGGCAACAGGTACTCGAGACGGTGACCGCCCAGCGGGCCGCGGCGACCTGGAGTCACCCGGACCCGACATCGTTGCTCGATGTGATCGGGACGCGGCGGATGTGGGAACGACGCCCCACCGACAGCGATTTCGCCCGGGCCCGGATCGGTCTGGGCACGCAGCGACTCGCGACCCGGCTGATGCCGCCGGAGACGGGCCCGCTCGAGGACATCGAACCGGTGTCGATGGTGGCACTGCGGCGCTTCTCCCGGACGTACTCGTCGGTGCATCGTCTGCCGACGACGGTGTCGTTGCGCGGATTCCCGGCAGTCAACATCGAGGGCGCGCGGCAGGAGACCCGAGATCTGGTGCGCGCGATGATCGTCGAGTTGTGCGCGTTCCACGGACCTGACCACCTGCATGTCGCGATCATCACCGGCGATCCGGCCGGCGAGGCGTGGGACTGGGCCAAATGGCTTCCACACGTGGGACATCCGACGCTGCGCGACGGGGTGGGCGCCATGCGGATGATCTATCCGACGCTGGCGGATTTCGAGAACTCCATGGCCACCGATCTACTCGAGCGAGGACGCTTCAGCCGTTCTGCCCCGCCGACCCCCGGCCGCGCACACCTGGTGGTGGTGCTCGACGACGGTCATGTCGCCGGCGATGAGCGGTTGATCAACGATGCCGGCATGGAGGGGGTCACCGTCCTCGACCTCACCGCACCCCCGGACGGGCTGGCCGCCCGGCGCGGGCTGCAGCTGGTGGTCCGCAACGCAAAGGTGTCCGCGCGCAGTGCGGCCGGCGTCGAGGAGATCGCCGACATGGACTCGCTGAGCATTCCGGAGGCGGAGACGCTGGCGCGCCGGATGGCGCGGTACCGGTTGGCCACCGCGGCGGCGTTGGCCAACCTGGAGAGCGAGGCCACCTCCAGCGATCCCGGATTGCCCGCGCTGCTCGGCATCCACGACGCCACGCGGTTCGATCCGGCGGTCGGCTGGCGAGGTCGTACCGGCCGCGACCGTCTGCGGGTGCCGATCGGGATCACGCCCGATGGGGTACCGGTCGATCTCGACATCAAGGAGAGCGCACACGGTGGCATGGGTCCGCACGGATTGTGTATCGGTGCAACCGGTTCCGGTAAATCCGAGTTCCTGCGCACGCTGGTGCTCGCGATGCTCGCCACGCATTCACCGTCGGAGTTGAACTTCGTCCTCGTCGACTTCAAAGGCGGCGCCACATTCCTGGGGCTCGAGTCGGCGCCGCACGTCGCGGCGATCATCACCAACCTCGAGCAGGAACTGTCGATGGTCGACCGCATGAAGGATGCGCTGTCGGGTGAGATGAACCGCCGCCAGGAACTGCTGCGGTCGGCGGGCAATTTCGCCAACGTCAGCGAGTACGAGCGGGCCCGCGCGTCAGGGGTTCGGCTCGAACCGTTACCCGCCCTGTTCATCGTCGTCGACGAGTTCTCCGAACTACTGGCCCAGAAGCCCGATTTCGCCGAACTCTTCGTCGCGATCGGACGGCTGGGTCGTTCGTTGCACATCCATCTGCTGCTCGCCTCCCAGCGCCTCGAGGAGGGCAAGCTCCGCGGCCTGGACAGTCACCTCTCGTACCGCATTGGTCTGAAAACCTTCTCCGCCAACGAATCCCGCTCCGTGTTGGGTGTGCCAGACGCGTATCACCTGCCCAGTGTGCCGGGATCGGGCTATCTCAAGTGTGATTCGGCCGAGCCGGTGCGTTTCAACACCTCTTACGTGTCGGGCCCCTATCACCCGCCGCTCGCCGCCGACGGTGTCATCGACGACGGGCCGGTGTACAACGGCCCGCGGGGGCGCATGAAGGTCTTCACCGCGCTGCCGGTGCCGCTCGACGACGGTGCCACCAGTGCCTCGGTGCTGGATCAGGCGCAGGCACTGCTGGACGAAGAGCCGCCGGCAGAACCCGACACCCCGTCCTACGACGATCCGGCGGCCGCCTCCGTGCCCACGTTGCTCGATACGCTGGTCGCCCGGATGACCGGACACGGCCCGCCGGCACACGAGGTCTGGCTCAAGCCGCTCAACGAATCGCCGACGGTCGATCATCTCGTCGGACGTCGGGATTGGTCGACGCCCGGGGGAGCCGGCAACCTGCGGCTCGCGGTGGGTCACGTCGACCGTCCGTACGATCAGCGCCGCGACATGCAGGTACTCGATCTCACCGGAGCCGCGGGCAACGTCGCGGTCGTGGGTGGACCGCAGTCGGGTAAGTCGACCGCGGTGCGCACGATCATCATGTCCGCCGCCGCCACCCACACCCCCGAACAGGTGCAGTTCTACTGCCTGGACTTCGGTGGCGGCAGCCTGTCGACGATCGCGGGGCTGCCGCACGTCGGCTCGGTCGCCTCGCGGGGGGACATGGATGCGGTGCGCCGCACGGTCGCCGAGGTCGCCGCGATCGTCCGCAACCGGGAGCTGCTGTTCTCCCGGATGGGTATCGAGTCGATGCGTGACTACCGGGCGCGTCGCGCGGACTGGTTCGCCGGGCGTGGCGCCGACGATCCGCTCGCCGTCGACCGCCACGGTGACGTGTTCCTGGTCATCGACGGTATCGGTGTGCTGCGCAACGAACTCGACTTCCTCGAGGAGCAGGTCACCACGATCGTGTCGCAGGGGCTGTCCTACGGCGTGCACGTCATCGTGACCGCGACCCGCTGGGCCGAGGTCCGCCCCGCCGTCAAGGACCTGATGGGCAGCCGGATCGAATTGAAACTCGGCGACGCGATGGATTCGGAGATGGGTCGGCGTGCGGCTGCGCTGGTGCCGCACAATCGACCCGGCCGCGGCTTGACCCCCGACGAGCTGCACATGCTGATCGCCCTGCCCCGACTCGACGGGGTCAGCGTCGCCGAGACGCTGCCGGCGGGTGTGCAGGATGCGGTCGACAAGCTGGTCGCCGCCTACCGCGGCCGGGAGGCGATGGCCGTGCGCAAGCTCGGCGCGCAGATCGCCCAACGCGACGTCGACTCGCTCGTGGCCGACGCGGGTCTCGAATTGGTGGCCAACCAGGTCGCGGTGGGTGTCGGTGAACTGGAGCTCGCGCCTGTGGTGCTGGACTTCACCACCCAGCCGCACTTCATGGTGTTCTCCGATGTGGAGCACGGCAAGACGACCCTGTTGCGCAACATCGTCGGCGGTCTGGTGCGCAACTCGACGCCCGACGAGGTCAAGATCGTCTTCGTCGATTACCGCCGCACCATGCTCGGCATCATCGACAGTGACCACCTCGGTGGCTACGCGAGCTCGGCCAACAAGGCCGGTCCGATGATGACGCAGTTGGCGGAGATACTGACCGCCCGGCTCCCACCGGAGGATGTGACGCCGCAACAGTTGCGGGACCGCTCCTACTACACGGGGGCCGATGTCTACCTCGTCGTCGACGACTACGACATGGTGGCCACGGCGTCGGGCAATCCGCTGTTCCCGATCGTCGAACTCGCCGCGCACGCGCGCGACATCGGATTCCACATCATCCTCGCGCGTCGCTCGGGCGGAGTGGGACGGGCGATGTTCGATCCGCTCATCGGTCGGCTGAAGGACCTGTCTTGCGACATGCTGCTCATGAGTGGCGACCGGGACGAGGGCTACATCACCGGTCGGGTGCGGATGCAACAACTCATCCCGGGCCGCGGCGAACTCGTCTCCCGGACGCGTCCCCAGGAGATGATCCAGGTCGGCTACGTCGAACCCCAGGAGTGATGGTTGGTGACCGCCGCTGCGCGCCCGACCGTGGTCGATCTCGCCTACGGCGATCTCCGGCTGTCCGACGGTCGTCGCGCCGACGTCGGTGAGCTGCTCGAGGCGGTCGACTCCGCAACGGTGGTGATCGGCGGATCGCGGATCTTCGCCGAGCAGGCATGGCGGGACGTCTGGGCGCAGCTGGGGCTACCCGATCGCGGCCCGGACGGTCCGGTGCCGATGGTCGTCGGACATCCGAGCACGTGGGGCAGCCTGCGGACCGCCGCGTTGGCGCGCTCGCTGCCTCCGATGCCGGCGCCCGTCGAACTTGTTGCGCGTGCGGTCCTGATCGCCCGCAGCCACTGCGACGGCGCGATGCAGCGCTGCGCGGTGGTAGAGACCACGCACGTGCCGGCGCCACCGCACGATCCCGCCCGATCGGTCGTCGTGAACTGGGATGTCGCGCGGATGCGGCGGACCGTCAACGGCTGGTCGGTCGAGGCCACCGATGTGCTCACCCCCGACGCCGATGACATAGCGCAGCGGACCGAGTCGATCGTCGACGACTCGGTCGAGGCGGTCTTCGTCGATGGAGCCGACCCGGCTGAGCGGGATCGCGCACGTGAGGTCGTCGGCACGCACGCCCTGGCCGGCCGCGTGGTCGACGTCGATCGTGCCCTCATCGGCCGATACGGGTGGCGGACCGGTCGTCCGCAGTCCGAAACCGGTCGATACGGCACCGCCGGGCCGATCGCCCCGGAGCCGGTCGCCGGTGGCGCTGATCGAGCCTCACGACGTGCGGTGTGGGCCTCGGGTGTCGTCGCGCTGGTGATCGCGATCGTTGCGGTCGCGGTCGGGGTGGTGCAGGTGGGCCCCGACGATCCCGCGGAGAACACGGTGGCCCTGGGGCGGACCACGATCGTCGTGCCGGCCGACTGGCGGCGCAGCGACCTGGAGTCCTCCGACGGACAGGCCGGCGTGCAGACCACACGCACGGTGTTCGCCGACCCGGACACCGGCCGGCGCCTGCTGGTGGTGCAGAGCGAGGTCCGCTCGGATTCGACGCTGGACTCGGTGGCCCGCAGCCTGGGAAATCGTATCCGGCAGCGCGGTGACGATGTGGTGACCGAGTTCTCGCCGTCGACACGTTTCATGGGTCGCGATGTGATCAGCTATCGGGAAACGCCGGCGTCGGGCAGCACCATCCGCTGGTACGTCCAGGTCGCCGACGGTCTGCAGGTCTCGGTCGGCTGTCAGGACGGCAGTGCCGGTGAATCGGTCGATGCCGAGTGTTCCCGGGCGGTCTCGACGATCAGAATCGAGCCCTCGACGTAGCCCACCACCTGGGGCGGTGGAGCGTTTTGACCCTGACCTGCGCGGTCGCGTAACCTGGATCGCTGGTGCATGGCATCTGGGTCCCCGTGAGGGATGTGGATAGTCGAGGCCCGGGTCCCCACTGGTCGCCGGGAGCAACCTCTGCCATCGTGCCCGACCAGCACCCACATCGACAGAGTTGAGGACAACTGTGCCTACCTACACCCCGAAGGCCGGTGACATCACGCGTGCGTGGCATGTCATCGACGCCACCGACGTGGTGCTCGGCCGCCTCGCCGTGCAGAGCGCGAACCTGCTCCGCGGCAAGCACAAGGCGACCTATGCGCCCCATGTCGATGGTGGTGACTACGTCATCATCATCAACGCCGAGAAGGTCGTGCTGACCAGCAACAAGGCCGACCGCAAGCTGAACTACCGCCACTCCGGGCATCCGGGTGGGCTCAAGGTCCAGACGACTGCCGAGCTCCTGGAGACCCACCCCGAGCGCGTGGTCGAGAAGGCGATCAAGGGCATGCTGCCCTCCACCAAGCTGGGTCGCGCGATGGCCGGAAAGCTGAAGGTGTACGCCGGACCGAACCATCCCCACGAGGCACAGCGCCCCGTGTCCTTCGAGATCAAGCAGGTGGCCCAGTGAGCAACGAGAACATCAACGAACCGGCCGTCGAGATCGACGACGAGGTGCAGGCCGCTGCTGCCGACACCGGCGTCGAGGCAGTGGAGCAGGCCGCCGACGACTACGACACCGATGTCGCCGTCGCTGTGAGCGACGACGTGCGTGAGACGGTCGTCCTCGATCGCCCCATCCAGACCGTCGGCCGCCGCAAGGAAGCCGTGGTGCGGGTGCGTCTCGTGCCGGGCACCGGCGAGTTCAACCTGAACGGCCGGACCCTCGAGAACTACTTCCCCAACAAGGTGCACCAGCAGCTCATCAAGGCTCCGCTGGTCACCGTCGAGCGCACCGAGTCGTTCGACATCTTCGCCAAGCTCGTCGGTGGTGGCCCCTCGGGCCAGGCCGGTGCGCTGCGTCTGGGCATCGCCCGCGCGCTGATCGAGGTCACCCCCGAGGATCGTCCGGCACTGAAGAAGGCCGGCTTCCTCACCCGTGACCCGCGCGCCGTGGAGCGCAAGAAGTACGGCCTCAAGAAGGCCCGCAAGGCGTCGCAGTACTCCAAGCGCTGAGAGTGGCACGCCTTTTCGGTACCGACGGCGTCCGGGGCCTGGCCAACGACGAGCTCACCCCAGAGCTCGCGTTGCGCCTGGCCTCGGCCGCCGCGGTCGTTTTCGAACACCAGTCCACCACCGACGTCCGGCCGCGGGCGGTCGTCGGTCGTGATCCCCGTGCATCCGGTGAGATGCTGGAGGCCGCTGTCTGTGCGGGCCTCGCTGCCACCGGAGTGGACGCGATCCGCGTCGGTGTCGTGCCGACGCCGGCTGTCGCGTTCCTCACCGCCGACTACGGCGCCGACTTCGGTGTGATGATCTCCGCATCGCACAATCCGATGCCCGACAACGGCATCAAATTCTTCTCGGGTGGCGGTCACAAACTCGCCGATGCGGTCGAAGACCGGATCGAGGCGGCGATGGCCGATGACGAGTTCGCCCGCCCGATCGGCGCGGCCGTCGGCCGGATCATCGACGCCGCCGACGCCGGTGACCGGTACCTGCGTCATCTGACCGCCGCCATCGACCAGCGTCTCGACGGCCTCACCGTGGTCGTCGACTGTGCGCACGGTGCGGCCTCGGATATCGCGCCGAGTGCGTACGCCGCCGCCGGCGCCCGGGTCATTGCGATCCACGCCGAACCCGACGGTCTCAACATCAACGACGGCTGCGGTTCCACCCACATGGGCAAGCTGCAGGCAGCGGTTCTCGAGCACGGCGCCGACCTCGGTTTGGCCCACGACGGCGACGCCGATCGCTGTCTCGCGGTGGACGCATCCGGCCAGATCGTCGACGGCGATGCGATCATGGCGGTCCTTGCGACCGCTCTGCGCGACCGGGATCGGCTGCATGACAACGTGCTCGTCGCGACGGTGATGAGCAATCTGGGTCTGCACATCGCCATGCGCGATGCGGGTATCACCTTGCGCACCACCGCTGTCGGTGATCGGTATGTGCTCGAAGAGCTGCGTCGCGGCGGGTATTCGCTGGGCGGCGAGCAGTCCGGTCACATCGTCATCCCCGCTTCTGGAACCACCGGCGACGGAGTCCTCACAGGCCTGCTGCTGATGGAGCAGATCGCGGCGACGGGGCGTCGCCTCGACGAACTCGCCGCGATCATGACCGTGCTGCCCCAAGAGCTGATCAATGTACGGGTCGCCGACAAACACATGGTGGCACGGTCGGAGAAGGTCCGACAGTCGGTGGTCGACGCCGAGACCGAGCTCGGTGGGGACGGCCGGGTGCTGCTGCGCCCGTCCGGCACCGAGCAGTTGGTGCGGGTGATGGTCGAGGCACCGACGGCGGACGCGGCGCAGACCGTGGCCCGGCGCATCGCCGCGGTGGTGGAGGCTGCGGGCACATGACCCGCCCACAGGCGGTGCTGTTCGACTTCTCCGGCACGCTCTTCCGCTTCGAGGCGCGCGACGAATGGTTCGCGGAGCTGCACGACGCCGACGGCAACGCGCTGCATCTGGACACCCAGGCGGAACTGATCCGCCGGATGACGCAGCCGGTGGGGATTCCCGCCGCGTTGGCCGATGAGGACCGGATCGCCTGGGAACAGCGTGATCTCGATCCGGCCCAACACCGCAAGGCCTACCTGTCGATGCTGCGCGCATCCGGTCTCAGCGTGGCCGATCACGCTGAACAGCTGTATGCGCGAGTACTCGATCCGCACTCGTGGCGGATCTTCGACGACACCTGCGCCGTGCTCAAAGGTGTGCGTGCGGCCGGCATCCGGGTCGGCGTGGTGAGCAACATCGCCTTCGACCTGCGTGAGGTGCTCGCGCTGCACGGCATCGAGGACCTGGTCGAGCAGTATGCGCTGTCGTACGAGGTCGGCGCGATCAAGCCGAACCCGGAGATCTTCCACGCTGCGCTCGACCCGCTGGGGATCGAGCCGGCGGCTGCACTGATGGTCGGCGACAGTGAGCACGCCGACGGGGGAGCACGCGCCATCGGATGCGACTTCGCTCTGGTGCACGACGTGCCACCGGCGCAACGGTCGACCGCTCTGATCGACGCAGTGCGAGCCCGCGGCGTGGACCTGTCGCGCTGATTTCTCGGTGTCCCCACGGAACCTGATCGGGTCGTCGCGCGTCTAAGTGGTGCTGTTCGTAAATTCGTCCGGGGTATTCATCGAACGCCGAAGACCCCCGACGAATTTGCGGACAGGGCCACTAAGGTCTGAGAGAACACGAGGCGAGGGGGTCGGGATGGTCGATGTGCCGACATCGGTCGATGTCGACGAGATCAGCGGCGTGATCGCGTTCTATCGATCCGCGGCCGACGTGGTCGATGCCGCCGCGACAGATCTGGCCGGTCATGATCTGGGCAACTGGGCGGTGGGCGAGGAGTATCACGAACTCGGGGAGCGCTACCGCGAGATGGGTCGCCTCATCTCCGAGCGGCTCGGTGCGCAGGCCCGCGCGGCCGACCGCCTGGCCGAGGCGCTGCACGAGGCGATGACGGCGTTGGTGGCGACCGACACCGAGATTGGCGCGACCGAGATCGCCGATCCGATCGCGCGCAGAGGCCGCCGATGACGCGATCGCCCGATTCCCTGCCCGCCCTGCGGGACCACGCCGTCGGCGGACTCGAGCACCTCGGTGAACTGCTCGAGTTGGCGGCCGGCCTAGGTGCCGCAGTGGCCGGAACCGAGGCGATACAGCGGCCGTTCCGGCAGGTCGGTGGGGTGGACCCGGCCCTGATGGCGGCGGAGGGCAGGCGGCTGTCGGCGGCACATCGGTCGGTCGCCGAGCGGCTGCATCGACTTCCCGAGCAGCAGGTCCGCCTGGACCGCGGGTGGACCGGCGAGACCGGCTCGCGTGCGGTGATCGCGGTGATCGAGCATCAACGCCGAGCTGAGGCCGACCTCCATGTGTTGCGGACGCTGGCCGAGGCGACTGCCGCTGCGGCGGCGGGAATCGACCAATTGTTGCGGACCTGGTACCTCACCGTCGCGCGGTTGTCGGTGCCGCTGGCCGCCGGTGTCCCGATCGGCGAGGTGCCCGGGGCGCTGGCGAGCGGACGCCTGCGCGTCGACCTGGTCGTCGACGACATCGTCTCGCGTGTCGGCCTGTACTTCACCACAGCGGAGGCGACGATCACCGGGATCGACGAGATCGTTGAGCACCTCGATCGCGCGACCGAGGACCTGGCGGCAGACGCCTATCCGGGTGACACGGACCAGCCGAGCGGTGCGGTTTCTGTCGCGCGTGCGTCAGTACCGAACGCTCCCACCGGTACAGACACTGCCGCGTCGACCGACCGCGATACCCCCGACCGCGATACCCCCGACCGCGATACCCCCGACCGCGATACCGACGTGCCGCTGCGGTTGCGGTCGTCGACTACGCCGACGCTCGAGGACGATCCCGAGCAGCCTCATCAGGTCCCGTCGGCGACGACAGAGGAAGCCGCCTCGCACCCGTCGCCCGTGGCCACCGGCGCCCCGGCACTCGAGTCCCCGCCCGCAGATTTCGCACCTGCAGAGTCCCCGGCTCCGCCATCTCCGGCACTCGAGTCCCCGCCCCCTGCCTCTCCGCCGTCGGGTTCGTCACCGGCGCATCCCTCATCCGGTGGCGAACTCGCGCTGGCCGGTGAGCAGTGATGGCCGACGCTGGGCAGGCGCGATGAATTTGGCCGATCAGATCGAGGCGATCGCACGGCGGGCCACCGCTCGCGTGGTCGCCGCCTCCAACGAATTCTCTGCCACGCAACGTCGGCTCGTCGCGGCATGCGCCGAGCACCGCGCGGCGACCGCGACAGCCGACGAGCGGTTGCGCGGCGAGCTGCATCGGGAGTCCGAGGTCGCCGAGACGGCCATACCCCGGATACTGCTGCCCGCCGACCAGGCCGCCGCGAGTCCGCACACCCCGGTCCCCGACGAATCGGTCTCGGGCGAATAGGCTGTCGGTGTGCCGGCAACCAAACCAGGACCGTCCAGTTCAGCACCGCGTCGTCCGCTGCCATCGGGCTCGCCGGGCAAGCTGATGTCGGAGTTGGGGCGTCGCGGCCCCTACCGTGTGCTGCGCGGTGATCTCGGGATCGTGGGTATGCGCGGGCAGGTGTTCTCGCCCGACAGCGGGCGCCGATTGCCGGCGATCGCGGTCGGACACACCTGGATGGCCGACAGCCAGCGCTATCGAGACCTGCTCTACCACTTCGCTTCCTGGGGTTTCGTGACGGTCGCCCCCGACGCCAACAGCGGGTTCTTCGCCTCCGACATCGGTCTGGCCGCTGATCTGCGGGCCGCACTCGACATCGTCTCGCATGTGCCACTCGGGCACGGTGCGGTGACCGTCGATCCCGATCGTCTGGGCCTGGTGGGGCACGGTTTCGGAGCGTCGGCCGCGGTGCTGGCCGCATCGGATCAGGCGTTGCGCGGACACCGGGCGCCGGAGTTGGGCGGTGTGGTCGCGGCGTTCCCGGCGCCGACCACGTCGGCGCTGCTGCCCGCGGCGGCTCTTGTCCGTGCGCCGGGCCTGATCATCGCCGGTGCGGGTGAGCTCGACACGATGGATGCGAACGCACTTCCGCTGGCGCAGGCCTACGGCGCAGATGTGGTCTTGCGCACCGTGCCTCGGGGTGCGGCTCGCGACCTGCTCGAGCGCCGCACGATCAAGTCCTTCGTCGGTATGAACGGATCCGACCGAGCGCTCCACGCCATGATTCGCGCCGCTGGCACCGGATTTCTCCTGCACAGCGTGGCCGGGGAGAAGGGGTTCGGCGGATTCGCCGACGCCGACGGTGCGGTGGGCAAGTTGAGTGCTGTCGACCTCACGGATCCGCCCGTGCAGGCAGTCGACGCGGTGTCCCACCTCCTCGGCGCCAAACCACGGAAGCGGCGGCTCAAGAAGCGTTGAATTCACAGGTACGCTGACTGACTATGTGTGGAATCGTCGGATACGTCGGCCAGCGGGATGCGCTCGGCATCGTGGTCGAGGCGCTGCGGCGGATGGAGTATCGCGGATACGACTCGGCCGGGGTGGCCATCCTCGACGGAAAGGGCGGCACGGCGGTCGAGAAGAAGGCCGGTCGCCTGGAGAACCTGGACAAGCAGATCGCCACCGTGGGGCCGGAGAAGCTCAGTGGCACCACCGGGATGGGGCACACCCGATGGGCGACGCACGGAAAGCCCACCGATCGCAATGCCCACCCGCATGTGAGTACCGACGGGCGGCTCGCGGTGGTGCACAACGGCATCATCGAGAATTACGCCACCCTTCGTGACGAACTCGAGGCCGACGGCATCGAGTTCGCGTCGGAGACCGACACCGAGACCGCCGTGCACCTCGTCGAGAGCTTCTACGCCGACGGCCCTACCGCCGGCGACTTCGTGTCGAGTGCCTACGCCGCGTTGCGGCGCCTCGAAGGCGCCTTCACGCTCGTCTTCACTCACTCCGACCATCCGGATACCATCGTCGCCGCCCGCCGTTCCACCCCACTGGTGGTCGGTGTCGGCGAGGGGGAGATGTTCGTCAGCTCCGACGTCACGGCGTTCATCGAGCACACCCGCGATGCGGTGGAACTCGGTCAGGACGAGGTCGTGGTGATCACCGCCGACGACTACCGGATCACCGATTTCGACGGCGACCCGCGGGCCGGGAAGCCGTTCCACATCGACTGGGATCTCGCCGCGGCGGAGAAGAGCGGCTACGACTTCTTCATGCTCAAGGAGATCGCCGAGCAGCCGGCCGCGCTGGCCGACACCCTCCTCGGTCATCTCGACGGTGGCCGCATCGTGCTCGACGAGCAACGTCTCACCGACGACGACCTGCGCGACGTGGACAAGGTCTTCGTGGTGGCGTGTGGCACCGCATATCACGCCGGACTGCTCGCGAAGTACGCCATCGAGCACTGGACGCGACTGCCGGTCGAGGTGGAACTGGCCAGCGAATTCCGCTACCGCGACCCGGTGCTGGACCGATCGACGCTGGTGGTCGCCATCTCCCAGTCCGGCGAGACCGCCGACACCCTCGAGGCTGTCCGGCACGCCAAGGACCAGAAGGCCCGGGTGCTGGCGATCTGCAACACCAACGGGGCGCAGATCCCGCGGGAATCCGACGCGGTGCTCTACACCCATGCCGGCCCGGAGATCGGGGTGGCCTCAACCAAGTGCTTCCTCGCGCAGATCGTGGCCGCCTACCTGGTGGGTCTCGCGTTGGCGCAGGCGCGCGGCACGAAATACGCCGACGAGGTCTCGCGCGAGTTCGCCGCGATGGAGGCGATGTCCGGTGCGGTGACCGAGGTCCTCAAGACGATGGAACCGGTCCAGCAGCTCGCCCGCTCGTTGGCCGACCACAACACGGTCCTGTTCATCGGCCGCCATGTGGGATATCCGGTGGCACTCGAAGGAGCGCTCAAACTCAAGGAACTCGCCTACATGCACGCCGAGGGTTTCGCGGCGGGTGAACTCAAGCACGGACCGATCGCGCTGATCGAGGACGGGCTGCCGGTGATCATCGTGATGCCCTCGGCCGACGGTCGGGCGGTACTGCATTCCAAGATGGTCAGTAACATTCGCGAGATCCAGGCGCGTGGTGCACGCACCATCGTGATCGCCGAGCAGGACGACACCGCAGCCGCAGTGGTCGCCGACCACTTCATCCCAATCCCCAAGACGCCGACCCTGCTGCAGCCGCTGGTGTCCACGGTGCCGCTTCAGGTGTTCGCGGCCACCGTCGCACAGGCCCGCGGCTATGACGTCGACAAACCTCGCAACCTGGCCAAGTCGGTCACCGTCGAGTAATCGGGCCCGGAGGAGGAGCAGCACCGATGCCGATCCGCCACCTCACCGCCGACGCCGTCCGCACCGCCGAACACGCGGCCGGTGATCTGCTGGCGAACGGAACCTTGATGCGCCGCGCATCCGGGGGCGTTGCAGCCACGGTGATCGAGGAGTTGCGCCGCACCGGCGGCTGCTACGGCCGTCATGTCGGCCTCGTCGTGGGCGCCGGCGACAACGGCGGGGACGCGTTGTATGCCGCCGCGGCGCTCGCCCGCCGCGGCGTGCGGTGTGTTGCGGTGCTCCTCGCGCCGCAGCGGGCGCACCCGGCGGGGCTCACCGCATTCCGGGCCTCGGGCGGTCGCGTCGTGGCCGAGTTGCCCGCCGGACTCGACGTGGTGCTCGACGGGGTCGTCGGCATCGGAGGTCGGGGTCCGCTGCGTCCGGCGGCCGCTGCCGTGTTTGCCGCGCTGGTGCCTGCCGACCAGGGCGGACCCATCGTCGTCGCTGTCGACGTGCCGTCCGGCGTCGACGCAGACACCGGACAGGTACACGACCCGGCCGTGCGCGCCGACATCACCGTGACGTTCGGCGTGCGGCGTCTCGCGCATCTGCTGGCCGGCCCACAGTGCGGTCGGGTGCGACTCGTCGACATCGGGATCGACACCTCGGGTGCCGACGAGGTGGACACGCTGTGGGAGCTGACCGATGCCGAGGTCGGTCGGATGTGGCCGGTACCCGGCCCGTCCGACGACAAGTACAGCCAGGGTGTGGTCGGGGTGATCGCGGGGTCGGCCCGCTACCCGGGGGCGGCGATCCTCGCCTCCGGCGCCGCGGTGACCGCGACCTCAGGGATGACCCGATTCGTCGGTTCGGCCGCTGCGGACGTGGTCTCCCACCACCCCGAGGTGGTCGCCGTGGCGCGCTATGCCGACGCCGGACGCGTGCAGGCGTGGGCGGTCGGGCCTGGGATGGGTACCGACGACGACGCGCTGGCGCTGTTGGGTGAGATCCTGGCCACCGATCTACCGGTCCTCGTCGACGCCGACGGCCTCACCCTCCTCGCCGCTCACCCCGAACTGGTGGCCGACCGTGCCGCGCCGACCCTGTTGACCCCACACGCCGGTGAGTTCGCCCGGCTGACCGGCGCCGACGTCGGTTCCGACCGACTCGGTGCGGTTCGTGGCCTCGCCCGGGACTGGCGGGTGACCGTGTTGCTCAAGGGCCGAATCACGCTGGTGGCCGATCCCACCGGCACGGTCCTGGGCAACGACGCCGGATCGTCGTGGGCGGCGACGGCCGGCGCCGGCGACGTGCTCACCGGCATCGCCGGCGGGTTGCTCGCGGCGGGCCTGTCGCCGCAGTTGGCGGGCGCCGCGGCGGCCCGGGTGCATGCGCGGGCGGCCGCGCGGGCAGCCCGGGGAGCCCCGATCGGCGCCGCCGACCTCCTGGCCGAGGTCCGCGACGCGGTCAGGGATGTGCGCGCCGGTCTGGGACAATGGTCGCGATGACCCCTCATGCCCTGACCGCGACCATCGATCTCGGCGCGATCGCCCACAACGTCGACGTCCTGCGTACCGCCGCGGGCGCCGATGTGCTGGCAGTGGTGAAAGCCGACGCCTATGGACACGGGGCGGTACCCGTCGCCCGGGCGGCGCTGGGCGCCGGCGCCGCCGAACTCGGGGTGGCCCACATCACCGAAGCCCTCGCGCTGCGCCGTGCCGGTGTCGACGCCCACCTCACCGCATGGCTACACGCACCCGACGCCGATTTCGTATCTGCCATCGAGCACGACATCGACATCGCGGTGTCCTCGACGCGTCAACTGGACTCGGTGGTGGCGGCAGCCGAACGACTGTCGCAACCGGCCACCGTCACGGTCAAGGTCGACACCGGACTCAACCGCAGCGGGGTGGCGGCCGATGAATGGCCGGACTTCAGTGAGGTCCTCGGCAAAGCTCGTGCCGGCGGGGCCGTCGCGGTGCGTGCGATCATGTGCCATCTCGCGCGTGGCGACGAGCCCGAACATCCGCTCAATTCCGAGCAGGCACGACGACTCGACGACGCAGCCGCCGACCTGCGCCGGCTCGGCGCCGGTCCCGAGGTCACCCATATCGCGAATTCTCCTGCGGCGCTGACCCGTCCGGACCTCGCGCGGGATCTGGTGCGTCCGGGCATCGCCCTCTACGGCCGTAGCCCGATCCCCGAACGCGGTGACTTCGGGCTCGTGCCGGCGATGACGCTGACGGCTCAAGTGGCGCTGGTCAAGAAACTCGCTGCCGGACAAGGTGTTTCCTACGGACACACATTCGTGGCGCAACACGACACGATGATCGCGGTGCTACCCGCCGGATATGCCGACGGCGTGCCCCGCCTGCTGTCCGGTCGCTTCCAGGTCGCGATCAACGGGCGGCTCTTCCCCGGCATCGGACGAGTCTGCATGGACCAGTTGGTGATCGACCTCGGACCCGACGGAGGTGGGGTGCGCGAGGGCGACGTGGCCGAGCTGTTCGGCACCGGACGGACCGGCGGGCCGACGGCCGGCGACTGGGCCGACGCCATCGGCACCATCGATTACGAGATCGTCAGCGGTATCGGGTCGCGTGCCGTACGCCGCTACGTGGGTGATGTCGATGAGTAGATCCGAGCGATTCGGTTGGCTCGCCGGGGTCACCGGCGTCGGGGCGATCGGTGCGGTCGCAGCCGGTGGGGTGGCCCGCAACGCGGCACGACGACGTGGGTCCGCGCGGGTCGATCCATTTGCCGGCGTGGACTTCACCACGATCTACGACGACGACGCGACCACGGTGACCGCCGACGACGGCGTATCGCTGGCCGTGCGCACCGTCGTCACCGGTCCGGGGCGCGAGGACCCCTCGATCGAACCCGACCTCACCGTGGTGTTCGTCCACGGCTTCAGCCTGCGGATGGCGAGTTGGCATTTCCAGCGCTATGCGCTGGAGGCATGGTGGTCGCAGCGGACGGTCCGCATGGTCTTCTTCGATCACCGTGGACACGGGCGTAGCGATCCGGCGCCGTCGGAGACGTGCACGATCACCCAGCTCGCCGACGACATCGCCGCGGTGATCCGATCGGTGGCCCCGCGCGGGCCCATCGTGCTGGTCGGACACTCGATGGGCGGTATGTCTGTGATGGGCCTGGCTCGCCGTGACCCGGCACTATTCGGGCCGGACGGCCGCGTCACCGGGGTGGCGCTCATCGCGACCGCGGCGCGCGGCATCACCGAGGCGGGACTCGGGGAGGGCTTGCACAATCCGCTCGTCGACGCCTTCCGCATGTCGGTGCGTCACGTCCCTGCCCTGGTCCGTGCGGGTCGCGGAATCACCCGGCAGGCGCTCGAACCCGTCCTGGTCGCCGCGAGTTTCGGCACCGACTTCTACAGCCCGAACGCGGGTCGTGCGGTCGAGAAGATGATCCAGAACACACCGATCGAAACGCTCGTGGACTTTCTGCACGCTCTGGAGGACCACGACGAGACGATGGCGTTTCCGATTCTGGCGCATGTTCCGTCGGTGGTGGTGTGCGGCAACCAGGATCGGCTCACGCCGCTGCCGAGGTCGGTGCGCATGTACGCCGAGCTCGGTCCCGATTCGCGCCTCGTCGTGGTGGATGGGGCCGGGCACATGGTGCCGATGGAGCGCCCGGAGGAAGTGACCGAGGCCATCGCCGACCTGGTGGATCGGGCCCGGGCCGCCGCCCCGCAGCCGCACCGCCGATGGTGGCGAAAGCTGGTGGCGCGGTGAGCGAATCGACTCGACCCGCCACTGCAGGCGAACGGATACTGCCCGAGGTCGACGACACCGAGGCACTCGGCCGCGAACTCGCGGCGCAGTTGCAGGCAGGCGATCTGGTGATCCTGGACGGTCCACTGGGTGCCGGCAAGACCGCGATGACCAGGGGCATCGCGGCAGGTCTGGGGGTGATCGGACGGGTGTCATCGCCCACGTTCATCATCGCCCGGGAACACCGGGCCGCGCTGCCGGGACGGCCCGGCCTGATCCACGTCGACGCCTACCGGCTCGGCGGCCTCGACGAACTCGACGCCCTTGATCTCGATACCGATCTCGCGGATTCGGTGATCGTGGTCGAGTGGGGCGAGGGGGTGGCCGAACGTCTGGTCGAGCGTCACCTCCTGGTGCGCCTGCGGCGCGAACCGGAGTCCGAGGTGCGTAGCGCGGCATGGGAATGGGTGGAGCACTGATGTACATACTCGCGATCGACACCTCCACCGACGCAGTCGTCGCCGGTGTCGCGGCGCTTCGGGGAGCCGACGCCACCGGAGAGGTGCTCGCCGAACGGCAGGTGACCGACGGTCGGCGGCACGCTGAGATCCTCACCAGCCTCGTCGGCGAAACCCTGGACGAGGCCCGCGTGGCCCGCAGTCAACTCGACGCCGTGGTGGTGGGTTGCGGCCCGGGGCCGTTCACCGGGCTGCGGGTCGGGATGGCCACCGGGGCGGCATTCGGCGACGCGTTGGGCGTGCCGGTGCACGGGGTGTGTTCACTTGATGCGATCGCCGCAGCGCAGATGTCGCAGACCTCCGCGTCGTCGCTGTTGGTGGTCACCGACGCGCGGCGCCGCGAGATCTATTGGGCTACTTACGATCAGGGCAGGCGGACAGCTGGCCCCGCAGTGGCGCCGCCCGGCGAGGTCGTTGCCGATCTCGCCGACATGCCGATCGATGTCGTCGTCGGTTCACCGACCCACGCGGGGCTGTTCGATCGGCCGGTCGGCGCGGCGTCGGTACCGTCGGTGGTCGGACTGGTGACGGTGGCACGCGCCGACTTGTCGGGCAGCATGCCCCCGGCGGCGCTGGTGCCCCTGTACCTGCGGCGACCGGACGCGGTGGAACCCAAGCGGCGCCGACCCGCCGACCCGCAGCGACAGGAGTTGGCCCGGTGACGACCTCGGAACTGATCGTCGACGCCCTCGAACACCCGGACATCCCGCGTTGCGCGGCGTTGGAGAAGCTGATGTTCGCCGACGACTCTCCCTGGCCGGCGACTGCTTTCCGCGCCGAACTGAATGCGCCGTACAACCGGTACTTCGCTGCGCGCGAACAACCCGGTGGCCCGGTCGTCGGCTACGCGGGCATCTCCACGCTCGGGTCGCCGGGGGATCTCGAGTGTGAGATCCACACCATCGCGGTGGCGCCGACCCATCGCGGTCGCGGATACGGGCGCGCGTTGCTCGCAGCGCTGCTCGCGGTGGCCGACGAGTGCGGTGCACCCGTCTACCTGGAGGTGCGTACCGACAACGACACCGCGATCGCCCTGTACGAGGGCGCCGGTTTTGTCCGGTCCGGCGTGCGCCGCAACTACTATCAGCCGTCCGGCGCCGACGCGTACACGATGATCCGTCCGGCGAGCGGAGTCACGTTGCAGCAGACCGGGGGTGCGCAATGATCGTGATGGGTATCGAGAGTTCCTGCGACGAGACCGGCGTGGGCATCGTCGAGTGGACGCGCGGCGGCATGGGCGACGGTGGACGCGGTACGGCGAGGTTGCTGGCCGATGAGGTGGCATCCAGCGTCGACGAACATGCGCGCTTCGGTGGCGTGGTACCCGAGATCGCGTCCCGGGCACATCTGGAGGCCATCGTGCCGACCATGCAGCGCGCCCGGGAGGCGGCTGGTGTCGACCGGCCCGACGCGATCGCGGTCACGATCGGCCCGGGGCTGGCCGGGGCGTTGCTGGTCGGGGTGGCCGCGGCCAAGGCGTACGCGTTGGCCTGGGACGTGCCGTTATATGCGATGAATCATCTCGGCGGCCATGTGGCGGTGGACACCCTCGAGCACGGCCCGATGCCTGAGTGTGTGGCGCTGCTCGTCTCGGGTGGACACACCCACCTGTTGCACGTCACCGACCTGGCACGTCCCATCACGGAGCTGGGCACCACCGTCGACGACGCGGCGGGGGAGGCGTTCGACAAGGTGGCGCGATTGCTCGACCTCGGGTTTCCCGGCGGTCCGGCGCTGGACCGGGCGGCGGCCCACGGCGACCCGCACGCCGTCGGCTTCCCCCGCGGGATGACCGGTCCCGGTGATGCGCGCTACGACTTCTCGTTCAGCGGCCTCAAGACCGCTGTCGCCCGCCACGTGGAGAAATGTGAGCGGCAGGGCACCGCGGTGTCGATTCCCGATGTCGCCGCATCGTTTCAGGAAGCGGTCGCCGACGTGCTGACGATGAAGGCGGTGCGGGCGTGCACCGATCTCGATGTCGACACCCTCGTTCTCGGGGGTGGTGCCACCGCCAACTCGCGCATCCGGTCGCTGGCCCAGGAGCGCTGCGCGGCCGCCGGGATCACCTTGCGAGTACCCAAGCCGCGCCTTTGCACCGACAACGGCGTCATGATCGCCACCCTCGGGGCGCACGTGATCGGTGGTGGGGCAGAGCCCTCGCCACTGACCGTGGCCACAGACCCGGGAATGTCGGTGCAGGTCAGTCAGCTCTGAGCGATCAGATCGGACTTTCGCAGCCTCCGCCCTTGAGTGCTGGCACTCTCGTGTATAGAGTGCTAGTGGCACTGTGATGAAGCCTCGTACACCCGCGACGGCGGGGTTTCGGCCCAGGGCCAATGAACGTGCAATTCGATTCATCGTTCAACAACTCAGTACGAAAGTTGAGGAACCACATCGTGGCGAGCGTGAACATCAAGCCGCTTGAGGACAAGATCCTGGTGCAGGCCGTGGAGGCAGAGACGACCACCGCGTCCGGTCTGGTCATCCCGGACACCGCCAAGGAGAAGCCGCAGGAAGGCACCGTCATCGCCGTGGGCGAGGGCCGGGTCACCGAGCAGGGTAACCGCGTCCCCGTCGACGTCAAGGAAGGCGACACCGTCATCTACAGCAAGTACGGGGGCACCGAAATCAAGTACGCCGGCGAGGAGTACCTGATCCTCTCGGCGCGCGACGTGCTGGCCGTCATCGGCAAGTAAGACCCACGAGCACTTCGTGAGTCTCCCGCCCCGGTGCCCTCGTCGGGCGCCGGGGCGGAGCCATTTCTCCCGCGATTCCCCGGATCGAGAAAGAAATCCATGCCCAAACAGATTGAATTCGACGATGTAGCGCGCCGCGCACTCGAGCGCGGCATCAACCAACTGGCCGACACGGTCAAGGTGACGCTCGGCCCGCGTGGTCGGCATGTGGTGCTGGCCAAGGCCTTCGGTGGACCCAACGTCACCAACGACGGTGTCACGATCGCCCGCGACGTGGACCTCGAGGATCCGTTCGAGAACCTCGGTGCCCAGCTGGTGAAGTCGGTTGCCACCAAGACCAACGATGTCGCCGGTGACGGCACCACCACCGCGACGGTGCTGGCCCAGGCAATGGTGACCGCAGGCCTGCGCAACGTGGCCGCAGGCGCCAATCCGATCGCGCTGGGAGCCGGCATCGGCAAGGCCGCCGACGCGGTCAGCGCCGAACTGGTCCGGCTGTCCACCCCCGTCGATGGGGAGAAGGCCATCGCCCAGGTCGCCACCGTGTCTTCTCGTGACGAGGAGATCGGCGAGATGGTCGCCAAGGCCATGACGCGCGTCGGCGCCGACGGCGTCGTCACCGTCGAAGAAGGATCGGGGCTGTCGACCGATCTCGACGTGACCGAAGGTGTCCAGTTCGACAAGGGCTACCTGTCGCCCTACTTCGTGACCGACGTCGACAGCCAGGAAGCCGTTCTCGAGGACGCGCTCGTGCTGCTCTACCGCGACAAGATCAGCTCGCTGCCGGAATTCCTGCCGCTGCTGGAAAAGGTCGCCGGCGACGGCAAGTCTCTGTTGATCATCGCCGAGGACGTCGAGGGCGAGCCGCTGTCGACCCTGGTGGTCAACTCGATCCGCAAGACCATCAAGGCGGTCGCGGTCAAGGCGCCGTTCTTCGGTGATCGTCGCAAGGCGTTCCTGGAGGATCTGGCCGTGGTCACCGGCGGCACCGTCATCTCCTCGGACATCGGCGTCAGCCTCTCCGACGCGGGTGTCGAACTGTTGGGCTCCGTGCGCCGGGCGGTGGTGACCAAGGACACCACGACGCTGGTCGAGGGTGCGGGTACATCCGAGGAGATCGCGCAGCGCTCCGAGCAGCTGCGCCGCGAGATCGAGCGCAGCGATTCCGATTGGGACCGCGAGAAGCTCGCCGAGCGGTTGGCGAAGCTCGCCGGCGGTGTCGCGGTGATCCGAGTGGGCGCCGCCACCGAGACTGCGCTCAAGGAGCGTAAGCATCGCGTCGAGGACGCGGTCGCCGCGGCGAAGGCAGCCGTCGAGGAGGGCATCATTGCCGGTGGCGGTACCGCCATCCTGCAGGCCGCGAAGGTCCTCGACGATCTGGCCGCCGATCTGTCCGACGAGGAGGCCCTGGGCGTGAAGGTCGTCCGCGACGCAGCGCGGGCCCCGCTGTTCTGGATCGCATCGAACGCCGGCGTCGACGGCTCGGTCGTCGCTACCCGGGTGACCGATTCGGACTCGGGTATCGGCTTCAACGCCGCGACACTGGAGTACGGCGATCTGCTCGCCGACGGCATCATCGACCCGGTCAAGGTGACTCGGTCGGCTGTCGTCAATGCAGCCTCGGTGGCCCGCATGGTGCTCACCACCGAGACCGCCATCACCGATCAGCCGGAAGAGGCCGCGGCCGACGCGCACGGTCACGGTCACGCGCACTGACGAGTTGAGACCGGGCAGCGGCGGACGAACCCGACCGCACTGCCCGAGACGCACCGATGGGGGCATCGATCACACGATCGATGCCCCCATCGGCGTAGAGGTCTGAAAAACTGTCGTCAGCTCGCGATGCGGCGGCCCACACCGCGCTTCATCAGCATGCTGCGCTCGGACTCCGACAGCCCGCCCCAGATGCCGTAGGGCTCGGCAACGGCGAGGGCGTGTTCGCGGCACTGGGCGATCACCGGGCACTGATGGCACATCTCTTTCGCGCGGCGCTCCCGTTGGGCGCGCGCCCGGCCGCGTTCGCCGTCCGGGTGAAAGAACATCGACGAGTCCACACCGCGGCACAGGCCCTGCATTTGCCAGTCCCAGATGTCGGCATTCGGGCCAGGGAGGTGATTCGGCTGAGGCATGACAGCGACTCCTTGTCTGCGAGTGGCACTCGATTGATCGGCGCAAACACACAGTAAGCAAGCCGCAGAAATGCAGTCAATCCCGCCAAATAAGGGGTCAACGATGGTGAAATTTCCAGACTTGTTAACTGTGCGTTGACTATGCGTCGGCGGCTACCATACCGATTCGGTGTGGTCGGCCCGACCCGGCACATTCGTCGTTTTGGTGCCACTGACCTGCTGTTTTCGGTGTGTTGACGTGTGCTTGGCGCGGCCCTGTGTCGCGTGACGAGCAGGTGACGCAACTACTGCCGAGTAACACGATTGAAACTCAGAGCTCATTTCTGTGTGACCTGGGCGGCGAATTAATGTTTGTGACACCAGGTTAAATTCATGCAAACTAGAACAGGTTACACTCGTTCTGCATCGATGTCGGAACCGCAAAAAACAGGGTGTGAAATGGGGGAATGCGCGCACGGCCGGGCGTTGTGGTCTGCCGCGGTTGAGCAGGGAGGTATAGGTCACACTGCCGGCGCATTCGCGATCCTCGACGAGGTTGAGCGTGCCGGCCGGCGATGCGGGGCTCCGGCATTGGAGTCCTTGGCACTGTCGACGCGCGCCTCACTTCTGCGGCAGGCGGGCCGACATCGGAACGCGGCCGCGCTCGACGGTCGCGCGTTGCTGCTTGTCGGATCGTCCGGCGCACCAGAGCCGCGCAACCGGACACAGACACAGACGCATCGCGCCGCAGTGCTCGATGCGCTCGTCGGTCTGGCCGCCGATCATCTTGGGCAGGTGCACCTCGCGGCAGCGCGACGCCTGTTGGCGCGGGCACGTGGCATCGCAGACGTGGCCGACACCGCATGGCTGGCCGGCCGCCGGCCGCTGCTGCGCATCGAGTGGGTCAGTGCCGAGGTCGCGATCTACTCCGCAGACTCCGCGTCGGCGCTCGAGCACGCGCAACACGCCCGGGAACTGTGCACGGTCGCCGACACGCCCCTGCGGCACCGGGTCAAGACCGAGTTGATCGCTGCGGCAGCGCACGCAGCGGCGGGCGACCTGCTCGTGGCCGCTCAACGTGCGGCCGAGGTCACCGCGGACGCGCGGGCCGGTGGGCTCCTGCCGTTGGAATGGGCGTCGTTGGCGCTGCGACACGGTCTGGATCCCGCCGATGAGGACGTGGCCGGAGACCTCACCCGCGTTCGGGGGTTACTGGTGGGTCGGGGAGTGCCGTTTGCAGATGAGAGGACCGCCGGTGGGTGACTCGGTACTCGGTGGCAATCGCTAAGGTGACGTGGGTACACAGCACACGAGCAACACCACGACACATGTAACACGGGGATCTCAACTGACGATGAAACTGACGGGTGTTGAGCTGGACGAGGCCGTCCGCGCCGCAGGGCAGGGCGATCGAACAGCGCTCACGTCGGTTCTCGAAAGTGTGCAGGATCCGATCCTGCGTTACTGCCGAGGGCGGATTGGAGTCGGAGAACGCCACCTGTTCTCCGCCGACGATATCGCGCAGGAGGCGTTGATGGCAGTGATGACCGCGCTGCCCCGGTACCAAGACCAGGGCAGGCCGTTCATGGCTTTTGTGTACGGCATTGCCGCGCACAAGGTTGCCGATGCCATGCGAGTGGCCGGTCGGGTCAAGTCCGATCCGGTCGAGACGCTCCCCGAGACCGTGTCGTTCGTCGGTGGGCCCGAGCAGATGGCGCTGGATTCCGACGGCAGCCGCAGGATGCGGTCGCTGCTGGAGATCCTGCCGGACAAGCAACGCGAGGTGCTCGTGCTGCGGCTGGTGGTGGGATTGTCGGCCGAGGAGACCGCGGACGCGATCGACAGTACGCCCGGAGCGGTGCGGGTCGCCCAACACCGCGCGCTGGCAAAACTACGGACCGAACTGAGGAAGGCAGGTGAGGTCGATGAACGACGAGCATGAGCCTGCCGATCAGCGATGGGATGTGAACGATCCCATCGACATGACCTCGGTTCACGCGGACGACCATTTCATCGAGTCGTTGTCTCACGATCGACCCGTGCCGACCCGGGATCAGGCCGAATACGAGCTGGCCGAACTACTGTCGGGCTGGCGTCACGAGGCTGTCGCCGCGCCGCTGCCCGAGTTGCCCACCGTCGACGAGGTCGAGTCCGCGATCGCGGCGTCCCAGCGCGCAGAACGCGGGCGCGGGGTCATCCGGCACCTGCGGGTGGCCTCCGGCGTGGCTGCGGTTGTGGTCATCGCCTGCGCGGGCCTCACCGTGTTGGCAGAGGGATCGTCTCCCGGCGACCCGCTGTGGGGTGTCAAGAAGGTGGTCTTCGCCGAAGCTGCCAATGAAACCCAGGCGGCGATGGACATCCAGTCCGACCTGGAGAAGGCCGAGGCCGCGATGGCAGCCGGCGACGCCGACCAGGCTGCTGCATTGATCGCCAAGGCGCAGCAGCAGATGGGGCCAGTGCGCGACGACGCCACCCGTAACCGCATGAACGAGTGGATGCAGCGACTGCGCGCCGACACCGATTCGGCCAAGTCCGCATCGTCTGCCTCGTCTGCCTCGTCTGCCGCCGTGCCCGGCGGATCGAGCAGTGTGGGTGGTGCGCCCGGGCCGAGCACACCGCCGCGTGACCTCGATCGTCAGAGCAGTGGTTCGGTGACCGTCACCTTGCCCAGTTCGGGGAATCCGCCGGCGACGTCGGCGCCGGACAGCCCGACCGGTCAACCCGACACCACCAAGCCCGAGCAGCCGCCGACCTCCACCACGACTCCCACGCCGACTGCCGCGCCGGGCGATGAGACCGGACAGCCCAGTCGGCCGGTCACCACCACGACGACCACCACCACGACGTTCTTCTTGTGGTGAGTGGCCTGGAGGCCGGTTGGCCCCTGAACTCTGAGGAGGGCCGGAGCGTGCGGAGGCCCGTCACGAAGGGCCCTACTCAGGATGGATGCCGAAGCGACCCGATGAAGCGCTGAAATAGCGCACGGACGCAACTCAACCTGGCGTGAGGGGAATTCTCAGCGCTCGTCGTCCATGTGTCCGCGCGCATCGGCGTAGCCGCGGCAGTAGTCCCAGGTGACGTAGGCCTCGGGGCGCGGATCGACGGCCGGTTCGTGAGGCCGAACGGTGCCGTCGATGAGCAGCTGCAGCAGGTTGGCACGCAGCATGTCCCAATCGTGATAGTGATCCTCGTGGCAGTCCTCGCACACGACGACCAGGCCGCGGACCCCACGATGGGCCAACAGCGTTTCGTAGACCGCCAGATCGGCGAGATCCTCCTCGACGGCGACGCGCTCGTTTTCGTCGAGCGGTACGCCGGGTTCCACCGAGTCGAGAGCCGACGCCGGGTCGCTGGGGTCGTCGGCGAACGGATCTGGCGGCAGTCCGGGTGGAAGATGGTCACGCACAACACCACGGTAACCGATGATCGGACCCCGGTGGAGCAAGGCGTCCACAGGTCGATCGACCCCGGTGGGCGATGACGTGGAAAGGCTCGACGCAGGGTGAGCCCGGACACCCCCATGGTGCCGATACCATGGTGCAATGACTGCAGTGCGCACCGGTGGAGACGACCCCGGCAAGGTCGCGATGCTCGGCCTCACCTTCGACGACGTCTTGTTGCTGCCCTCGGCGTCCGACGTCATTCCCAGCGACGTGGACACCTCGTCGCGGGTGACCAAGGACATCACCCTCAAGGTCCCGCTCGTGAGTTCGGCGATGGACACCGTGACCGAGGCGCGGATGGCCATCGCGATGGCGCGCGCGGGTGGCATGGGCGTGCTGCACCGCAATCTGTCGATCGAGGATCAGGCAGGGCAGGTGGAGACCGTGAAGCGCTCGGAGGCCGGCATGGTCACCGATCCGGTGACGTGCTCGCCGACCCACACCCTCGCCGAGGTCGACGCGATGTGTGCGCGGTACCGGATCTCCGGTCTCCCGGTGGTCGACGGTTCGGGTGAACTCGTCGGCATCATCACCAACCGTGACATGCGTTTCGAGGTCGACCAGTCGCGCCCGGTGTCCGAGGTGATGACCAAGGCTCCGCTGATCACCGCACAGGAAGGGGTCTCCGCGGAGGCCGCCCTCGGCTTGCTGCGTCGCAACAAGGTGGAGAAGCTGCCCATCGTCGACGGCAATGGCAAACTCACCGGCCTGATCACGGTCAAAGACTTCGTCAAGACCGAACAACACCCGTTGGCGACCAAGGATGCCGACGGCCGTCTGCTGGTCGGGGCCGCTGTGGGAACCGGTGACCCGCAATGGGATCGAGCGATGGCGCTGGCCGATGCAGGCGCCGACGTGATCATCGTGGACACCGCGCACGCGCACAACCGCCTCGTCCTCGACATGGTGGCCAAGCTCAAGGCCGAGGTGGGCGACCGGGTGCAGGTCGTCGGCGGCAATGTCGCAACCCGTGAGGCGGCCCTCGCGCTCGTCGAGGCCGGCGCCGACGCCGTCAAGGTGGGCGTGGGACCGGGGTCGATCTGCACCACCCGGGTCGTCGCGGGCGTCGGGGCACCACAGATCACCGCGATCCTGGAGGCGGTAGCCGTCTGCAAGCAGCATGACGTGCCGGTCATCGCCGATGGCGGTCTGCAGTACTCGGGCGACATCGCCAAGGCGCTCGCCGCCGGTGCGTCGACCGCCATGCTCGGCTCGCTGCTGGCGGGCACCGCAGAGGCACCCGGCGAGTTGATCCTGGTCAACGGCAAGCAGTTCAAGAGTTACCGGGGGATGGGCTCGCTCGGCGCGATGCAGGGGCGCGGTCAGGGCAAGTCGTACTCCAAGGACCGGTACTTCCAGGACGACGTGCTCGCCGAGGAGAAGCTGGTGCCCGAAGGCATCGAGGGCCGGGTCCCCTTCCGCGGGCCCCTCGGCCAGGTGATCCATCAGCTCGTCGGCGGCCTGCGCGCGGCGATGGGCTACACCGGGTCGTCGAGCATCACCGATCTGCACGACGCCCGCTTCGTCCAGATCACCGCGGCCGGTTTAAAGGAATCGCACCCGCACGACATCACACTGACCACCGAAGCGCCCAACTACTATTCCCGCTGACGCGCGTTTGCCCCGGTGTGATCCGGGGCACAACCGCGACCTCAAACGTGTAGCAGAAAGGCGCAACGGTGCGTGACCTCGTCGACATCGGCATGGGGCGGACGGCCCGACGGACGTTCGAACTCGATGACATCAGTATCGTCCCGTCGCGGCGGACCCGGTCGTCCAAGGATGTGTCGACCGCCTGGCAGATCGATGCCTACCGCTTCGAGTCACCGATCCTGAGTCATCCCACCGACGCCCTGGTGTCGCCGTCGGCGGCGGTCGAACTGGGCCGCCTCGGCGCTCTCGGGGTGATCAACGGTGAAGGGCTGTGGGCCCGACACCGCGACGTGGACGCCAAACTCGAGGAATTGGCCGCGGTGGCCACCGACAACGCCGATCCGTTGGCCGCGATCCGGCTGCTGCAGCAACTGCATGCCGCACCGCTCGACCCCGACCTACTCGGTGCGGCGGTCGCCACGGTGCGCGACGCGGGTGTCACCACAGCCGTCCGCGTGAGTCCCCAGCATGCGCCCGAACTGACGCCGGCGCTGTTGCAGGCGGGTGTGGAGATCCTCGTCGTGCATGGCACCATCATCTCCGCCGAGCATGTGGCCCAGGCGGATCCGAACGACGGCCAGGTTCGCGAGCCGTTGAACCTGAAGACCTTCATCGCCGAACTCGACATCCCGGTTATCGCCGGTGGCGTACACGATCACCGGACCGCCCTGCATCTGATGCGCACGGGTGCGGCCGGTGTCATCGTCGGGTACGGCTCTGCCGAGGGTGCCACCACGACCGGCGAGGTACTCGGCATCGGGGTGCCGATGGCGACGGCGATCGCCGACGCGGCCGCGGCCCGGCGCGAGTACCTCGACGAGACCGGCGGCCGGTATGTGCACGTGATCGCCGACGGTGATATCCACACCTCCGGTGACCTCGCCAAGGCCATCGCCTGTGGTGCCGACGCGGCAGTTCTCGGTACACCGCTGGCCGCCGCCGCCGAGGCGCCCGGGCGCGGGTGGTACTGGCCGTCGGCCGCCGCCCACCCCGACACCCCACGCGGTGCTCTGTTGCAGGTCGCGACCGACGAGGACCGGCCCAGCCTGGAGTGTGTGCTGAACGGGCCGTCGCAGGACCCGTACGGCGAACTCAATCTCGTCGGCGCGCTGCGTCGTTCGATGGCCAAGGCCGGCTACAGCGATCTCAAGGAATTCCAGAAGGTGGGCCTGACCGTCCACGTCTGAGCAGTAATCCGTGATCACGCGGTTGGCTCCGGGTGCGGTAGCGCGGGAGGCGAGCGGCTCGGCGCGGGTACGGTCGGCGGGTCAGTCGAGGCCGCGGGCGATCAGCGTGTCGGCGAACCCGTCGGCGGTACGTAGCGCCGCGATGACCACCGGCGCGACGAGAATCCGTGCGCCGGGACGCAACCCGCGCGCCTTGCGGGCCTCGTCGACCTGCGCCACCACCTCGACCATGAGCGGGATGGACCTGATGGCCAGAGCCAGCGCCAGCGCGATGTGATCGACCCGCACTCCTCGCCGGGCCAGCGGCCGAAGCGCGGTGACGACGGCGTCGAGAATCGCCGAGGTCCTGGTGGTGAGGGTGACCGCGGCGGCCATCGCCACCGATGCCGCGAGAACGGCGCAGACGACCAGGGCACGTTGCCAATCGGTGAAGATCACCTGGAAGACGAAGACGAACACCACCACCCAGACGACCGGGCGCATCTGGCGCCACGCCTCACGCGGCCGGATGCCGCCGAGAGCGAACACGCCGACCACCCCGAGCGCGAGGAACCCGACCGCGGCCGGCGTCCGTACGGTGATGCTGACGGCGAGGATCGCCGCACCCAGCCCGAGCAGTTTGAGCCCTGCAGGAAGCCGATGCAGTGGTGAATGACCCGGCCGATAGACACCGAGGGCCGTCATGTCATCAGCCGACGGTAAGCGGTGACCGCCGCGGCGGGCTCGTCGTCGGCGACGACGCGGCCCTCGTCGAGCACGATGACCCGGTCGTAGTCGGCGACCATGTCCAGATCGTGTGTGAGCACCACCAGTTGTTCGTCCAGCGTCGTGAACACCGTGCGCAGCATCGCGCTGTTGCGGAGATCCAGCAGCGTGGTCGGTTCGTCGGCGACCAGCACCGATGGCCCGGTCACGAGCACCGAGGCCAGCGCGAGTAGCTGTTTTTGGCCACCCGAGAGCCGGTGTGCGGGGTGGTCGGCGTGATCGGCCAGCCCGAACTGCGCGAGCACCGCCGCGGCGCGCGACGACCGCTCAGCGCGGTCGCGGACGGTACGGGTGAGGGAGAGCTCGATGTCCTCGATGACGGTCGGCATGATGATCTGTCGATCGGGATCGCTGAAGATGAACCCGACCTCTTTGCGGACCCGACGTTTGTCCCGGGCAGCGTCGATCCCGTTGACCGTCACCGAACCGCGGTCGGGGACCACCAGCGCGTTGATCATTCGCGCCAGGGTCGACTTGCCGCTGCCGTTGGCGCCGATGATCCCGATCCGCCGCTCGCTCAGGGTGAGATCGATGTCGTCGAGCACGACCCGGCCCTCGTAGGCGTGGCCGACACCACGGAATTCGATCATCGATCTGATTCGCTCACCGACGTCGGGTCAGTGGCCGCGGCGCAGCCGGATCGGGGCGATCAGTCCCGGGTAGGCGCGGTGCACCTGAGCGGCCACCAGCGCCGCGATCACAGCCTTGGCGATGTCGCCGGGAATGTAGATGCCGTTGGTGGAGATGGCCGCCCACAGCGACAGATCGGTGCGCAGCAGCAACCCGATGACGCCGCACGCGTAGATCACCACCATGCCGCCGACGATGTTGATGCCGACGCCCCACACGATGCGATAACGCGGCATCATGGCCGCGGTAGCCAGCCCGATCACCAGTACGGCGGGCAGAAAGCCCACGAAGAAGCCGGCCGTCGGCGAGGACAGTGCGACCAGCCCGCTGCGTCCACCGGCCAGGATGGGTAGCCCGGCGATAGCCAGTACGGCGAAGATGATCACCGCGAGCGTGCCCTTGCGGGGGCCGAGGATGGAACCCGCCAGCATCACACCGAGGGTCTGCAGGGTGATGGGCACACCCGAGGCCCCGATGGTGATGGTGCCAGGTAGTCCGAGGGCCGCGATCAGCGCGGCGAACACGGCGGCCTGCGTCAGATCGGCCACCGACAGTGAAAAACGGCGTGAGGATGATGGCGCGCCGGTGGTCGAAGACATGCCTGCATTATGTCTGGCGACGTTGATCACTAAACTCCCTGGGGTGACAGATTCTTCTTCCGCACCCCTTCCCGACGGTCCTCGCCCGGTGCTCGTCATCGACTTCGGTGCGCAGTACGCGCAGCTGATCGCCCGGCGGGTGCGTGAGGCGCGGATCTATTCGGAGGTCATCTCGCACGACGCGCCGCTCGCGGAGTTCGAGGCCCGCAAACCGCTGGCACTGATCCTGTCGGGTGGGCCGGCGTCGGTGTACGCCGAAGATGCGCCCGCCCTCGACCCGGGTGTCTTCGACCTGGGGGTCCCGGTGTTCGGCATCTGCTACGGGTTTCAGGCCATGGCCCGCCAGCTCGGTGGCGAGGTGGCCAACACCGGCGGGCGTGAGTTCGGTCGGACCACGCTGACGGTGACCGGTGACGGAGTGCTGCACGAGGGACTGACCGAGACGCAGCCGGTGTGGATGAGCCACAACGATGCGGTGCAGCAGCCCCCGGAGGGTTTCATCGTCACCGGATCGACCCCGGGCGCGCCGGTGGCCGCGTTCGAGTGCGTCGACCGTCAAATGGCGGGTGTCCAGTATCACCCGGAGGTACTGCACACGCCCCACGGTCAGCAGGTGCTGACGCGCTTTCTCTACGAGATCGCCGGCCTCGAGGCGACCTGGACCGCGGCCAACATCGCCGATGCGCTCATCGACGCGGTGGCCGATCAGATCGGCGACGGATTGGCCATTTGCGGACTGTCGGGCGGCGTCGACTCCGCGGTGGCGGCTGCCTTGGTGCAGCGGGCCATCGGCGATCGATTGACCTGCGTGTTCGTTGACCACGGGTTGTTGCGGGCAGGCGAGCGGGAGCAGGTACAGCACGATTTCGTCGGCGCGACCGGCGCGAAGCTCGTCACCGTGGACGCGGCCGACACCTTCTTGTCCGAACTCGCCGGTGTCAGCGACCCGGAGACCAAACGCAAGATCATCGGTCGCGAGTTCATCAGATCCTTCGAAGGTGCGGTCACCGACGTGCTCGGTGATCACGCGTCCGATGGTGCCAAGGTCGAGTACCTGGTCCAGGGGACCTTGTACCCCGATGTCGTCGAGTCCGGTGGCGGGAGCGGTACGGCCAACATCAAGAGTCACCACAACGTCGGTGGCCTCCCCGAGGATCTGGAGTTCTCGCTGGTCGAGCCTTTGCGGCTGCTGTTCAAAGATGAGGTCCGGGCGGTCGGGCGGGAACTAGGTCTGCCCGAGGAGATCGTGGGGCGCCAGCCCTTCCCAGGTCCGGGCCTGGCCATCCGGATCGTCGGCGAGGTCACCGCCGATCGTCTGGCGATGTTGCGCAAGGCCGACCTCATCGCCCGCGAGGAACTCACCGCCGCCGGCCTCGACGGTCAGATCTGGCAGTGCCCGGTGGTGTTGCTGGCCGATGTGCGCAGTGTGGGGGTGCAGGGCGACGGTCGCACGTATGGCCATCCGATCGTGCTGCGCCCGGTGTCCAGTGAGGACGCGATGACCGCGGACTGGACCCGGGTGCCCTACGAGGTGCTCGAACTCATCTCGACCCGCATCACCAACGAGGTGCCCGACGTGAACCGGGTGGTTCTCGACGTCACGAGCAAGCCGCCGGGCACCATCGAGTGGGAGTGACTCCGGTCGATGGCGACCGATGGGTCATCGTCGTCGTGACGACCGTGCGCCGGTGACGATGAGCAGCAGGCCGATCACCAGGCCGGTGGCGACCGCGATCCAGCCGAGGTCGCCGGCCGACGGTAGGTCCGGGCCACCGGCCAGTCCCCACGCCGCGACCGACAGGGCGGCGATCCCGAGTAGGACCAGACCTGGCGCACGGTGCCGGGTATCGCTGCTTCCGGTGGTGCGGAGATCGGTGTCGTCGTCGTTCATCGGGTCACCTCCACATGTCCCACGTTGGTGTGCGCATCGATGGTGAGCACGGGTCCGTCGGTACCGTCGCGGCCGCCGTCGAGTCCGTCTGGGCAGACATAGTCGCCGACGTTCGCATCGCAGTTGGCGCTTATGTTGGTGTTCTCGCCCACCAGTACCTCGATCTCGCCGACGCCGTTTCGCAGTTCCACGGTGCGATCGGCGGTGATGTCCACACCGCGCAGGTCGAGCACCATCTTGCCCATCGTGAGGGAATACGCGTCGTCGATGTCGGATTCCGCGATCGGTGTCCACGTCCGCTCACCGACGCCTCCCGACGGCAGGTTCAGATGTCCGATACTGGTGGTCGCGATAACGGCGACGCCCAGGATCAGGGCGATCGGCACCAACCCGGCACTGTGCCCGCCGGCGTTGCGACGGCGTAGACCCGCATAGATCAGGCCGCCACCCACCACCGCGAGGGCCATCGAGACGATGCGTGCCGGGGTGAACCAGTCGACGCCGACCTGATGCAGTGCGGCACCGGCCGCGGCGACGATCACCGCGAGGCCGATCACCACGAGGGTCAGCGGCGAACGGCGTTGCGAGCGATGGTCGATCGCCTGTTCGGTGGCGGGTTCGGGCAGATCCCAGGCGAAGCGGGCGGTGCCCAGCGGATCCCAGGCCGGTGGGGTACGGCGCAACTCGTCGGTCGCGAAAACCTCTGCCGGTCCGGTGTCGGTCGGGGCGGCAGGCCCTGTGCCGGAAGCGCGTTGGGAGGCGACGTCAGGTGCTCCGGCCGTGAATGCCCCGGGCCCGAACGCCGATTGCCCGGGAGGAGAGGTCGACGGACCTGCGGGTGGTGCGGCAGAACCGGGGGAGTTCGTCGGGGTGGCGGGAGCGGCACCGCTCGGACCGGTCATCATCGCCCGTGGAATCCACGGCTGCAGTGGGCCATCGGTGCGGGCCGCGACCACGTCGGGCGTGACCGGGTGATGAGTGTCGACGCTGGTGCCCGCCGGCGGTTCCGGTGTGCGCTGGTAGAGCAGCCACCAGCCCAGCAGCATCAGTGCTGCGCCGAGGAGGCCACCATAACTCCACGTGGTGTTGGGGCCGAATGAGGTGAGCACGATGATCGCGAGCACGATCAGCAGGATCAGCTGTGGATTGCGGTGACGCCGATGGCGCGAATGCTGTTGCGTGGGGCCGTGGATGAACTCGCCGTGCCGAATCGAGCCGAGCTCGTCGTGCTGCTTGTTCTCACTCGGCGTGGCCACCCACGCGGCGATGTACAGCACGAGGCCGCTACCGCCGAACAGCGTCGCCACCACGAATGCGATCTTGACCAGCGTCGGGTCGACGCGGTACCGCGCGCCGATGCCGGCACACACACCGGCGACGGTGCGGTTGGTGCTCGGTCGAATCGGCCGGGTCGCCCACAACCCCTCGAACTGCTTGGTGTCCATGGTCTCCATCGTGGCGACTCGGACGTGCCACCACATCGGGGGAGGACCCTGAGAAAGTCCCTGATGTGCGGGGCGGGTCGGTCGTGCCACTATCGAGGTGTGAGTGGTTCCCCCGTGCCCGCGGCCTCGAGCCCGTCGACGTCGGCCCAGTTGCCGACGCCGCGACTGATGCGTCGCGACGGCGGTCGGGTCATCGCCGGGGTCGCGGGAGGCATCGCCGATCACCTCGGTGTGGACGCCTTTCGCGTGCGGGTGGTGTTCATGGTGCTCGCCGCGCTCGCCGGAGCCGGTGTGCTCGCCTACGGGCTGCTGTGGTTCTTCTGTCCGCCCGGTCGCGACACCGCACCGCCCGGACCTGGTGAGCGTCGGCAGGCCTATGGCCTCGCGCTGGTCGGGCTGGTCGCGATGTCGGTGGTCGGCTTCGCCACCTCCGGCACACCGGCGGCCTATCTGGTCCCGTTCGTCTTCGTGGTGATCGGTGCGAGCCTCGTGTGGCGGGAGTTCGACACCTCGCACAGCACACCCCGCACCCCGTTGCTCACCTGGACGCGCTTCATCGGCGGCGCATTGTTGGTGATCGGCGGTCTGGTGGTGATCGTGCTGGCCGGCGACCGGTCGTTCGGGGGGTTGTCGACGACGTTGCTCGCGGTGGTCGCCACCCTGATCGGGGTGGTACTGCTGACCGTGCCACTGTGGATGCGGATGTGGCGTGCGCTCAACGAGGAACGGGCCGCACGCATCCGTAACGCCGAACGCGAGGAGATCGCCTCGCATCTGCACGACTCCGTGTTGCAGACGCTCGCGTTGATACAGAAGCAGGCGGGCAGACCGGAGGAGGTCGCCCGGCTCGCGCGAAGTCAGGAACGTGAACTGCGCGGCTGGTTGTTCGGTGATCCCGCCCAACGCGCGGGTTCGCTGTCGGCGAGTTTGCAGGAGGTCGGCGCGGAGGTCGAGGACCACTACGGCATCGAGGTCGACGTGATCACGGTCGGCGACCTGCGCCCGGAGGATGAACCCGCTGCGCAGCGACGCCGCTGGGCGGCGTTGGTGGCGGCGACACGCGAGGCCTTGATCAACGCCGCCAAGCATTCCGGGGAGCGCAAGGTGGATGTCTACGGGGAGGTGACCGACGACCAGGTCGAGGTGTTCGTGCGCGATCGGGGCATCGGTTTCGACCCCGAACTCGTCGATGGCGATCGGCACGGCATCACCCGTTCGATCACCGCCCGGATGCATCGCGCAGACGGGGAGGCCACCATCGATTCGGCGCCCGGACGTGGCACCAACGTCCGGCTCGTGATGCCCCGCGAATCCGGTGGGGGACACGCCGATCCCGACGGCGGTTCGGTGGATAAGGGTGCCGGACAGACGGGTTCGGCCGGAACCGCAGACAATACAAGTGGCGCGGGCCGGCCCTCACATCTCGACGCAGGACAGACCAGGGAGGCATCGTGACGATGGAATCCACGGACGCGGCGGTGTGTCGGATCTTTCTGGTCGACGACCATGCGGTGTTTCGTTCCGGCGTGCGAGCCGAGCTGTCCTCGGAGCCGGGTCTGGCGATCGCGGGCGAGGCGGGCACGGTGGCCGAGGCGGTGGCGGGCATCCTCGCCGTAGCGCCCGACGTCGTTCTGCTCGACGTGCACATGCCGTCGGGCGGAGGGGTGGCCGTGTTGCGTGGGGTCACCGACGCGATCACCGATGGCCCGCCGCCGGTGTTCTTGGCGCTCAGCGTGTCCGACGCCGCCGAGGATGTCATCGCGACGATCCGGGCCGGTGCGCGTGGCTATGTCACCAAGACCATCGACGGGGCGGCGCTCGCCGACGCCGTGCGGAGGGTCTCCGATGGGGATGCGGTGTTCAGTCCGCGCCTGGCCGGATTCGTGCTCGACTCGTTCACCGGCAAGTCCGCTGCGCCCGAGCCGCCTCTCGATCCGGAACTCGACTCGCTGACCAAGCGGGAACTCGAGGTGCTACGGCTGCTGGCGCGCGGTTACACCTACCGGGAGATCGCCGACGAGCTGTTCATCTCGATCAAGACGGTCGAGACGCATGCCTCCAATGTGTTGCGCAAGACCCAACAGTCCAACCGAAACGCGTTGACCCGATGGGCGGCCACCCGCCACATCGGCTAGCCCCAGCACTCCGGGCCGTTCACCCGGCTACGACGAGGATCAGCACCACCACGACGATCAGCGCGAGGACCGCACCGATGCCGACGGCGAGCATCGTCGGCGACAATCCCGACGGGCCTGAGCGCCCCAGCCCGGTCCGGTCCGAGGGCTGATGGGTCCCGGATTCTGTTGCCGTCGACACCGCCGACACTCGGTCGTCGGCGTGCGGGGAGGCAGCGGGCGGTCGGGCCGGCAGCGGTCCCCCGACCGGGAGGTGGGTGCCGGTGGGATGCGTTCGTGGTGGACGCGGCGATCGCTGGGCCCATGTGGGCAGTCCGCCATCCGGTGTGGTGATCGGGCTGGTCAGCACGTGGCGGACCGAACCACGTTCACCCGCAGCGACTTCGGCGAGCAGGTCGCGTGCCTGGGCCATGGTCGGTCGCCGCGACGGGCTCGGTTCCAGCAGCCGTAGCAGTACCGGCTCGACTGCGCCGGCCCGCGTCATCGGGTTGATGCGGGCGCGAGCGACCTTGTGCAGCAGGGCAAGTGAATCGTCGTCTACGCCGAACGGCGGTTGTCCCTCGACCAGGGTGTAGACCGTTGCGCCGAGTGAATACACATCCGACGCCTCGGTGGGTTCGGCGCCACGGGCAACCTCGGGTGCGAAGTATGCCGGCGTCCCGGTGATCACACCGGAGCCGTGCAGACTGACCTCGTCCTTGAGGCGGGAGATCCCGAAGTCGGTGATCTTGACCAGACCGGCGGTGCGGCCGGTGGTGGTCACGAGCAGATTGCCCGGTTTGATGTCACGGTGGATGATGCCGGCGGTGTGTGCGGTGGCCATGGCGTCGGCCACCTGGGCGCCGATCTGCGCCGCTTGTCGTACATCGAGAGTCTTTGTGGTGTGCAGGATCTGCGCGACGCTGCGGGATGGGAGATACTCCATCACCAGCCAGGGCTCACCGCTGTCGAGGGCGACGTCGTGCATCGCGATGGCGTTGCGATGGACGAGTTTGGCGGCTATCCGACCCTCGCGCATGGCGCGTTGTCGGATGTTCTCGGCGGTTTCTTCGCTGAGGCCCTCGGTGGAGACCACTTGCTTGACCGCGACGTCCCGGTCGAACAGCTGATCGCGGGCCAGCCAGACCGTGCCCATGCCGCCGCCGCCTATGCGTGACCGCAATCGATACCGTCCGGCGACCAGATACTGGGGACCGGGCGTGCGATGGTGGTCCGGGGTGGTCGGCATAGGCTGCATGATAGTCGTGCCGTCGAGACAGGGTGCGACGCTTGACAGCGTCATCGCACATATGTTCGACTTCGGGTATGCGGTGGTCCGATCAGGGGGTCGGGGTCGACGACGGTGCTCTGCCCGGCTTGGGAAAGGCGGGTCTGGTGCGGTCGGTGCAGACCCCTGAGTTCGAGGGAGTCACGTTCCACGAGGTGCTCGCCAAGAGTGCGCTCAATCAGGTTCCCGACGCCGCGAATCTGCCGTTCCGTTTCACTGTCAACACCTTTCGCGGCTGCACGCACGCTTGTCGATACTGTTTTGCCCGGCCGACCCATGAGTACCTGGATCTCGACGCCGGCCGTGACTTCGACAGCCAGGTGGTGGTGAAGCTCAATGTCGCCGCGGTGCTGCGCAAGGAACTGCGGCGGCGATCGTGGACCCGGGAGACCGTTGCGCTGGGGACCAACACCGACCCCTATCAGCGCGCCGAGGGGCGTTATCGGCTGATGCCGGGGGTGATCTCGGCGCTTGCGGAGTCCGCGACACCCTTCTCGATCCTGACCAAGGGCACGTTGTTGCGTCGCGATCTGCCGTTGTTGCGGCAGGCGGCGCAGAAGGTGCCGGTGAGCATCGGGATCTCACTGGCCTTCCATGATGCCGAACTGCAGAAGGCGATCGAACCGGGCACACCCTCGCCCAAGGCAAGGCTGGAGCTGATCCGGGCGGTGGCCGATGCGGGATTCGCGCCGCATGTGATGGTCGCGCCGGTGATCCCGTATCTGACCGACTCGGTGTCTCATCTCGAGAGCCTGATCGCGGCCCTCGCCGATGCCGGTGCCGCCGGTGTCACCGCCTTCCCGATGCATCTGCGCGGCGCTACGAAGCCGTGGTTTCTGGAGTGGCTGGCCGCCGAGCATCCGGCGCTGGTGCGTCGGTACCGCGGCCTCTACGGCCGGGGTGCCTATGTGACCCCGGAGTACTCGGCGTGGTTGGCCGCTCGGATGCGCCCCCTCGTCGAACGTCACGGGTTGTCGGGTGCGGCCGGCCTGCGGGCCGCGGCGTCGGCCGGTGCCCCTGCCCCCGGTCCGACGCCAGAGGCGCTCACCCTCTTCTGAGTTCCGCCGTGCCGCGTCCCGGCCGTACGCGTCGCCGCCGTGCTTCGCGTGCTCGATGTCGGCGCTCCTCCGTGTGTTGCGGGGGCGACTGGGTTCTGGGTGGAACAACGATCGGGCGCATGCCGCTGACCTCGCGCGTTGCGGTTGTCGGTGGTGCGCCCTAGTATCGAAATCACTCGAAAACATGTTCGAACGCACGTGCATCTTCCCGGCGCGCTATTGCGGAAAGTCGCTGGTAGGAGGCTGTATGAGTGTGTCGTTGGAGGTTTCCGAGAACGGTTCGGAGAACCCCCGTGTCCGCCGTTCGACAGACGGTGAACTGGACCGTCTCCGGCGTCGGATCGCGGCGATGTCGAGGCAGCCGGACCGGCCGGCGATGCAGGTGTCCGATCCGTCCGACGAGGTCCTGCCGGTCCCGGCCGCGATCGCCGATCTGTTGCCGCGCGGTGGCCTGGGACGCGGTGGTGTGCTCACGGTCGATGGCGCACGGTCGGTGTTACTGGCGATGATCGCATCGGTGAGCGGCGCGGGATGTCAGGTCGGACTGGTGGGTATGCCGCACCTCAACCTGGGGGCGGTGACCGGACTCGGCGGCGATCTGGCCCGCATCGCCACGGTGCCAGAGCCTGGTGTCGACCCGGTCGAGGTGGCCGGCGTGCTACTCGACGGGATGGATCTGGTCGTGCTGGATCTGGCCGGCGCCGCGGTGCCGCCCGCGCGGACCCGGGTGATGATGGGACGGCTGCGTAAACAGAAGTCGGTGCTGCTGATCACCGGTGGTTCCTGGCCGGGTGCGCACCTGCGTCTGGTGACCGAGGTCGTCACCTACCGGCATCTACCGGGTGCCGATTCCGCAGACCTGGCGACGGCGCGGCCGGGGGTCGGCCGGATCGGTGGGATGACCCTTCGGCTGACGGTCGCCGCTCGCGGTGCGCGTCGTGTGGTCGGCGAGATCGAGATGCGGACAAGCGGATACGGTGCGGGCCGGCAGGTGGAACTGGCTGCGTCATCGACCGGCCCCCGCTTGGCGGTGGCGAACTGATGTCCGAGCTGACCACGGCACCGGAGCTCGGCTCACCGGAACCACCGGGAGCGTCGCAGGCATCGGGAGCGTCGGAGAAGCGCATCCTCGCCTTGTGGTGCCCGGACTGGCCTGCGACCGCGGCGGCGATCGCCGCGGATCTGCCGCCACATCACCCGGTCGCCGTTCTCCACGCCAATCGGGTGGTGGCCTGTTCGGCGCCGGCGCGGATGGCCGGGGTGCGGCGTGGCATGCGTAAGCGGCAGGCGCAGTCGGCCTGTCCGGAGATGACGGTGATGGCCGGCGACGACCACCGGGATGGTCGGGTGTTCGAGCCGGTGGTCGCGGTGGTGGCAGATCTGGTGCCCGTCGTCGAGGTGTTGCGGCCGGGGCTGCTGGTGGTGCCCGCGGGGAGGGCCGCCCGGTATTTCGGGGACGAGCACGTGCTGGTCGAGAAGCTGATCGATGCGGTGGCGGCGGGCGGGGTGGAGGTCCAGGGCGGGATCGCCGACGAGTTGTTCACCGCCGTGCTGGCTGCCCGTGGTGGGCATCATGTGCCGCCGGGCGGTGACGCTGCGTATCTGGCCGATCGACCTGTCGGCGACCTCGCGGTGGAGCCGAGCCTGAGCGATCCGGCTCGTGTCGAGCTGGTGGAACTGCTGCGCAGACTGGGGATCTCCACCATCGGGGCCTTCGCGATGATGTCGGTCCGCGACGTCGCCACCCGGTTCGCCGCCGACGCGGTGGTGGCTCATCGGTTGGCCAACGCCGCACCCGGCAGGCCGCCTTCGGGACAGGTTGCCCCGGCCGACCTGATCATCGAGCACCGGTGTGATCCGCCGATCGACCGGGTGGACTCGGCTGCTTTTCTCGGGCGCCGACTGGCCGACGAGCTGGCCGGACGTCTGGCGGCGGCGTCGGCGGCGTGTACGCGGCTCACCGTGGAAGCGGTCACCGAACGAGGGCAGCGCCATGCCCGGACCTGGCGGTGTGCGCAACCGCTGACACCGGAGGCCACCGCCGACCGAATCCGATGGCAACTCGAGGGGTGGCTGACCGGCGGGCGTCCCGGGGCCGACGACCGACCGGATTCCCCGGTGGCACTGCTGCGTCTCGAGCCCATCGAGGTGGTCGGTGCGGGTACGTTGCAATACTCGTTGAGCGGCAACGGTTTACCCGAGGACCCGGAGATCGGTGAACGGGCCCGGCGCGCTCTTGTGCGGGTTCAGGGTCTGCTCGGCGGCGATGCCGTGCAGCTTCCCGTCACGAGCGGAGGCCGCGGCCCCGCGGACCAGATCACCCTGGTGGCGCTCGGCGAGGAGCGGCTACCGTCACGGGATCCGGCGGCACCATGGCCGGGTGGACTACCCCAACCGACCCCGGCGGTGCTGATGGCGACACCGATCCAGGTGTTGGACATGCTGGGCACCCCGGTGGAGGTCACCGGTCGGGGCGGTTTCTCCGCCGAGCCCACCACGATTCAGATGGCGTCGGACGGTCGGCGACGACGCAGCTGGGAACTGCGGTGGTGGGCCGGACCGTGGCCGAGCGGGCTCGACGACGATGACCCCACCGGGATGACCGCCCGAGCTCAGGTGCTGCTCGATGATTCGCGTGCCCTGCTCCTGCGCTATCGGGCGCGGAGCTGGGTGGTGGAGGGAGTGTATGAGTGATGTGGTCAGCTGTTGGCGCCGCGGGCGATCACCGGCCATCGGTCCGCAGGCCCATCGGCCATCGGCACGATGAGTTCATCGACCAGATTGACTGCGGTACACACATGATTGGGCACCATGCGCACCGTCGTGCCGGGATCGGGGATCAACACTGCCGGGTGGTCGATCGGAAAGTCGATGACTGCGTGGTGTTCCGACAGCGAGGTGACGACAGCCGTCGGGGCTTCGAGGAGGCGACCGAACCCCGACGTCCAGGCGGGTCGGTCCGCGCCCACGATCTTGCTGCCCGCATCGATGACGATCCGGGTACCGCTGCGGTGTACCACGGTGGCGATCGCCGTCAGCGCGACATCGTCGGCGGTGCACGACCCGAGCTCGAGCTGCTGTGCATCGTTGAACGGGTAGACCCCGGGACGGATCTCGGTGAGCACCTCGGCGCTCGCGAAGCCGATCGTCGGGGTGGAGCCGCCGCTGCGCACCACCGGGTCGATCCCGTTGTCGCGCAGTGATCGGGCTGCCTGCGTCAGGGCCTCGAACTCGTCGTCGGCGGCGCGTCGACGGGCCGGGCCGGGGCCGTAGCCGTGGCCGGGGAAGGTGAACACGCCGACGACGTGCAGCCCGAGGTCGTCGGCAGCGCGGGCAAGGGCTCCGGCTTTGTCGGCGACAACTCCGGTCCGGTGCTGACCGGAGTCGACCTCCACGACCACCTCCACCGGGACATCCGCCAACACGGCAGCGAGTTGTCGTGCACCGGCCACCGAGTCGATCGCCAGGCGCAGCCGAGTTCGGCGGGCGAGTGAACGCAGCCGTGCACCCTTGTGCTCGGTGACCCACAAGGGGTAGGCGATGAACAGGTCGGAGACCGTCGGCGCCAGAGCGTCGGCGAAGGCTTCCGCCTCGCCGATCGTCGCCACCGTCAGGCCCACTGCGCCGGAATCGATTTGGCGTCGGGCGAGCTGTGCACACTTGTGGGTCTTGGCATGGGGCCGAAGGTCGATGCCGAGCTCGCGTGCGCGATCGGCGACCGCGGTGAGGTTGCGGTCGAGGCGAGCGAGGTCGACCGACAGGAAGGGCGTGTCGTCGGCCATCGGCTCATCTGTCATGGACGACGATCGTAGCCGGTGGCCTGTCCGAGTGCGGCGGCCGATTCGCCGAACAGCAGGTATTCCTGGTGCAGGAGCCGCGCGGTCAGACCCGGAGCGATCCGATGCCCGAACTCGGCCAGTGACCCCATCGCGGAGTTGATCCGGCGCGGGCGGTCGACGATGCCATGCAGCACCCGCGACGCCGCTTTGTCCACGCCCCAGACGCCGGCCTGGTCCTCATAGGCCTCGGTCGGAGCGATCATGCGGGTGCGGACCAGTGGTAGCCGGACATTGGTGAATGTCACGTGATCGGACAGTGTCTCGACCCCGACGACATCACTGAAGGCCTCCAGCGCCGCTTTCGACGCCGCATACGCACCGAACCGAGCCGTTCTGGACTGCACCGCGATGGAGGTCACGTTCACGATATGGCCGGATTGCCGGGCCACCATATGTGGTAGCAGCGCGAGGATCAGGTTGACCGCACCGAAGTAGTTGACCGCCATGACCCGCTGGTAGTCGTGCATCCGATCGGTGGCGTTGATGGTGGCCCGGCGGATGGAGCGACCCGCGTTGTTCACCAGCACGTCCACGTGATCATGTTCGGCGAGAACTCTTTTGACCATGCCGGTGACGGATTCGGTGTCGGTGACGTCGCATTGATAGGCGCTCACGCGGCCGGGAGGCACCCCGTCCTTGCTAGGGGTCGCGGCGAGTTCGGACACGGCCGCATCGAGTCCCGCCGGATCTCGTGCCAGGATCATCACGTTCGCGCCGCGGGCCAGACACATCCTGGCCGCAGCCTTGCCGATTCCCGCCGAGCCGCCGGTGATCAGGATGTTCTTGCCGACCAGTGGCCCGCGTGGATCCTGCCGCCGATGTCGTGCGGGGTCGAGGTGTTCGGCCCAGTAGGACCACAGCCGTGGCCCGTACTCCTCGAGGTCGGGCAGCGTGATGCCGAGACCGTGCAGAACGGTGGCAGTGGCGTCCGCACGGAAGTCCGCGGTCAGTGCGACGGTGTCCAGCAGCGCCGGCGGGACACCCTGCTGGGTGGCCAGTAGATCGCGGCCGACCCGCAGCGGACCGGTTCCCGCCAACCGCAGCATCGGTTCGACGATGGCGTTCGGCACCACGGTGTGCCCGCGCGGTCCGTCGAATCCCGGTGCGATCGCGTTGTACATGTCGGTGATCGTCCGTCGCCGTGGGTCGGCGAGGTGATGGACGAGGCCGCTGTGTTCCGGATCGAGCGCGCACAGCGCGACGAGCGAGGCGACCACATAGTCGACCGGGACGATGTTGGTGTTTCCCAGATCGGGCATCGGCAGTGGCAGCGACGAGGGCAGCGCGCCGAGCAGTTGCAGGTGGCCGAAGAAGTAGTAGGGTCCGTCGACCTTGTCCATCTCACCGGTACGGGAGTCGCCGACCACTACCGACGGACGATAGATGCGCCAGCGCAACCCTTCTCGGTTGCGAACCAGACGCTCGGCCTCGAACTTGGTGCGGTGATACGGCGTGGGGAACCCCTGACCGGTGTCGAAGTCGTCCTCGGTGTAGGTGCCGCGATGATCGCCGGCCACCGCGATAGACGAGACATGGTGCAGAAGCGCGTCGGCGGCCATCGCGAAGTCGGCCACGCGTGCGGTGCCCTCGACGTTGGTGGTGTGCTGCACATCGGCGTCCGCGGTCATGTCGTAGATGGCCGCGAGATGGATGACGTGATCGATGTCGGGCAGTTCGTCGGCGTCGAGGCCGAGTCCGGCAGCAGTGAGATCGCCGACCACCGGCAGGACGCGTCCCGTGCTGTCGGCGGAGGCCAGGAATTCGCTGAACCGCGACAGCGTCGCGCCCCGTACCAGCGCGATGATCCGTGTGTCGGACTCGACGGCCAGGAGGCGTTCGATGACCCGACGGCCGATGAAGCCGGAACCGCCGGTGATGAAGTACGTCGTCATGGGTATGGATCCGATCTCGAGGGGATACTGGACCAGGCGATGAGTTCTTACTTCACGGTAAGAACGCTGTTGATAGACAGGGTGACACTTACATTGACGAATGGCAACATCGGTGAACACGCATGTCGGCCCGAGGTCGACGCCGATCGTCGCGGCATCGACGACCTGGTGGCCGCGGCGTTCGGCCGTCGGGCGGAAGCGGATCTGGTCAGCGCGCTGAGGCGCGACCGCGCCGCCTGGATTCCGCAGCTGTCGTTCGTGGCCGTCGACGACGCAGACTGCGTCGCGGCGTACGCGCTGTTGACGCGCTGCCGGGTGGGCGACCGGGCGGCGCTGGCGCTGGCGCCGTGCGCGGTGTGGCCGTCGATGCAGAACTCCGGACTCGGGACACTGGTCACGCGAGCTGCGCTCGACGCCGCACGTGGGCGGGTCGAGGCCGGCGCCGAGGAGAACCTCGTCGTGGTCCTCGGGCATCCGGGGTTCTATCCGCGATTCGGATTCCGGCGCGCGTCGGAGGTCGGCGTCGCCGCGCCGTTCGAGGTCCCCGACGAGGCGCTGATGTTTCTGGCTCTCGACCCGACCCGTTCGACGCCCGCGGGGATGATCGACTATCCGCCCGCCTTCGGGGTGTGAGTCCGCGCTTGATTCATCGAACGCATGTTCGATAAACTCCCTCGGTGGGTTGGGATCAAGGACCGCCGACATGGTCGGAGATGGAGCGGGTTCTCTCCGGTCGTGCGCCGGACGGACGACGTCCGGGCGAGGCCTTCGGTCCCGGTGACAACGCCGGTGACGGCAACGACAGTCCGGCGTGGTCGCGCAAGCGGGGGGCCTACCGCGCCGACGGGGTCGAACGGGGCCGATCGTCGGTGCCATTCGCCGAACTGCATGCGCACAGCGCCTACAGCTTCCTCGATGGTGCCTCGATGCCCGAGGAGATGGTGGAGGAGGCGCAACGTCTCGGCCTGTCCGCACTGGCCCTGACCGATCACGACGGTTTCTACGGGATCGTGCGATTCGCCGAGGCGGCACGCGAATTCGAGCTGCCCACGGTGTTCGGTGCCGAACTCTCCCTGGAACCCGACGCCGCGCGGACCGGCGTCCCCGATCCGCCGGGTGAGCATCTGCTGGTACTCGCCCGTGACAGCGAAGGATATCGGCGGCTGTCGCGGACCATCGCCGACGCGCACATGCGTGCGGGGGAGAAGGGGTTGCTGCGCTATGACTCCGATGCCCTGCCGGACATGGCAGGTGGACACTGGTTGATCCTCACCGGATGCCGGAAAGGGGCGGTGCGCCGCGCGTTGGATCGGGGTGGTCCGCAGGCGGCGCGAGATGCGCTGGCCGGGCTGGTGCAGCGGTACGGGGTCGATGACGTCGTCGTGGAACTCACCGCGCAGGGGTTGCCCGACGACGATGAACGCAACGCGGTCCTGGCCGGGTTGGCCGGCGAGTTCGGGCTGGCGACGGTGGCGACCACCGGTGCGCATTTCGCCGGTCCGCGGCGACGTCGACTGGCCACGGCCGTTGCCGCGGTCCGTGCCCGCACCGATATCGAGACCATCGACGGCTGGCTGCCGGGGGTGGGCGGAGCACATCTGCGCAGCGGCGACGAGATGGCCCGGTTGCTGCCGGGCCACCCGGAGGCCATCGACAACGCGGTCGGTCTGGCGACCGACTGCGCGTTCCGGCTCGGTCTGATCGCGCCGCAGCTACCGCCGTTCGATGTACCCGCCGGGCACACCGAGAACAGCTGGTTGCGGGAGAAGGCGATGGCCGGGGCGTTGCGTCGCTACGGCCCGCCGAGTGCTCATCCGCAGGCTTACCGGCAGATCGAGCACGAACTCGCCATCATCGAGACCCTCACCTTCCCGGGTTATTTCCTGGTGGTCGCCGACATCGTCGATTTCTGCAAGGCCAACGACATCCTGTGTCAGGGCCGTGGCAGCGCGGCGAACTCCGCGGTCTGCTATGCCCTCGGGATCACCAATGTCGATCCGGTGGCCAACAAGTTGCTGTTCGAGCGGTTTCTCGCGCCGGAGCGGGACGGTCCGCCGGATATCGACGTGGACATCGAATCCGACCGCCGCGAAGAGGCGATTCAGTACGTCTACCGCCGATACGGTCGCGACTACAGCGCGCAGGTCGCCAACGTCATCACCTATCGCGGTAAGTCCGCCGTTCGGGACATGTCGCGGGCACTGGGATATGCGACCGGCCAGCAGGACGCCTGGAGTCGCGCGCCCGACGAGGCGCCTGCCGACGTCACCCGACTCGCCGGCGAAATCCTGGGTATGCCAAGACATCTGGGTATCCACTCGGGTGGGATGGTGATCTGTGACCGGCCGATCGCCGACGTGTGTCCCACGGAGTGGGCGCGGATGGCCGACCGCAGTGTCCTGCAGTGGGACAAGGACGACTGCGCCGCGATCGGTCTGGTGAAATTCGATCTGCTCGGTCTGGGGATGCTCTCGGCGTTGCATTACGCGATCGATCTGGTGGCCGAGCACAAGGGGATCGAGGTCGACCTCGCCACACTCGACCTCACCGAGCCCGAGGTGTACGAGATGCTCTGTCGCGCAGATTCGGTCGGCGTCTTCCAGGTGGAGTCGCGTGCTCAGATGGCCACCCTGCCGCGGCTGCGACCGCGTACCTTCTACGACCTGGTGGTGGAGGTCGCGCTGATCCGTCCCGGTCCCATCCAGGGTGGGTCGGTGCACCCCTACATCCGGCGCCGCAATGGTGCCGAGGAACCCACCGTCGAACATCCGTCGATGCGTAAGGCGCTCGACCGGACCCTGGGGGTGCCGTTGTTCCAGGAGCAGCTGATGCAGTTGGCGGTCGATGTGGCCGGATTCGACGCGTCGGAGGCCGACCAGTTGCGGCGTGCGATGGGGTCCAAGCGCTCACCGGAACGGATGGAGCGGCTGCGTCGGCGGTTCTACGCCGGGATGCAGGAACTGCACGGGATCACCGGGGAGATGGCCGACCGCATCTTCGAGAAGATGGCGGCATTCGCGAATTTCGGTTTCCCGGAGAGTCATTCGCAGAGCTTTGCGTCGCTGGTGTTCTATTCGTCGTGGTTCAAGCTGCACCATCCGGCCGCGTTCTGCGCGGCGCTGCTACGGGCGCAGCCGATGGGTTTCTACTCGCCGCAATCGCTGGTCGCCGATGCCCGGCGTCACGGTGTGCGGGTTCATCGACCCGACATCAACAGGTCGTTGGCGCATGCGACCCTGGAGAACGCGGGCCTCGAGGTCCGTCTGGGTCTGGGTGGAGTGCGTGGCGTCGGTGCCGACGTTGCCGACCGGATCGTCGAATGTCGCACTCGAGAAGGGGATTTCGCCGACATCGCGGATGTTTCCCGGCGGGCCGGTCTGACGGTCGCGCAACTCGAGGGGCTCGCCGGTGCAGATGCGTTCGGCTGTTTCGGGATGAGTCGGCGGCAAGCGCTCTGGGAGGCCGGGGCGGCCGCGACGGTCCGCTCGGATCAACTGCCACTCGAGGCGGCTGCCCCCACGCCGACGCTTCCGGGGCTTTCGGATGTGGAACTCGCGGCCACCGACGCGTGGGCCACCGGGATCACCCCGACGTCGTATCCGACCCAGTTCCTGCGGCCGCGGTTGGCGGCGATGGGCGTGATCCCCGCGGATGGTCTTTTGACGGTCGCCGACGGTTCGCGCGTCCTGGTGGCCGGTGCGGTGACTCATCGACAGCGTCCGGCCACCGCGTCCGGCGTGACGTTCATCAACCTGGAGGACGAAACCGGAATGGTCAATGTGGTGTGCTCGGTCGGGCTGTGGACGAGGCACCGGAATCTGGCACACTCGGCCTCGGCGTTGCTGATCCGGGGCACCGTGCAGAATGCCGAGGGGGCGGTGACGGTGGTGGCAGAGCGTTTGCAGCGCTTGGATCTTCGAGTGGGAACACGTTCGCGTGACTGGCACTGACACATACTGGCCCGAGGATGGAAGTAGGGAAACCGTCATGGGGAAACAGATCGTGGTGACCGTGAAGCCGGGCAGCCGCAAAGGGCCGTTGGTGGAGACGAATCCGGCGGGATCGATGACCGTCTACGTGCGCGAGCCGGCAGCGGAGGGACGGGCCAACAAGGCGGTCGCCGAGATCCTCGCCGACCATCTCAGGGTGCCCAAAAGTCGCATCGCACTCGTGGGCGGCGCGACATCGCGCACCAAACGGTTCCGCATCGACTGAGGTGCGCGCCGCGTCCCTCACACCGCGCCGGTGAACCCGTTCTGCCGCCAGGCCTCGTACACGACGATGCTGGCGGCGTTGGCCAGGTTGTGCGACCGACGACCGTCGAGCATCGGAATCCGCAGACGGTCGGTGATCTGCGGTTGGTCGAGGACGTCGTCGGGGAGGCCGGTCGGCTCGGGACCGAACAGCAACACGTCGCCGGGCCGATAGTCGACGTCGGTGTGATAGCGCGAGGTGTGGGCGGTGAATGCGAACACCCGTTCCGGCTGCAGCGTCTCCCATGCCGCCGTCAGATCGGGATGTACTGTCACGGTCGCCATCTCGTGGTAGTCGAGTCCGGCTCGTTTCACCTGTGCATCGGACATGTCGAATCCCAGCGGCTCGATGAGGTGCAACTCGCACCCCGTGTTGGCGGCCAGCCGGATCGCGTTGCCGGTATTCGGCGGAATGCACGGCTGATAGAACATGATGCGGAACATGATCGGCGAGTCTAGCCAGTGTCGCGAGTCCAGAACTTCTGGCCGCAGCTTCTGCTTCCGGTCGCAGTTTAGGCCCCAAGCCGGAACCCGGAACTGCGGCCAAAACGGTTACGGGTCGAGCGTGAAGGGGGTGTTGGCGCCGCAGAGGACCACGCACAGTGTGGTGTCTGGTGCGGCGGTGACCTGGCCGGTGCAGATGGCGGCGACCGCAGACGCGGTGCCGTGTTCCACCAGGATCCGGTAGTCGGTCCACAGCATCCGACGAGCCGCGATCAGGTCGGCATCCGACACCGTCACGCTGGTCACCTCGCGGCCGGCGATCGTGGCCCAGCAGATGTCGCCGAGGCGGGTGGCACCCAGGGAATCGGCCGCGACACTGTCCAGCTCCACCGGTACCGGTCGGCCGGCGTCGATGGCCTGGTGCAGACACGACGCCCCGATCGGTTCGACCCCGACCATCCGGTCACCGGGTCCCGTCGCGGCGGTCATGCCGCCGAGCAGTCCGCCCCCACCGACACAGACCACGCAGGTCAGCGGACCGTCCACGTCCTCGGCGAGCTCGAGACCGATGGTCCCGGCACCGGCAACGATGTCGGGCAGGTCATAGGCGTGCAGTGCCAGCGCACCGGAGCGCCGGATCATCTGCGCAGCCGCGTCGGCCGCGTCCTGGTAGCGCCGACCGATCAAATCAACATCAGCGCCCAACGCTCGCAGCCGCTCCACTTTCACCGTCGGCGCGGTCTCGGGGATTACAACGGTGCAGCGGCAACCGGCGATCCGGCCCGCCCAGGCCGCGCCGATCGCGGCATTGCCGCCCGAGGCCACCAGCACGCCGGCATCGTCGAGTCGTCCATCGTTTGCGGCATGCAGGACCGCGTTGAGGCTGCCGCGCGCCTTGAAGCACCCGCCGAGCTGCAGATACTCCAGCTTGATGACCACCTCGACGGGCCCGTCCACCGTGGGCAGTGCAGTTCGAAGCGTCGGCGTGCGCCGCAGATGCCCCGCGATCCGGTCTTGTGCCGCGATGACATCGGCTCGGGTCACGGCGTCGTTCGACATCGGATGAGTGTCCACGTCCGGTCACGCTAGTCGGAGTGGAACAATGGTCTCCCGTGACCGCGATACGACTAGACGGCAAGGCCACTCGCGACGAGATCTTCACCGACCTCGGAGCCCGCGTGGAGAAGTTGCGGGCCGCCGGCATCACCCCGGGCCTCGGCACGGTCCTCGTCGGTGACCACCCCGGATCGCAGTCGTATGTGAAGGGCAAGCACTCCGACTGCGCGCGGATCGGGGTGGCCTCGATCCGCAAGGACCTGCCGGCGGACGCGACAACCGAGGAACTCAACGCGGCCATCGACGATCTCAACGCCGATCCGGCATGTACCGGCTACATCGTGCAGTTGCCCTTGCCGCGGCACCTCGACGAGAACGCGGCACTCGAGCGGATCGATCCCGACAAGGACTCCGACGGTCTGCATCCCATCAACCTCGGGCGACTGGTTCTCGGCAAGGAGGCGACGCTGCCGTGTACGCCGCGCGGCGTCGTGCATCTGCTGCGGCGATACGACATCCCGATCGCCGGGGCGCGGGTCACCGTGATCGGGCGCGGCGTCACCATCGGTCGCCCGATCGGGCTGTTGCTGACCCGCCGCAGTGAGAACGCCACTGTCACGCTCTGTCACACCGGCACGCGTGACCTCGCGGCGGAAGTTGCCCGCGCCGACATCGTCGTGGCCGCCGCCGGCGTGCCGCACCTGATCACCGCGGACATGGTGAAGCCGGGTGCCGCCGTCATCGACGTGGGCGTCAGCCGCACGGATGCCGGACTCACCGGCGATGTGGCTCCCGACGTATGGGAGGTGGCCGGACACGTGTCGCCCAACCCCGGTGGCGTCGGGCCGCTGACTCGCGCGTTTTTGCTGGTCAATGTGGTGGAACGGGCAGAGGCGCAGCTGGCCGAACGGGCCCGGGTGGGAACGTCGGGGTGACGCCGGCCGACCGGGACCCTACGGCCCGCGGCTCCGTCACCAGGGTCCGGCGTGGCCGCAACGCAGCGCGGTTGCGCCGCTACCTGGTGCAGATTCCGTACTTCGTCGTGTTGCTCGGTCTGCTCGCCGCAGCGGTGCTCGTGTTGTTCGACCGCTGGCGTCGCGGCGCTTTCGTCTTCGGGTCGGTCTTGCTGCTCGGTGCCGTGTTACGTGCCTTCATTCCAACCTCAAGAGTGGGATTGTTGCAGGTCAGAAGTAAATTCTTTGACGTCGCCGTGATGGCGTCGGTGGGCTCGCTGATCTTGTGGCTGGCGACGTCCATCGATCCGTTGGGCACAGATTGATTACAATAGAGATCAACATGTGACCTGACGGCCCCCGACCGGGGACAACACAGCTGGAGAAAACGCATCACTTCGACGATCACCACCGACGACTCGACCACCGCCGACACCTACACGTCGATGGGTGTGTCCGCAGGCGAGGGCATGATCCATTTCGTCCTGCTCACCCGCGACGACGTGGGTCGCAACGTGGTCGACACCCGGGTCATCGACATCGATCGAAGCGACGGCCTCGACATGGCGGGTCGCGTGAACGCCGGCATTGACCTCATGCTCACCGCTGCCCGGGACGCCGGTCGGCGTGTCGGACCCATCGGCGTTGCAGCGCGCACCGCCAAGCAGCGGCGCGATCTGGCCTCGCGGGGCAGCGGTCCGCGTCGTCAGATCCATCTCGTCGACGAGGGCGACGCTGTGGTGGCCTATCTGTCGGCAAGCGGGCGAATCGACCGCTACGCGTCGGTCGTGGTGGCCGATTGCGGTGATACGGGGATGTCGCTCTACACCGTGGATCCGTCCTCGCAACGCATCTCGGCGCCGATGCGCTCGCGTGCGCTGGCCGGCCGTGACGTGGACCGGGCGCTCGTGGCCGAGCTGACCGCTGAAGACACCCACCGCGACAGTCACCTGGCGCGCGGCCGTCGCAGCGCACTCATCGCGGCCTGCCGCGCCGCCAAAGAAGAGGTCACTCCGCACGGTGACGATTCGGTCGTGCTGGCCGAAGGCCGCGGTCATCCTCGCCTCACCAGCGCCGTGATGGAGCGGGCTCTCGCTCCGATGGTCGCCGAGGCCCGTGCGGTGATCACGCGCTATCTGTCCGAGAGTGCGGTGCGTGACGCCCGCCCGGAAGCCGTCGTGCTGGTCGGTGGCATCGCGAATCTGCCGGCCGTGCGTGCCATGCTCGACACGGCCCGCGTCGAGGTGGTGGTGCCCGACGCCCCGGAACTCGCGGCATCGGTCGGCGCGGCGATTGCGGCCCGGGCACAAACCTCGGCGGCAACCTCGCGATTGGCGTTCATCGGTGGGCGGCGCAACCGGGAATGGCTCTCGGCCACTCCGCTGGCGGTGGTGGGGGCGATCCTCGCGGCTGCGACGATGACGATCTATGCGGTGAGTTCATCGTTGGCGGGTCACAACGCCCCGGCGCCGTCACCGATACCGCCGGTCGCCACATCCATCGAGTCGGAGACGTCCACGACGACCGCCCAGACGTCGAGCACCACCACCGCCGCCGCACCGGCGCCGCGGACCCCGCAGCTCCAACCTGAACCGATGGTGCCGACGACGCAGCAGCCGCAACCGCGGTGGGACGAATCGCCGGGATGGGCGACCACGGAACTGCCGCCGACCGCAGAGTCGGGCCCCGCCACGTCGACACCGACACGCACGCTGCTGCCGTATCCGCTGCCGTCGTTGCCGTGGCCGCCGGGCACCCGCCCCACCCCGACCCTGCCGGAGTTCATCCCACCGGGACTGCTGCCGCAGTCGTCCACGCAGGCGCCACCCGCAGCACCGGTGACGCCGACCACGACGACGCCGGCACCGCGGCGCGCGGCTCCGGAGGATGCGGCGCCGGTGTCCACGACCACACCGACCACGACAACGCCGACCCCGGTCCGGTAGCGCCGATCAGGCCGACCGCCATCGGGTCGGGTCGGGTCTCAGGTTCGGGCGATCTCTGCCGTGCGCTTGAGAAGGTCACTGATCGCGTCGAATTCGGTCAGGAAACCGTCGTGACCGTTGTCGGAGTGCAGCACCTGCAGACCCCCGACGCAGTTGCCGAGTTGCTCGGCGAGTTCTTCCTGCAGCCGTATCGGATACAGGCGGTCCGACGCGATCCCACCGACGATCACCGGAACCTGGCAGGCACCCAGGACGTCCTCGACGCGGCCCCGGTTGCGGCCGACGTCGTGATGGTTGAGCACCTCGCTGAGTACGACGTAGCTGCCGGCGTCGAAGCGTTGGGTCAGCTTGTCCGCCTGATGCTGCAGGTAACTGTCGGCGGAGTAGCGACCACCGTGCAGGGGTTGTTCGTCGGCCTGGGGATGGTTGGCGAAGCGACGATCGAGTTCCACCTCACCCCGATAGGTGAGATGGGCGATCCGCCGGGCCACACCCAGTCCGGCGGTGGGAGCACGGCCCGTGCGGTGATAATCGCCGTTCTGCCATGCGGGATCAGCCTGGATCGCGGCGATCTGAGTGGTCTGGGTGCCGATCTGATCGGCAGTCGCCCGGGCCCCGACCGCGAGCACCAGTGCGCTGCGCACCATCTCCGGATATTCGATGGCCCACTCGAGCGCCCGCGCGCCGCCCATCGACCCGCCGACCACCGAGCCGATTCCGGTGATCCCCAGGTGATCCATCAGGATTCGTTCGGCGCGAACCTGATCGAGCACCGTGATCTGCGGAAAGCGAGAGCCCCACGGCCGCCCGTCCGGGGCCGGCGATGCAGGTCCGGTGGAGCCGCGACATCCGCCGAGCACGTTGGCCGAGATGACACACCATTCGTCGGTGTCGATGGCGAGTCCGGGGCCGATCAGCCCGTCCCACCATCCAGCGGTCGGGTGCTCGTCGTCGGCGGGGCCGGTGACGTGTGAGTCACCGGTCAGCGCGTGCAGGGTGAGGATGACGTTGTCGCGGGTGGGCGACAATGTCCCCCAGCGCTGGAAGGCCAGGGTGACATCGTCGAGCCGTTGGCCGTTGTCGAGAGATACCGCACCGATGCGGACGCTGGACATCGCCCCGTCCGGCATCTGCTCCCAGTCGGGGCGATCAGCGGGCTGGGTTTGCGGTTCGATACTCACCGACACAATTCACTCACTCTTCGTCACACTCGATTGTCGACGCATTGGCCTGTTGTCACATGAATGCTCTTGTCCCACACATCACTTGGCAGCAGCAAACCCCAGTTCCAGGTCGGTGATGATGTCGTCGATGCCCTCGATACCCACTGCCAGCCGCACCAGACCGGGGGTGACGCCGGCGTCGATCTGCTCCTGCGGGGCCAGTTGGCTGTGGGTGGTGGAGGCGGGGTGGATCACCAGTGATCGCACATCACCGATGTTGGCCACGTGACTGTGCAACGTCAGTGCGTCCACGAACTTCTTGCCCGCATCCACGCCGCCGATGATCTCGAAACTGACGATGGCGCCCTGCCCCTTCGGCAGTAGCTTCTGGGCGCGGTCGTACCAGGGCGACGACGGTAGACCCGCGTAGGCCACCGACTCCACCTGAGCGTGACCCTCCAGGAACTCGGCCACGCGACGTGCGTTGCTCACGTGGCGTTCGATGCGCAGACTCAGCGTCTCCAGTCCCTGCGCCAACAGGAAGGCATTGAACGGAGAAATCGCCGCGCCGGTGTCGCGCAGCCACTGAACTCTGGCCTTCAGGGCAAACGCCGGGGCACCGAGGTCGGCGAACACCGCACCGTGATAGCTGGGGTCCGGTGTGGTGAAGCCCGGGAAGAGATCGACGCCGTCGCGTTGTACCCGCCAGTCGAAGGTGCCGCCGTCCACGATGGCACCGCCGATCGCGGTGCCGTGGCCGCCGATGTATTTGGTGGCCGAGTGCACCACGATGTCCGCGCCGTGGGCGAGCGGGTTCAGCAGGTAGGGCGTCGCGACCGTGTTGTCGACGATCAGCGGCAGGCTGTTCCGGTGCGCCACCTCGGCGATGCCCTCGATGTCGAGGATCTCGTTGTTCGGATTGGAGATGGTCTCACCGAACACCGCCCGGGTGTTGTCCTTGATGGCCGCCTGCCAGGAGTCCAGGTCCTCGGGATCATCGACGAAGGACACCTCGATGCCGAGCTTGGGCAACGTGTAGTGGAACAGGTTGAATGTGCCGCCGTAGAGCCGTGGGCTGGATACCACGTGGCCACCGGTCTCGACGATGTTCAGGATGGAATACGTCTCGGCGGCCTGACCCGACGCGAGCAGGAGCGCGGCGACGCCACCTTCGAGCGCGGCGATTCGCTGTTCCACCGCATCCTGAGTGGGGTTCATGATCCGGGTGTAGATGTTGCCCGGTTCGGCGAGCCCGAAGAGATCAGCGGCGTGTTGGGTGTCGTTGAAGACGTACGACGTCGTCTGGTAAACGGGCAGTGCCCGTGCATTGGTAGTGGGATCCGCCGTCTGTCCGGCGTGGATCTGTTTGGTCTCGAAGCTCCAGTTCGACGTGGGATCGACGACGTCGGAGCCAGTGGAGTCAGACATGACCATGTCCTACTTTCTGCGGTCGGCAGGGTGCAACGACCCTGGTGGGGTCCGACCTTCGGACCCGCGCTTGCCTCGGAGTGCATCTGCATTCCTCAACCCGGTCATCACCCGGAGCACCCCACCGCGGTTGGAGGGTTGCCGATCAGCAAGCCGGGGCTTGACGCTGATGCTCATGACCTGGCGTCAAGGATATAGCACGCCCCTGCGCGGCTGAGAACCGTGTTGTTCGCGGTGATCGGAACACGCCTGGATCGGTAGGTCACAAACTGAGAACAACTGTCGTCCGAAAGGATGAACTTCGGCCGTAATGCGACTGAAACCCCAGGTGAGAGTCGTTAGTCTAACGAACGATGATGCGGTCTTTGAGATCGCGGATCTAGGCTGTCGCCAGCCCAGGCCCTGCGACGAGAAGAGATCTGATGCCTGCTCGGTGCCGTTCGGCACACCGGATGACGGTCGTGCTCGTTGCCATAGCGAGTGCTCTCGCGGTGGCTGCCGCGTACTGCCTTCCGGCCGGCGTGGCCCGGGCGGATTCGGACGACGACTACGACTGTGGTGCGGGCGCCGTGATCATCGTCGGCGGGACGAATGACCCGGACGCGGCGAACATGATCGGCGTCAAGCAACGCTTCAGCGGCACCGGAATCGATGACACGCCCGGGACCGCCGACGACGACCCGCGCTACGCGGACGCTCCCTACAAAGTGATCAACGCCGACTATCCGACGACCCTGTGGCCGCTCGGCGCTGCGGGCTACGACGACAGCGTCGCGCAGGGCAACGCCGCGACGAAGCAGGCGATCGCGCGCTACCAGTATCACTGTGACACGCCGGTGGTGGTCGCCGGCTACTCGCAGGGTGCGCGGGTGGCCGGCGACGTCCTCTCCGACATCGGCAACGACCGCGACGACAAGGTCGTACTGCTCGACGAGCACGGGAACCCGGAGCTCGACGACGAGGGCGAACCGATCGTCGTCGACATCAGTACCGACGACCTGTCCGGCGAGCTCTACGCCGATCCCCGGCGGGTGGGGGACAAGACCGGCCGTGGCATCGAACTCTCACTGATCGGCGTGATCCCCGGACTCACCATGAGCGGCGCCCGAGAGGGCTATGGCAACCGGGGTTTCGGTGAGCTCGAGGACTCCGTGGTTTCGGTCTGCGTCCAGGGCGACCCCATCTGCGACCTGCCCGACCCGCTATACGACCCCATCGGGACCGTCGACGGCCTGGTCGGCTATTTCACCAAGCACGGTCTGTACAACTGGCAGATGTATCGCGATCCCACCGAACCGGTATGGAACACGGGACGCGTGGTCGATTGCGGAGCCGACCAGACCGACTGCATCGCCGAGGCGGACTCGGCCATCATCGGCGTCATCCGCGATGGTGCCGAGACGATCGGGCTCGACGGTACGAGGATCCGCGATGTCCTCGCCGATCGGTGGACCGTCGATCTGCCCTATGGAATCGAGCTGTCCAACCTGCAGCCGGTGGTCCGCGTCGTCCAGGACGTCCTGCCGCCGCTGCCGAACGTCGGCTACGGCGGCTATCTTCCCGATCTGTTGGTGTTCGAGAAGATCCTCAATGGAGTGGTCGAACGGGCACCCGACGATGTCAAGGAGGGCGTCGCCGCCCTGGCCGCCAGCGCCAAGAGCATCGTGCTGATCCCCGCCAACTTCGTGAAGTACTGGGCCGGCGAGATCATCGGACCGCTGCCGACCCGCAGCACGGTCGTGGGTCCGCACGTCACGGAAGAGAGCGCCGACGATGCGCCCCGACAGGTCACCTTCTTGCGTGCGATGTCGCAGGTGACGGACATCGAGTCCGAGGCGGTGGGCCCCGAACGCTCGACGCCCTCGGAGTCCGGGGCCGTTACGTCGGCAGTGGCACCTGACTCGGGGCCTGAATCGTCACCGAGCGCTACGCCACCGAACGCTACGCCACCGAGCTGGCCGACGACGGCCGACAGCTCGACGACCACCTCGGTCCGCCCCACGCCGACGAGTCCGTCCACGACGGCCGACACCTCGCCCCCGTCTCCGACGACACCGCCCGCCTCCTCGTCGGGCACGGCTTCCTCGACGGCCGAGGTGCCGGCACCGATCGAGACGGACACGTCCGACCCGAACACCCCGACCGAGGAGAACACCGATCCAGACGACGGCGAGGGCGACAGCAGAACCGAGCCCGGCCCCGCGACGGGCGTGACCGGCACCGGATCGGGCTCCGGCTCGCCGAAGGTGGGTACGTCAGACGGCGACAGTCCGGAGGATGGCGAGTAGCCGCGCACCCGTGTGAACGAACTCACGCCCGGCTCGGGGAATCACGTCCGGGGAGGCCGTGGTTGGTGACGGAGTGTCTTCAGCCCCTGCCGATTCCGCAGCCCTGACCGTCGCCGACCGCGCGCCGGTTCCCCCGTCGGTGCGGCGGTGGGCCATCATCGCGCTGGCACTGGGCGGCTTCGGGATCGGTACCACCGAGTTCGTGGCGATGGGATTGTTGCCCAACATCGCCGGCACCCTGGGGATCAGTGAGCCCACCGCCGGTCACGTCATCTCGGCGTATGCCCTCGGGGTGGTGGTCGGAGCCCCGTTGATCGCTGCGCTCACTGCCCGCGTCCCGCGCCGGACCTTGCTCATCGGTCTCATGGTCGCGTTCACCGTCGGCAACCTCGTCACGGTGCTGGCACCGAGTTACGGCCTGTTGATGGCCGCGCGCTTTGTCGCCGGTCTGCCGCACGGCGCCTACTTCGGGGTGGCGGCTCTGGTCGCCGCGCACCTGGCCGGCCCGCGTGATCGTGCCAAGGCAGTGGGCAAGGTGATGCTCGGGTTGTCGGTGGCCAATGTCGCGGGTGTGCCGATGGCCACCTGGCTCGGTGAATCGCTGGGTTGGCGTTCGGCGTTCGCACTGGTGGTGGTCATCGGTCTGGCGACGATCGTGGCGCTGATGCGCAGCCTTCCGCCGCTGGCCGACATGCGGGTGACCAATCCCATGACCGAATTGGGCGCACTGGCCCGGCCGCAGGTGTGGTTCACCCTGCTGATCGGCGTGGTCGGGTTCGGCGGCATGTTCGCCTACTACACGTACTTGAACTCGGCGCTGACCACGGTGGCGGGTGTGCCGGTGTCGCTCGTACCGGTGGCGATGATGCTGTTCGGACTCGGCATGGTCAGCGGCAACATCGTCGGCGGCATTCTCGCCGACCGCAGCGTCCCGTTCGGCATCCTCGCCGGCCTCATCGCCACCTCGGTGTCCCTGGCGCTGTTCGCTTTGACCCTGCAGAACGCCTGGGCGGCAATGATCCTGAGCTACGCCATCGGTCTGTCGGGGGCATCGACGATCCCCGCACTACAGACCCGGCTGATGGACGTGGCCGACGACGCGCAGACGTTGGCGGCGGCGCTGAATCACTCCGCACTCAACATCGCCAATGCGACAGGCGCCTGGCTGGGCGGCCTCGTCATCGCCGCGGGGCACGGATACCGGGCGCCGTCGATGATGGGTGCGGGGCTGGCGGTCGCGGGGATCGCGGTGTTGGGCTTGGCGCTGTTCACCGGGCGACGCCGCGGGCCCCGACCTCAGTCGATGGTCGGGGGTGTGGCGACCGTCTTGGACAGGTAGAGCTGTTCGCCGATGCGGTCCATCAGCTCGAGCTGGGTCTCGAGATAGTCGATGTGGTGTTCTTCGTCGGCAAGGATGTCCTCGAGGATCTTCGCGCTGGTGATGTCGCCCTTCGAGCGACACATCGTGGCGCCCGGGCGGAGCCGTTCGACGACCTCCATCTCGATGGCCAGGTCGGACTCGAACTGCTCGCGCAGCGTCTGACCGATGCGCAGGGGAAGGATCTTCTGATAATTCGGCAGCGCCTCGAGGAACAGGATGCGATCGGTGAGGATCTCCGCGTGCTGCATCTCCTCGATGGACTCGGCGCGGGTTTTGCTCGCGATCTCGGTGAGGCCCCAGTTGGCCTGCATCTTGGAATGCAGGAAATACTGGTTGATGGCGGTCAGCTCGCTGGTGAGCTGTTCGTTGAGCAGTGCGATCACTTCGTCGTCGCCGCGCATGACCGTTCCTCCGTTCACAGTGGTGAAATGAACGTAGCACGCCGAAAAGCCCCACGTTCGGCATCTGAACGTGAGGTTGTGGATTCGGCCGTCACACGACGGTGATCATGCTGCGGTGGTCGCGGTGGCGGTCCTTTCGGAGACGATCTGTGCGAGTCGCTCGAGGCATGTGCCGCAACCTTCACCGGCGCCGCATCGTTCGCCGATGGCGTCCACGGACATGGCGCCCGCTGAGCAGTGCTCGTGGACTTCGTCCTCGGTCACTGCGCGGCATATGCAAACGAACATCGGTTTCACCTCGAATCGGATCAGTTAGGCAAGGATTACATAAAGCGCTACCCATGGCAAGGGTTGCCTTACCTTTGGTACGGACGCACCAATTTCGCCGGTACCCTCGTGGCCGTGTCACTTGCCATCACCACTGTCAACGTCAACGGAATCCGCGCGGCCGTGAAACACCGTTCGGAACGCAACCGCGGCCTGCATGCCTGGCTGGCCGGCACCGAGTCGGACATCGTGCTGATGCAGGAGATCCGAGCCGATGCCGAGCAGGCCCACGAGGCGTTGGCGCCGGCGCTTGCCGACGGTTGGCAACTGGAGATGAGCGACTCGGTCGTCAAGGGGCACGCCGGTGTGGGCATTCTCAGCCGCCTGCCGATCGAGGCGGTTCGCGTCGGCTTCGGTGATACCGAGTTCGATCCCACCGGCCGATACCTCGAGGCCGATCTCGACGGGCCGTTGGGTCCGATGACCGTCGCCAGTGTGTATCTGCCGAAGGGTGCGGCGGCGACGTCGGAACCCAAGGATGTGCAGAAGTACGACGAGAAGGTCCGATTTCTCGATGGCTTCGGTCGACACCTCGACCGGTTGGCGCGTCGGCAGCGCCATGTGGTGATCGGCGGTGACTGGAACATCGCGCACTCCGAGGCCGACATCAAGAACTGGAAAGGCAATCGCAAGAGTCCGGGCTTTCTGCCCCACGAGCGTTCCTGGGTCGGCGATCGGCTGGGTGCGGGATGGTCGGATGTGATGCGCGAGCTGACACCTGGGCAGGCGGGTCCGTATACGTGGTGGTCGTGGCGCGGCAAGGCCTTCGACAACGACTCGGGGTGGCGCATCGATTACCAGCTGGCCAATCGACGACTGGCCCGGCATGCGGTCAAGACATGGGTGGACCGCGCCGACGCCTATGACCTGCGCTGGTCGGATCATGCACCGATGACCGTCGTCTACGACTGACCCGAGGTCGTCTGAGACACTGGACGTCATGAGCAGTGACGTCCCAGGGTCAGGCGCCGCGCGGCCGCGCGTGTTGTCGGGTATCCAGCCGACCAGTGATTCCTTCCATCTCGGCAACTACCTCGGTGCCGTTCGGCAATGGGTTGCGCTGCAGGACGATTTCGAAGCCTTCTACTTCATCCCGGACATGCATGCCATCACCGTCGCCTATGAGCCCGCGGTACTGGCCGAGCGGACCCGGCGCAGCGTCGCCCAGTTGCTGGCGGTCGGCGTGGACCCGGCGCGGTCCACGATCTACGTGCAGTCCCACATTCCCGAGATCGCGCAGTTGACCTGGGTGCTGTCCTGCATCACCGGTTTCGGTGAGGCCAGCCGGATGACGCAGTTCAAGGACAAGTCGGCCAAGCAGGGTGTCGACGCCGCCGGCGTCGGGCTGTTCACCTATCCGATTCTGATGGCCGCCGACATCCTGGCCTTCGACGTCGACCGCGTGCCGGTCGGCGAGGATCAGCGTCAGCACCTCGAACTTGCGCGAAACCTCGCGCAGCGCTTCAACTCTCGTTTCGGCAAGGTCCTCAAGGTGCCCGAGGCGCATATCGTGCGCGAATTCGCCAAGATCTACGACCTGCAGAACCCGACCGCGAAGATGAGCAAGTCGGCGGAGTCCGACCGCGGCCTGATCAATCTGCTCGACGAGCCCAAGCGCTCGGCGAAGAAGATCCGCTCCGCGGTCACCGACACCGACACCGAGATCCGGTTCGATCCGGACACCAAGCCCGGGGTGAGCAACCTGCTGACCATCCAGTCGGCGCTCGGTGGCACTCCGGTGGATGTCCTGGTCGACAAGTATCAGGGCAAGGGATACGGCGATCTCAAGGTCGACACCGCCGACGTGCTGACCGAGTTCGTGACCCCGCTACGGGGCCGGGTGGCCGAGTACATGGACGATCCGGCCGAACTCGACGTGACCCTCGCGAGCGGAGCCGAACGCGCGCGGTCGGTCGCTTCGGCGACACTTGCGGCCGTCTATGACAAAGTGGGTTTCCTGGCACCCGGCGGGTGATCAGTCACCGACCGGGCTGACCCCGCAACCCGACCGAGGAGGCGGCGCAGGTGAGTTCGGTGGTTGATTCGGCCAAAGGGACCGTGGAGCGTGCGAAGAGCGGATTCGCCGCCGCCCGGGAGAGATGGACCTGGCTCGAACACGTCATCCAGACGGTGCAGCGCTACAACGATCGCCGGGGCAACCTCTACGCTGCTTCGATCAGCTTCAACGGCATCTTGGCGTTGGTCCCGATCGTGATGGTGGTTTTCGCGATCGCCGGTTTCGTTTTGGCCAGTCAGCCCGACCTGCTCGACGACCTGCAACGGGCCGTGGTGGAGAACATGCCCGAAGGGCTGGGTGATCAGGTCAGCGATCTCATCGACTCCGCGGTCGACCAACGCGCCGCTGTCGGCATCGTCGGTCTGGTCGGCGCCGCGTTCACCGGCATCGGTTGGATCTCCGGGGTGCGCACCGGCATGACCGAGATGTGGGGCGGACGAGTCAACCGCAACCCGGTGATGTCCAAGGTGTGGGATCTGGTGACCTTCGCCCTGCTGGGCATCGCCTTCGCGGGGACGATGGCGATCACCGCGCTGGGGAACTCGGGGCTGACCACCGAGGTTCTGTCCTGGGTCGGGCTCGACGACGCGGCGTGGGCGCCGGCCGTCGTTCGCACGGTTGCGATCGTGGTGTCGGTATTGGCGAGTTGGTTGCTGTTCACCTTCGTGATGTCGCGACTTCCTCTGGTGCAGTTACCATTTCGCAACACGATGAAGGCCGGTCTGCTCACCGCGATCGCCTTCGAGATCGTCAAGACGGTCGGCGGCATATACTTGGAGTCGGTGCTGAACGGGCCCGCCGGAGTGACGTTCGGTCCCATCATCGGCCTGCTGGTCTTCGCGTACCTGGCCTCGCGGATCGTGTTGTACGCCGCCGCCTGGTGTGCCACCGACGTGGCCAACGAGCCGTATCAGGTGACCGAGGAGGACGAGACACCGGCGCCGGTGCTGGTCTCGCCGAACTATCAGGTCAGCCCGGCACCGCGACCGACGACGCTGGTGGCGGTGGCGGGGATCGGTGCTGCCGCAAGCGCCGTCGTCGGTTGGCTGATGCGACGCTGAGTATCACCTCTTGGCGAACAGGCGTATCGCGAGGAGCGCCAACAGCACTGCCACGAGCGCGGCAACGAGACCGATCAGGATGCGGACCGACCAGCCTGCCGGATGGTCGGGTCCGGTCGCGGTGACTGTCCGCGGCGATGCGGTCGGGGTGGTGGTCGGAGTGGACGTTCGTGTCCCAGTGGCGGCAGAGTCGGCCACGGGGGTTGTCAGCGTGCCGATCTCGACGTTCGCAGGTGTCCGGAATCCGTAGTCGAACAATGCTTTCGTCTGGTCCCAGTACGAATTGGTGCCGACGGTCAGGCCGAACATCTCCACAACGAGGATTCGTCGTCCGTCCCGCTCGGTGACGCCCACATACGTCTTGCGGGCATCGTCGGTGTAGCCGGTTTTGCCGCCGATCATGCCCGGATATCCCTCGAGCAGAAGGTGGTTGGACGTCTGCATCAGATACGCGGGATGATCCTTGTCGCCCGGGACATCGGGACGCTTCGGGTAACCGGGAAACCGGTAGCTCTCGAGCGCGACGATCGACTGGAACGTGGTGTCGGTCATCGCCTCCCGAAGGATCACCGCGAGGTCGTACGGCGACGACGACATTCCTGGCGCGTCCAACCCAGACGGTGACGCCGCACGGGTGTCGAGCGCACCGAGCGCCTGCGCCTTGGCGTTCATCTTCGCGAGCGTCTCCTCGACGCCACCCAGTTGACGGGCGAGCGCGTTGGCGCAGTCGTTGCCCGAGACGACGAGCAGGCCGGTGAGCAGGTCGCGATTGGAGTAGTGGCCACCCGGGCCCATCCCGCAGGAGTCGCCTTCGGTGCTCCATTCCGCCACGGTGGGCGTGATGACGGCGTCGAGGTCGAGCTCGTCGAGGACGACCAGGGCCAGGAGCACCTTGATCGTCGAGGCCGGCCGGTACCGACCGTGGGGGTCCTTGGCGGCGAGTACCGCTCCCGAGTCGAGGTCGGCGACCAACCAACCGGCCGACGTGAGCGCGGGCGGGATGGGTCCGGCGATCGGATCGGCGACGACACCGCAGTGCGCGAGTTGTTCACCGCCCACGGACGTCGCAGGCACCGGCAGCGGTGTGGGGGTCGGTGAACCGGGTGCGACCACCTCGGACTCGTCCACCGGAGGCGGGGTGCCCACCCGATAGGGGCAGTGATCGGTGATCGGGGTCGTCGGCATCGGAGCGGCGGCGGCCGGCCCGAACGTCCCGCCGGTCATCATCAGGCACACTGCCGCGGCGAAGGCCGCGGCCAGACGCTTGCCGACACCCGCCGGCCTCCCCTCCGTCACCGGCAGGAGCCTACCAGCGGCCGCCTATCTGCTGATGGCGTCGGGTGGCGAGTTCTGGCGGGACGTCGTGGGTTGAGTAGGTCGAGGCGCTAGCCGCGGCCGAATCGAAACCTGGTTGGCCGGGGTCTCGATACGCTGCCTCGCCCAGGGGCTCGGCGGCTACTCGACCAGCGGTTTGTGGCCGGTGGTGGGGTGGCGTGGCGGTTACTCGACCGGCGGTTTGTGGCCGGTGGTGGGGTGGCGTGGCGGTTACTCGACCGGCGGTTTGTGGCCGGTGGTGGGGTGGCGTGGCGGCTACTCGACCAGCGGTAGGTGGAGGGGTGGCTCGGCGGTTACTCGACCGGCGGTGGGTGGCCGGCTGCCAGCCACTCGTCGATCTGGGCGAGCACCGTGTCTCGGCGCTCCTGTGGTAGGAAAATCGCGGTCACCGAGTTGCGGGCCAGCTGGGCGAGTGTGTCGTCGGTCAAGGCGAACTGTTCGGCGACGGCGAGGAAGTTGTCGTCGACGTGGCCGCCGAAATATGCGGGATCGTCGGAGTTGATGGTCACCACGACGCCTGCCTCGATCAGGTGCGGCAACGGATGCGATGCGAGATCTGCGACCGTGCGCAGCCGCACATTCGACAACGGACACACCGTCAGCGGAATGCGGTGGGCCGCGAGCTGGGCCATCACACCTGGATCGTCGACGCTGCGGATGCCATGGTCGACGCGGTGCACCGCCAGTTCCTCGATCGCCTCGCGCACCGATTCCGGACCTGACTCCTCGCCGGCATGGGCCACCCGTCGCAGGCCGAGCGCGGCTGCCCGCGCGAACACTTCGGCGAACGGCGCGGCGGGATTACCGATCTCGGCCGAATCGAGGCCCACGCCGACGATCGGCGCGGACATGTCCACGAGCTCGTCGAGTACCGCCGACGCTTCGGCGACCGGCCGGTCACGCAGAAAACAGGCGATGAGATCGGTGGTGACACCGAACTCCGCCCGCGCATCATCGAACCCGTCGACGAGTCCGCCGACGACGTCGTGCAGTGGCACGCCACGTGAGCGGTGGGCCTGCGGGTCGAAGAACACCTCCGCGTGCACGACTCCGGCCAGGTGCGCCCGCGCGCCGTATTCGTATGCGAGGCGGGCGAAGTCGTGGCGGCGACGGAGCACATCGAGGTTGGCGTAGTAGATGTCGAGGAACGATGACAGGTCGGCGAACACGTAGCGCTCACGTAGTACCTCGGCATCGGGATACGGCAGTTCGATGCCCTGATCGTGCGCGAGTTCCACTACGAGATCGGGCTCCAACGTGCCCTCGATGTGCACGTGCAGCTCGACCTTGGGTAGTTCGCGAATCCGGGACATGCTCTACAGGAGCGTATATGCCTCAGTGAGTACCGAGCGCAAGATCTGCTCCATCTCGTCGAACTCCGCTTGACCGGCGATCAGTGGGGGAGCGAGCTGCACAACCGGGTCGCCGCGGTCATCGGCGCGACAGTACAGCCCCGCGTCGAATAGGGCCGAGGACAGAAATCCGCGCAGGATGCGTTCGGACTCGACGGCGGTGAACGTCTCCTTGGTGGCCTTGTCCTTGACGAGTTCGATCCCGTAGAAATACCCCGCGCCGCGGACGTCACCGACGATCGGCAGGTCACCGAGCCGCTCCAGGGTCGCCCGGAACGAAGCAGCGTTGTTCTTGACGTGGTCGTTGAGGTGCTCCCGCTCGAAGATGTCGAGGTTGGCCAGCGCCACCGCAGCCGAAACGGGGTGACCGCCGAAGGTGTAACCGTGCGGGAAACTGGTGGTGCCGTCGCGGAACGGTTCGAACAGTCGATCGCTGGCGATCATCGCGCCGATCGGCGAGTAACCCGAGGTCATTCCCTTGGCGCAGGTGATGATGTCGGGGACGTAGCCGAAGTCGTCGCAGGCAAACATCGACCCGATGCGGCCGAACGCGCAGATCACCTCGTCGGAGACCAGCAGCACGTCGTAGGTGTCGCAGATCTCGCGGACCCGATCGAAGTATCCCGGTGGCGGTGGGAAGCAGCCGCCGGCGTTCTGGACCGGCTCAAGGAACACAGCGGCCACGGTGTCCGGGCCCTCGAACTCGATGGCCTCGGCGATGCGGTCGGCTGCCCACCGACCGAACTTCTTCGGATCGGCGGCCAACTCGCCGGTACCGAAGGGATCCGGCGCGCGGTAGATGTTGGTGTTGGGTACCCGGAACGCGCCCGGCGTCAGCGGTTCGAACGCCTCCTTGAGCGCAGGCACACCGGTGATAGCGAGTGCGCCCTGTGGCGTGCCGTGGTAGGCCACCGAGCGCGAGATCACCTTGTGTTTGCCCGGTTTGCCGGTGAGCTTGAAGTACTGCTTGGCCAGCTTCCACGCGCTCTCCACGGCCTCGCCGCCACCCGTGGTGAAGAACACGCGATTGAGGTCGCCGGGTGCATGAGCGGCGAGCCGTTCGGCGAGTTCGATCGCCGGCGGGGTCGCGTAGGACCAGAGTGGGAAGAACGCCAGGTCCTTGGCCTGCCGCGCGGCGGCCTCGGCGAGCTCGTCTCGGCCGTGCCCCACCTGGACGACGAAGAGGCCGGCCAGGCCATCGAGGTAACTCCGGCCGCGGTCGTCGAAGATCCGCACTCCCTCACCGCGGGTGATGACCGGTGGCCGGATCGCGTCGCCGTGCCTGGCGAAATGTCCCCACAGGTGTGCGGCGCTGCGGTCGCCGAGCGACAGGGTGGCGGTGGGCTCGTCGGCCATGCTCATCGGGTTCCCCAATTGTATTGCTGTTTCACGAGTTTGAGATAGACAAGGGTCTCCGTGGCGTTGACCTCAGGGTGGGCTCGGACGTGTCGGTTCAGAATCTGCAGCAGGTGGTCGTCGTCCTCGCAGACCACTTCGATGAGGATGTCGAACGAGCCTGCTGTGAGCACCACGTAGTCGATCTCCGGACGGGTGGCGAATTGCTCTGCCAATGCTTCGGTGTCGCCGGTACACCGGACGCCGATCAGGGCTTGCCGGGAGAAGCCGAGGGTGAGCGGGTCGGTGACCGCGACCACCTGCAGCAGCCCGCTCTCGGTCAACTTCTGGACGCGGTTGCGAACAGCGGCCTCCGACAGGCCCACTGCTTTGCCGATCGATGCATACGAGGCGCGGCCGTCGGCTTGCAGCTGTTCGATAATTCTCTTCGCGGTGTCGTCGAGTGTGGGGAGAGCGGATTCGGCCACACCTACGATCCTGGCGGATTCAGTAGTAGAAAGCAACAGATCTCACGGAATTCGTAGTCCTCTGCGCCTTGCGACAAGCGATTCTGTCTTTGGAGCGCCCCGAACCGTGTTGTCAGCTCATGTGGACGGCCGGGCATCGGGTCCGCAGTACGCCGTGGCATGTTGCCCCGAATGTGCGGTCTTCTCCCGAACCTTCACCGCGTTCACCCAGACCGCGCATCGGGCGAATCCGCCGGACGATTGGAAGACGGCGTCGATCCTCTGATGTCGTACCCGACTGGTGAACACCAGCGACGCAGAGTATCTCGCGGACGTCGGATCATGACGGGTGAGCGGGACACGGGTCTGGCTGCGCAGCGTGTTGTGGCTGTCGTACCAGGACGCCCCACTGTTGACCTCGCGGTCCGAGGTCAGCACCACGGTGATGCGGTCACCGGCACCCGGGTGGCGCGGGGATGCTTGGGCGTGCGGCGAACCGACGGTGATCGCGACGCCCGGGCCGATGACGAGCCCGATGCAGACCAGTGCACCGACGGCCAGTGAATGTGTGCGGCTCATGGTGATTGGACGCATCAGGGGTGCGATCGGTTCCACCGACGACGATGCCCCTCCTCGAGAACCGAGGAGGGGCATCGTCGGGGCTGCAGATAGGTCTATCTGCTTCTGAGGGCCGGATCGGCCGTCAGCAGGTCAACGCGAGAACATCAGCGCACGTTTGACCTCTTGGATTGCCTGGGTGACCTGGATGCCGCGGGGGCACGCCTCGGTGCAGTTGAAGGTGGTCCGGCAGCGCCACACACCATCCATGTCGTTGAGGATGTCGAGACGCTCGACCGCACCCTCATCGCGGCTGTCGAAGATGAAACGATGCGCGTTGACGATGGCGGCGGGACCGAAGTAGCTTCCCTCGTTCCAGAACACCGGGCAGCTGGTGGTGCAGCAGGCGCACAGGATGCACTTGGTGGTGTCGTCGAAGCGGGCACGGTCGGCCTGGCTCTGGATACGTTCCCGGGTCGGCTCGTTGCCCGACGCGATGAGGAACGGCTTGATCGCGCGGTAGGCATCGAAGAACGGCTCCATGTTCACCACGAGATCCTTCTCGACCGGCAGGCCCTTGATGGGCTCGACGGTGATGGTGAGCTCCTTGGATGTGTCCTTCGGGAGCATGTCCTTCATCAGCAACTTGCAGGCCAGGCGGTTGACGCCGTTGATGCGCATCGCGTCGGACCCGCACACGCCGTGGGCGCAGCTGCGTCGGAACGTCAGGGTGCCGTCCAGGTAACCCTTCACGTACAACAGCAGGTTGAGCAACCGGTCGGTCGGCAGCGCCGGCACCCGAAAGCTCTCGAATCCCTGCGCGTCCGGGTTCTCCGGATTGAACCGGTAGATCTTCAACGTGACCATGGTGGCCTCGTCGGGCACCGGGGGCAGCGGCGGCTCGTCGGCGGATGGGGTGGGGTTCTCCATGATCGCTGTCATCAGTACTTACGCTCCATCGGCTCGTAGCGGGTCTGCACGACGGGCTTGTAGTCCAGCTCGATGTCCGCGAGAAGGCCCTCGCCCTTCTTGTACGCCATGGTGTGGCGCATGTAGTTGGTGTCGTCGCGGTCGGGGTAGTCCTCGCGGGCGTGACCGCCGCGTGACTCCTTGCGATTGAGCGCGCCGACCACGGTGACCTCGGCCATCTCCAAAAGGAAGCCGAGCTCGATCGCCTCGAGTAGGTCGCTGTTGAAGCGCTTGCCCTTGTCGTGCACGCGGATGTGGTTGTAGCGCTCCTTCAGTGCGTGCACGTCGGTGAGTGCCTGCTTGAGCGTCTCCTCGGTACGGAACACCGACGCGTTGTTGTCCATCGTCACCTGCAACTCGGTGCGGATGTCGGCGACGCGCTCATGGCCGCGTTCGCTGAGCAGCACCTCGAGCCAGTCGTCGACCATCTTGGTCGGCGTCTCGGGCAGTTCGATGAAGTCGGCCGACGTGGCGTAGTCGGCGGCGGCGATACCGGCCCGCCGGCCGAACACATTGATGTCGAGCAGCGAGTTGGTGCCCAGCCGGTTCGCGCCGTGCACCGACACACAGGCGCACTCGCCGGCCGCGTAGAGGCCGTGCACCACGGTGTCGTTGTCGCGCAGCACCTGACCCTCGATGTTGGTCGGGATGCCACCCATAACGTAGTGGCAGGTCGGGTACACCGGGACGTACTCGGTGACCGGGTCGACACCGAGGTAGGTGCGGGCGAACTCGGTGATGTCGGGCAGCTTCTCGTTGAGGACGTCCTCGCCGAGGTGGGTGACGTCGATGTAGACGTAGTCCTTGTTGGGCCCGGCGCCGCGGCCCTCGAGCACCTCGAGCACCATCGATCGAGCGACGATGTCGCGGGGTGCGAGGTCCTTGATGGTGGGGGCGTAGCGCTCCATGAAGCGTTCGCCGTCGGCGTTGCGCAGGATGCCACCCTCACCACGCACGGCCTCCGAGATCAGGATGCCGAGTCCGGCCAGGCCGGTCGGGTGGAACTGATGGAACTCCATGTCCTCCAGCGGCAATCCCTTGCGGAAGACGATGCCCATGCCGTCGCCGGTGAGCGTGTGGGCGTTGGAGGTGGTCTTGTACATCCGGCCCGAGCCGCCGGTGGCGAACACGATTGACTTGGCGTGGAAGACGTGGATCTCGCCGGTGGCCAACTCATAGGCGACCACACCATTGGCCACCATCTCGCCGTCTTCGTTTTCACCGAGGCAGATGTCGAGCGCGTAGAACTCGTTGAAGAATTCGACGTCGTGCTTGACGCAGTTCTGATACAGCGTCTGCAGGATCATGTGGCCGGTGCGGTCGGCGGCGTAGCAGGCACGTCGCACCGGCGACTTGCCGTGATCTCGGGTGTGTCCGCCGAATCGGCGCTGATCGATCTTGCCCTCGGGGGTGCGGTTGAACGGCAGCCCCATCTTCTCCAGATCCAGGACCGCGTCGATGGCTTCCTTGGCCATCACCTCGACGGCGTCCTGATCGGCGAGGTAGTCACCACCCTTGACGGTGTCGAAGGTGTGCCACTCCCAGTTGTCCTCTTCGACGTTCGCCAGCGCGGCGCACATGCCACCCTGTGCTGCGCCGGTGTGGCTGCGGGTGGGGTAGAGCTTGGTCAGCACCGCTGTCCGCGCACGTGGCGCGGATTCGATGGCGGCGCGCATGCCGGCCCCGCCGGCACCCACGATGACTACGTCGTAGCGATGTTCCTGCATCAGTTTCGTCAGTCTCCTCAGCCGACGCTGTTCACGTCGAAGGTCAGCAGTGCGTAGGTGCCGAGCACCAGCACCAGGATCATCGAGATGCCCAGCAGGACGTTCAGCCAGAACCGGGTGGAGTCCTTGCGTGAGTAGTCGGCGATGACGGTGCGGACGCCGTTGCCGCCGTGCAGCTGGGCCAGCCACAACATGCTGAGATCCCAGATCTGCCAGAAGGGTTCCTTCCAACGCGCGGCGACGAACGAGGCGTCGATGCGGTGCACGCCGTCGTCCCAGGCGAGCATGATGAACATGTGACCGATGGTCAGGATGATCAGCGCGAGCCCGGAGAAACGCATGAACAGCCACGCGTACTTCTCGAAGTTCCCACCTTTGCGCATCCGCGGTGCGCGGGGATTGTCCAGGCTTGCCGGACGGTCGTAGTCGGTGCCCAGCGTCTTCGCGGCACCCGGAGTTGCTTGCGATGCAGTCATCAGGTGCCTCCTAGAACGAGTGGGTGATCAGGATCTGCAGCAGACGGACCGCACCCGCGCCGAAGACTATGACGAACAGGGTCAGGATCACCCACAGCATCTGCCGCTGATACTTGGGGCCCTTGGACCAGAAGTCGACCAAGATGATCCGCACACCGTTGAACGCGTGGTAGACCACACACGCGACCAGCGCGATCTCCATGAGTCCGATGATCGGCGTCTTGTACGTCTCGATGATCTCGGAGTACTTGTTGGGATCGATGCGGATGACCGCGGTGTCCAGTACATGGACGAAGAGGAAGAAGAAGATGGTGACACCGGTGATGCGGTGCAGCACCCACGACCACATGCCTGGGTCGCCTCGATACAGGGAGCGTTTGCGCACCGGCTCTGGTGCTACCTCGGTGGGGGTGCTCATCGCGAAATTGGCCTCCAACAGCGTCGATGGATGTGCCGAGTCGGCATTATCAGGCTCGGCCGTGGACCCATGCATGAGACTCTAAACCTATGCTGAGGCCGGGCGTAAATTGCCCGAACAGATTTGGGCGACAACTGATCTCGAATTAGGTATGCCTTACCAAGGTTATTGGTCGTATCCGGGGTCACATCTTGCTCGCCCGTACCGATTGTGAGGAGCCTGTCGTGTCTGTCGACGTGGACTGGAAACTGTTGCGGGACAACGCTGAAGCCATGATCGAACGGGCGTATGCGCCATACTCCGGCTTCCCGGTGGGTGCGGCCGGCCTGACATCGGACGGACGTGTGGTGCTGGGCTGCAATGTGGAAAATGTCTCATATGGTCTCGGCATCTGCGCCGAGGTCGCCCTGGTCGCGCACCTGGTCGCGACCGGTCGACAGCCGCTGGTCGCGGTGGCGGTGTGCGATGCCCGCGGGGCGATCCTGATGCCGTGCGGACGCTGTCGGCAGGTATTGCTCGAACACGGCGGGTCCGTGCTGCTGGTGGACCATCCCAGCGGGCCGCGGCGCCTGGCAGAGCTGTTGCCCGATGCGTTCGGGCCCGAGGATCTGGAGGCGGCGCGATGAGTGACCAGGACGTCACGACCGAATCGTGGCCCGAGGACGCAGAGGTCATCGACACGATCTCGGTGATCCGGACCAAACGTGACGGTGGGGAGTTGTCCGACGCCCAGATCGACTGGGTCATCGATCGCTACGCCGCGGAGCACCGCGACGTCGTTGACGAACAGATGTCGGCGTTGTTGATGGCGATCCTGATCCGGGGTATGTCGCGCCGCGAGATCGCCCGCTGGACCCAGGCGATGGTCGACACCGGGCGCCGGATGGATTTCACCAGGCTGCGCCGCGACGGCCAGCAGCTGACCACCGTCGACAAGCACTCCACCGGCGGGGTGGGGGACAAGATCACATTGCCGTTGGCGCCACTGGTGGCGTCCTACGGTGTGGCGGTTCCGCAACTGTCTGGGCGTGGGCTCGGCCACACCGGCGGCACGCTGGACAAGCTGGAGTCGATCGCGGGCTGGCGTGCCGATGTCGGTCCAGACGAGATGGTCGATCAGCTCGAGCGGGTCGGTGCGGTGATCTGCGCGGCGGGCCGTGATCTGGCACCGGCCGATCGCCGGCTCTACGCGCTTCGTGATGTCACCGCGACGGTGGAGTCGATTCCGCTGCTGGCGAGTTCGATCATGTCGAAGAAGATCGCCGAGGGCACCGGTGCGCTGATCCTGGACGTCAAGTTCGGCAGCGGGGCCTTTCTGAAGACCGAGCAGCTCAGCAGGGAACTGGCCGAGACGATGGTCGAGCTCGGTGAATCGGCCGGGGTCACCACCCGCGCGCTGCTCACCGACATGAACACGCCGTTGGGGCTGACCGCGGGCAATGCGCTCGAGGTGGCCGAGTCGGTCGAGGTGCTCGCGGGTGGCGGCCCGGATGATGTGGTGCAGCTGACTGTGGCGCTCGCCAGGGAGATGCTCGACGCGGCGGGGCTCGGCGAGGTGGACCCGGCGGTCAACCTCGCCAACGGCAAGGCCATGGATGTGTGGCGGGCGATGGTGGCCGCCCAGGGCGGCGACCCGGATGCGCCGCTGCCGGTCGCCGACCACACCGACACCGTCACGGCCGAGCACTCGGGCGTGGTCGTCGGTCTCGACGCCTGGGATGTCGGGATCGCGGCGTGGCGTCTCGGAGCGGGACGTGCGGTGCCGGGTGCGGCCGTGCAGGCCGAGGCGGGCGTCACCATCCACGCCAAGCCCGGGGATCGGGTGCGTCGGGGCGATCCGCTGTTCACTCTGCACACGCAGACCGCCGAACGGTTCGCGCCGGCGCGGGCCGCGTTGCGCGCCGCGGTCACGGTGGGCGACGCGCCGGGCGAGCCCGCGCCCCTGATCGTCGATCGCGTTACCGTCGGTGCATGACGACCGCGCAAGTGCCCGCTTCGAATCGGGCGACCGACCTCGGGCCGGGACGGCCGCTGGATCTGCCCAACATCAGGCTGGCCCCGAAGGTGCTGCTGCACGACCATCTCGACGGCGGTCTACGACCGAGCACGGTGCTCGAATTGGCGCGGGAAACCGGCTATGGCGAGCTGCCGGCCGACGATCCGGACGAACTCGCCGAATGGTTTCGCGACGCGGCCGACAGCGGCTCACTGGAGCGCTATTTGGAAACGTTCGCGCACACAGTCGCCGTGATGCAGACGCCCGCCGCGCTGACCCGGGTGGCCCGCGAGTGCGTCGAGGACCTCGCGGCCGACGGGGTGGTGTATGCCGAGGTGCGCTATGCGCCCGAACAACACCTCGAACAGGGTTTGACGCTCGACGAGGTGGTCCAGGCAGTACTCGACGGATTCGCGGCAGGTGAGCGGGAAGCGGCCGAGGCGGGACGCCCGATCATCGTGCGATGCCTGGTCACCGCGATGCGTCATGCCGCGCGGTCGCGCGAGATCGCGGAGTTGGCGGTGCGTTTCCGCGACGCCGGCGTCGCGGGTTTCGACATCGCCGGGGCCGAGGCGGGCAATCCGCCGACGCGGCATCTCGATGCGTTCGAGTTCATGCGGGCCAACAACGCTCCGTTCACCATTCACGCCGGCGAGGCGTTCGGTCTGCCGTCGATCCATGAAGCGATCGCGTTCTGCGGTACCGACAGGCTCGGTCATGGTGTGCGGGTCATCGACGACATCGTGCTGCCTCCTGGTGCGGACCTCACCGCCGAGAGCTTCACCGGTGCCGAGCTCGGGCAAGTTGCCGACATCGTCCGCGACAAACGCATCCCATTGGAGTTGTGTCCCAGCTCCAATGTGCAGACCGGAGCTGTCGCCTCGATGGCCGATCATCCGTTCAACGTGCTGGCCCGCCTTCGTTTCCGGGTCACGGTGAACACCGACAACCGGTTGATGAGCGACACCACGATGAGCAAGGAGTTCTTGCGGCTCGCGGAGCAGTTCGGCTACGGCTGGGCCGATTTCGAACGGTTCACGGTCAACGCGATGAAGTCGGCGTTCATCCACTTCGACGAACGACTCGCGCTGATCGACGACGTGATCAAGCCGGGGTATGCGGTCCTGCTGGGTTGACCCTTCGTGACGCTCGCAAGCTCGCTCCTCAGGGATTGGGGTGGGCATCTGC